>NZ_JBQHTZ010000015.1:0-53047 GCF_052065455.1 Collinsella sp. HCP28S3_E9
GCGTAAAGAAAACGCGTAAGCGTTTTTAGCCCGCGGGCGAGGACGCCGGCAGGCGGCCGAAGCCGGTGCGGATTTGCGAAGCAAATACGCGGATTCTCCGCGCAAAGCCTCGACCCTATATAGATGCGATGCCGATCGGATGACAGCCGGCAACGCCCTGCACCAGCGTCATCCCCGCACCGCGGAGAATCGAACTCTATGCAGGGCGCGGGCGTAAAGAAAACGCGTAAGCGTTTTTAGCCCGCGGGCGAGGACGCCGGCAGGCGGCCGAAGCCGGTGCGGATTTGCGAAGCAAATACGCGGATTCTCCGCGCAAAGCCTCTACAAGGTGGAGTAGTCAATTTGGGACGGGGCTATTTTAGCTACCCCTATAAGCCAGTCGATATTAGTTCCGACCCCCAATAATTCGTCGACAGTCAAAGGGCAGCTAAAATAGCCCCGTCCCAAATTGACTACTCACGTTGACGCCTCAAGCGGAAGTTGCATCCCAGAATCTACGCTCAGAATGGGATGCATTTTCCGGATGGGTTGTTGGCGGAAAGTCCATCCCGGAATCGCCCCCCAGAGCGGGACGTGCTTTCCGCCAGCCGCCCCGTCCTACTCAACTCCAAAACCCATGCGCTCTCCATCTCAAAACTGGGTAGAAGAAGGCCAAAACGAAACAGTAGGAGGTCAACATGACGGCAGAAGATAAGGCAAAGAACGCCGGCAAGGTCGCGCTCGTTTTGGAGGGCGGCAGCTTCCGCGGGCAATTTACCGCGGGCGTGCTCGACGTCCTCATGGAGGCTGGCGTCGAGATTCCGGCAGTATATGGCGTATCGGCCGGCGCCCTCAACGGCGTGAACTACAAGTCGCACCAGATCGGCCGTGCCAACCGCATCAACCTGGCTTTCTGCAACGACAACCGCTTCATGGGTGCCGCATCGTTTGCGTCCACGGGCTCCATCGTGGGTTACGACTTCATCTTCAACGATGTCCAGGACCGCTTGGATCCCTTTGATAACGAGGCATTCGACGCGAGCCCCATCGAGATGTACGCCGTCGCGACGGACATGCTCTTTGGAACCGCTGCATACCTGCCGGTCAAAAGCGCCGTGCTCGACCTCGATGCCGTGCGCGCCTCGACGTCGCTGCCGCTGGTGACGCCGTCGGTCGAGATCGACGGGCACAAATACGTCGACGGCGGCGTAGCCGATTCGGTCCCCATCGAGCACGTGCTGAAGGAGGCCGGCTTCGATCGCGCGGTTGTCATTGTCACGCAGGACCGCTCGTACGAGAAAAAGCCCTACGAGTTTATGCCTGCCGCACGCGCCCGCTATGCCGACTACCCCTATCTGCTCGAGGCTATCGAGACGCGCCACGACCGCTATAACATCCAGCGCATGCATCTGTGGAAGTATGAGCGCGAGGGCCGCGCGCTGGTCGTTGCCCCGCAAAAGCCTGTCGAGGTCGGTCACGTCGAGCACGATCCGGCAAAGCTTCTCGACCTGTATATTCAGGGTCGTCAGGAGGCAAAGCGTCTGCTGAGTGATATCAAGGCATTTGTCGAGCGCTAGCGTCGCGACATCATTACCGATGGACGACATGTGCAGAAAGTCTGGTCAGAGCCAAAATACCTGTTGACTCGGGCGACGGGCGGGGTAATATGGACGGGTTACTTGCAGAGCCCCGTGAATCTCTGTAACAACACGTACTGTACATGGAGGAGTCTAAGTGATTTCGAAATCGACTCACTACGCCAAGCAGGGCGAGGTCCAGCGCAACTGGGTTCTCGTCGACGCCGATGGTGCTGTCCTGGGCCGTCTTGCCACCCAGATCGCAATGATCCTGCGCGGTAAGAACAAGCCCCAGTTCACGCCCAACAGCGACTGCGGCGACTTCGTTGTCGTCATCAACGCCGATAAGGTCCAGCTTACCGGTAACAAGGCCGACACGAAGACCTATTATCGCCACAGCGGCTACAACGGCGGCCTCAAGGCTGAGAGCTTCCACCAGGCTATGGAGAAGCACCCGGAGAAGGTCATCGAGCGCGCCGTTCGCGGCATGCTGCCCAAGACCACCCTCGGCCGTGCCCAGATGACCAAGCTTAAGGTCTACGCTGGTGCCGAGCATCCGCATGCTGCCCAGAACCCCACGAAGATTGAGCTGGAGGCTTAAAGATGGCTGAGAACACCGTTGTCTACCAGGGTACCGGCCGTCGTAAGAACGCCGTCGCCCGCGTCCGTCTCGTCCCCGGCACCGGCAAGGTGACCATCAACAAGCGTGACGCCGAGCAGTATTTCGGCCGTCATCAGCTCGTTGAGAACGCCCTTGCTCCCTTCAAGGTGACCGATACCGCCGGTCAGTTCGACGTTATCGCTCTGTGCGATGGCGGCGGCATCTCCGGTCAGTCCGGCGCTCTGCGCCTGGGCATCGCTCGCGCTCTTCTGAACGCTGGCGACTACCGTGCTGACCTCAAGAAGGCCGGTTTCCTTACGCGCGATGCTCGCGTGGTCGAGCGCAAGAAGTACGGCCTCAAGAAGGCCCGCCGCGCTCCCCAGTTCTCCAAGCGCTAAGGTTTTATCTCCTTACGAGATACAATGTACAAGCGGGGCCTGCCGATTGCTCGGCGGGTCCCGCTTTTCTTTTTCGACTAGGGTGGGCGAGTGCGTTTTGCCCACTTGGGAAGGAGCGATCCTATGCCCCAGAACATCTTCGGTACCGACGGCGTCCGTGGCGTCGCCAACGCCGACCTCTCGTGCGACCTCGCGTTTCGCCTTGGCCGTGCGGCGACCAAGTTCCTTGGTCCGGACATTTGCGTTGGCCGCGACACGCGTCTTTCGGGCACCATGCTCGAGAGCGCTCTGACCGCTGGCATTATGGCCGAGGGCGGTCGCCCGCACTGCTGCGGCGTTATCCCTACGCCGGCCGTGGCGCTGCTCACCGTCCAAAACGACCTCGACGGCGGCATCGTCATCTCCGCTTCGCACAATCCGCCGGAGTTTAACGGCATCAAGTTCTTTAGTCGCAAGGGCATGAAGCTTCCCGATGCCGTTGAAGAAGAGATCAGCGCCTGGGTCATGTCCGAGGAGGCCATGGCTGCCGACACGCTGCCGACCGGCGCCGGTGTGGGCCACATCATCAAGATGAAGGACGCTCGCAAGGCATACGTCGACCACGCTATCAGCACCCTCGGCGGCCTTAAGCTCGACGGCCTGGTCGTTGCCGTTGACTGCGGTCACGGTGCTTCCTGCCAGACCACGCCTGCCGCGCTTCAGCGTCTGGGCGCCACGGTACACGCCATCAATACCGACTACTGTGGCACCGACATCAATGTTGAGTGCGGCTCCACTCATCTTGAGCCCCTGCGCGAGCTCGTGCTGCGCACCCACGCCGACATCGGCCTGGCCCACGACGGTGACGCCGATCGCGTGCTGTTCGTGGACAGCGAGGGCAACGAGATCGATGGTGATTACATCCTGGCCATCTGCGGCTCTGACCTCGCCGCTCGCGGCAAGCTCGCCAACTCCGAGATCGTCTCGACCGTTATGTGCAACTTGGGCTTTTCCATCGCTATGAAGGAACAGGGCTTTGAGATGGTGCAGACCGCCGTGGGCGACCGCTACGTGCTGGAGCGCATGCTCGCGGACGGCGCCGTTATCGGCGGAGAGCAGTCCGGCCACATCATCTTCCTGGAGCACAACACCACCGGCGATGGCCTGGTGACGGCGCTGCAGCTGCTGGCCGTGCTCAAGCGCACTGGCCGCACCCTCACCGACCTTGCCGGCATCATGAAGAAGTACCCGCAGGTGCTCGTCAACGTGCATTCCGACAACAAGGCCGGTCTGGACGATTGCCAGCCCATTTGGGACGCTGTCGCTGCCGCCGAGAAGGAGCTTAACGGTCGCGGCCGCATTCTGGTGCGCCCGAGCGGTACCGAGCCGCTGGTTCGCGTGATGGCCGAGGCCGAGACGCACGAGCTGACTCAGCGCGTCGTTGACGACATCGTCGAGGTTGTCAAGCGCGAACTTCCCTAATGGTCAAAAACCAATGCCAAGTGGTAAACTACTAAAACTGGTTTTGATTATTGGTATGTCCAAGGGGGAGCATGTTCACTAAAGTCCTAAGGTCTTTTGGTATGCGTGGTCGAGTCCTTACGCTGGATGCTCCCATCTCGGGCGATGTCATTCCGCTTTCCGAGGTTAACGACCAGACGTTTGCCACTGGCCTTTTGGGCCAAGGCGTTGCCATTCGGCCTACGGGCACGCGCGTGATTGCACCAGCGGATGCCAAGATCGAGGCGATTTTTCCAACGGGACACGCCGTTGCGCTCAACACGGTCGATGGCTTGGATGTTTTAATCCACGTTGGACTCGATACCGTTCAGCTCGAGGGCAAACACTTTACCGTGCATGCACAGGTGGGCGATATCGTCCATAAGGGCGATGTGCTTATCGAGTTTGAACGCGAGGCAATCGAGGCCGAGGGCTACGATGTGACGGTTCCCATCTTGGTGTGCAACTCTGTTGAGTTCTCGAGCATCAAGGGCTCCGTCGGCGAGCATGTCGAGGAGATGGATCAGCTCATCGTCGCTCGCGAGCGCTAACTCGTTCGCTTGCCCTTTGGCCTACAATTCAAACACGTTTACGGAGGGCGCCCTTGAAAGAGGGCGCCCTTCGTGGCAAGATGAAAAATGTCCGAGGCTAAAAGGCTTCGGGTCACCGTGGACGGGCAGGGGCCTCGACGCGGCTAGACACGAGATACATACATTACGCGACCTCGCCCTGGTGGCCGCACACGTTGGTTGCGGCCGACGCAGGCCGCGGGCAAGTGCTTGTAAGGGGAGCCTTGCCTCTCTTCTACGAGAAAGGATGCGTAATGAAGATCATTAAAGCTAAAGACTACGAGGATATGAGCCGCAAGGCCGCCAATATCATCTCGGCGCAGGTTATCCTTAAGCCCGATTGCGTGCTCGGTCTTGCCACCGGCTCCACTCCGATTGGCGCCTACAAGCAGCTCGCCGATTGGTACAAGAAGGGCGATATTGACTTCTCCGAGGTCAGCACCTATAACCTGGACGAGTATCGCGGCCTTTCGCACGATGATCCCCAGAGCTATCACTACTTCATGCGCGAGAACTTCTTCGATCACATCAACGTCGATCTGAATAACACGCACGTGCCCGATGGCTCCAACCCCGATGCCGCCGCTGCCTGCTCCGAGTACGATAAGCTCGTCGCTGCCGCCGGTTACCCGGATCTGCAGCTGCTCGGCATTGGTAATAACGGTCATATTGGCTTCAACGAGCCCGATGACCACTTCTCCAAGGGTACGCACTGCGTCGACCTCACCGAGAGCACCATTCAGGCCAACAGCCGCCTGTTCGATAGCATCGACGACGTTCCCCGCCAGGCTTACACCATGGGTACCCAGACCATCATGTATGCCCGCATGATCCTGGTCGTCGCCAACGGCGAGGCCAAGGCTCAGGCTGTGCACGATATGTGCTATGGCCCGGTTACGCCCGAGTGCCCGGCTTCGATCCTGCAGCTGCACACCAACTGCGTCGTCGTTGCCGACGAGGCTGCCCTTTCGCTCTGCGAGTAGTACAATCCGAGCGATTTGTTATTACTTTGTTACAGGCTCCCGTTCTGCGGGGGCCTTTTTTATTATGCATATGCGGGATGGCGGCTAGCTTATAGACTCATGGGCCCCTATGCTGCGTCCGTCCGCAATATCTGCCAGCGGAATCAGAATGAGCGCGGGCTTTATGGTGTGCATAACATTAGCTTGCCAAAAGCTTGACGGTGGTGCCTCGTATAGTGTGATGCATTCTCTAGCATATTCTATTCAAATATGCTACTAATGAGTCGCAAACGGTAGCAGCGCGTAGGCGAGTTGCGCAACAAAATATTACAAGCCCCATTGCGTTACACTGCCAAATGAGTGGGACATGCTGGCAAGCGCATTGACCTGCGCAAAGACCGGTTGGTTGGGGGAAAAGTTTCAATCGGCGCTCGCTGAACAAAAACTTGCCAAATGCGAACCGAAAGACAACCTAAAACTCTGCGTCGTTCGATTTACGGGATGGCTTGGGCTGTCTTGCGATTACGGTGTCCATGT
Organism: Collinsella sp. HCP28S3_E9; assembly: GCF_052065455.1. Classification (NCBI taxonomy): domain Bacteria; kingdom Bacillati; phylum Actinomycetota; class Coriobacteriia; order Coriobacteriales; family Coriobacteriaceae; genus Collinsella; species Collinsella sp. HCP28S3_E9. Next base: position 6,103 of record NZ_JBQHTZ010000015.1, read on the forward strand.
GGCCGAGGTAAGGAGCGAGCATGATGAACGGGCTGAACGATACGGATGATCTCGAATTGGCGCCATTGGGCACAGGTTATATGGTCCGACGTGATCGCCTGATGAGCGAGTTGATTGTCAAGGGCCGCAAGGCGGGCATTGTGTTGCTCTATGCACCAGATGGGTTTGGAAAAACATCGATATTGCTTCAGTACACTCAGGAAGTCAAAAGCGACCCGACGCGCGGTCTGGTGCGAATCATCGAGGCTGACCGCGCGATTGCCCGCGAGGTGTTTATGCAGCTCGAAGTGGTCACAGATGAACTTGAGGACAAACCGCGATCGTTGATTGCGATTGATAACGTCCCCAACCTCGATCAGCAAGATACCGAGGAGCTTATCGATCGAATTCGAGGCCTGCGCACTATGGGGATCGGGGTCTTTGTCACCTGCCGCCCCTCAAATCGCCAGTTGATTCGCGGGCTGGGTGACTCGGTCAAGATCAATGCGCAGATGCTCAAGGTGCATGCCTATGAGTATTCGGCTTGGGCATCGGCGTTCTCGATTAGCACGTCGCTCGATTTTTACCAGCTCACACAGGGTGTTCCCGAGTTGGTTTCGGCTATGCAGACGGGGCTGTACGGAGAGGGCGACGTTGCCAGCTTGCTCGAAAACGAGATTGTCAACGTATACGGTGCGGCACTTGCCGATATGGCATCAATCGATAACGGCGCCCTATTTAACGTGGCGTGCGTGATGGCCCTGATGGGCGAGGGCAAGATTGCGGAACTTGAGGCATGCGGTGTCAGGCTCTCCATGATCGATCAGTCCTATCTTGTTCGTGATTATCCGATTTTTGGTGTCGATCCGGTCGACCGAAGCTTTACGTGTATGGGCACCGAGGATAACGCGCGCCTGAGATTACGAAAAATGGTTGCGGAAATTCGTCCAGAGCTCGTTATGCGCGCGGCACGCATTCTGCTCAAGGCGGGCCGATGCGATGCTGCGATGGATTTGGCAGATGCCTTTTTGGATCGCGACGCCGTCCTTGAGCTTGCTGGACAGTATGGTGTCGATTTGGCTCTGACTGGGCATGGAGGGGATGTCTGTCGCGCGGTACTGAGGACGACGGATGCCGACAAGCCCGCGTTGGAGCCGACGCCCACCGAGGCACTTGGTGTCTATTTGGCGGCGGTAAGCGTTTCGAATACTAAACTGGCCCGGTATATGGCCTCGATTGTCGAACATGCGAGCGCACAGTCGGTCCGCGAGATTGATTTGGTTTCTTGGAAAGTCGCCCAGGTGCTTACGGTCGTCTGTTATGGAGATTGCGAGCTTGGGCTTCCAGCCAATCCTGCTCTTCCAAAAAATGAGGCATCTTGTGCTGCGCTCGATATGCTGTCGGCGCATATCGAGGTTAAGAGCCGGCTGACCGAACAGGCGAAAGACGGCGCAGCACTTTCGGGACTCAAGGCGAACAAGGTATATGATTGCGAACTCGATATTGCAGAGATTCTCATACGGGCAGATCGGATGTTGGCGGAGCTCTTTGATGGGTCCTTTATGGGAATCGATGAGCGTGACGACGAGATGTCTCGGACACGGGAGGCACTCGATGCTCGTGGGCTTAAGGCGCCGGCTGTCTGGGTGCGTATGGTGCTGGCGGCACGGCGTCTGCTTGCAGGCCTGCCAATGACTGACGATACGGCGTTTAATGAGCTCGATCGCTTTGCCGTGCGCGTGCGTGACAATCAAATCCAGCTGTTTGGCCTGCTACTTGAAGGCTGGCAGGCGCTCGCCGAGGGGCGCCCGGTCAACGCGAAGTTCCGCGCGGTCCAGGTACTCAAGCTTGCTGACGAGTCGATCGCATACATGCGCGACAACGCGTTGCTGTTGGAGCGTGCATCAAGCCTTCGCAATACGTCGATGGTGTCGGTACGAGAAGAGGCAGAGCTGCTCGACCTAAGTCGGACACAAGTCGGCGGCGCGGAGGCTTGGGTCGTAGCGCTGCATTTGGCGTCTGCGGGCCGTGACAGCGATCTTGCCGCCTGGATGTCTATGAATCGTTCTGGGATTCTGGAGCCAGCGTATCGGCTGTTTGCACGCCTTGCGATGCATCGCCTGGGCGAGCCTGCTGCCAAGATTCGAAAGAAGCTCCCGGTGCATGAGCTATCGCGATATTCGCTGCGCGACGATTTGGAGGGAGAGAGCGAGCGGCTGTTCCAGGTCGGCGAGGTCGAACCCGTCGACGCTATCGATCATATCGAGATTCGCATGTTTGGCGCGTTTCGTGCCGAGCGCGACGGATTTCCCATCACAGACAAGATGTGGCGTCGTAAGAAAGCGGCAACGCTTGCCGAGCGGCTAGCGTTGGGTATCGATTCGTTTGTCGATCGCGAGACCTTGGCTATGGAACTGTGGCCACATGCCGAGTACAGTAGCGCCCGTAACAACTTGTATTCGACTGTGTCACGCTTACGATCCGCTTTGGGACCCACGCCAGATGGCAAGTCGTGCGTCCTGATTCAAAACGACTGCCTTGGCCTCAACAGGGATTACGTTAAGACCGATGTGAAGCTATTTGAGCAGATAAGCCGCGAGATTTTGGGTAATCGCACAAGAGTGCGTGGGCCTCACCTGGTCGAGCTGTGTCTTAAGATCGAACAGCTCTATACCGGACCGCTGTATATCCCCAACGGTTGCAATCCGACGTACTTTTTGCGCATGCGCCGCATCATGCAGTCGAAGTTTATCGACTGCATGATTGTGGGAGCAAGCGCTGCCTTGGAAGAAAACGACCTGCAGTCGGCAATCTGGCTGGTAGAAGCGGGGCTACGTCAGGAGACCGCACGCGAGGACATGGTGCGATGCGCCATGCGCGTGTACGGTGCGGCGGGGAGACGCCGCGATATCGTCGAGCTCTATAGCGGGCATATCCATCATCTTAAGGAACAGGTCGCAGGCGTTCCCGAGCCCGAGACCAAGCGTCTCTACGAGCGTCTGGTCGAAAGCAGGGTCAACCGACCGTTCATTGAGCGATAAAAAACGGGCGCCCGCATCATTCGGACGCCCGCAGGCTTGCTCTGTGTGAACCGATCGGCCCTTAGACGAGCTTGATCTTCTCGATATCCTTGCGCGAGGACTCTCGATACAGCGAGAACTTGCGACCGATAACCTGAACGACGTCGGCGTGGCAGCGCTCGGCGAGTTCCTCGGCGGCCTCGCGGGCAGAAAGGCTGGAGCCGTCCAGCACGGAGCACTTAACGAGCTCGTGCTTTTCCAGGTAGGCGGCCGTCTGCTCGACGGTACCCTCGTTGACATCGGACTTACCGATGATGATGGCGGGGTTGAGGTGATGGGCCATGCTGCGAAGCTGCTTGACCTGGGCTCCTGTCAGTGCCATGGGATCTCGCTTTCTATGTATGGGGCGCCCCGCGATGGGGCCTTAATCTACGTGAGCTGTCCCACGATAGCGCAGGAACGGCGCGGTGTGGAGCGCGTTTGCCAGTTCGCAAAGAATGCGGATGCCGGGCGGGTAGACGATGCATACTTTAGATGGGCTACGGTCGGGGCGCAGAGACCGGCTCCCAGGCGATGAACGCCCATCGGACCTTGCGGATGTGGTCGAGCATGTAACGTCCCTGCGGCACGCCCTTGGATCCCGGCTCGCCGGCATGGGGGTTCTCAATCATATGTTGGGCGATATAGTCGCGCAGACGATCGATCTTATCCTCGTTGCCATGCTCGAGCATACGGGAGAAGTCCGCCACGCCGGCCTCGAGACTATCGAAGGTGTCACGACGGGGCGATTCAAAATACGTGACCTGCGGTAGTGCACCCATCTGAATAAGGATGTTAAAGGCGTACACAAAACCATTGCTACGGGTAACCGAGGCGCCGATGGCATTCATCACGTGCAGGTCATAGCGCGGGCTGGAGTTGGCGACCATCGTGACAGCACAACGCCGCCGAGCCGTACGGTCGAGCTTGACAAGCGCGCCTTTTAGGTCGTTCGTAGTAACCGAGCGACTCGCAAAGGCAACATCTACCGCTTTCGCGACCGGTCCAACCAAATCCCAGTCATCATCCCAAGCAAGCTCAAGCGGTGTAATGCGATCCTCGAGCCCATAGTACTCAATGCCAGCATCAAGGGTGCCCAACATAGCAGGGGAAAAATCAGCGGCAATCACGGGATGTCCAGCCTGAGCAAGCGGAATAGCAATCGACCCAGCCCCACACCCCATATCCAGCACGGATTCACCAGGCTTTAACGCCAACAGCTTCATAAAGTCCCGGGCATACGGAGCAGTCTCAAGCGGCCGAAAATGCCGAGCCCGCTTATCCCATTCAAAAGAATCATCAGCCCGCCGCCGACCAGCCTGCAAGCGCATCCATTCGCCATTCCAATCCGCAGAAAGAAGCTCAGAACGAGCATCCCCATCAACCACGGGCCATCCCTCCTCACAACAAAAAAGCGACTCCTCCCAAAAGAAGAGCCGCAACCAGCATATATCAGAAAAAGAACCGTTCCAACGCCAAACCGCCGCACCAGCCAAGTGGTGCAGGAGCGAAGCAACTGCAACCGGGATAGAACCCAACTGAGGTCCCGTTGTGCGGGAGCCCCGGTGAGGGCAAATATATAAGGTCGATCGCGAGTTCCGCACGAGCCGGAGAGCACGTAATGTGCTCTCCGTGCGAGTCAGGACTGTCCGAGCAGGCGACCTTATATATTTGTCCTCACCGGGGCTCCTCGCCAGTCCCCCTCAGCTAGTTCTTGAGCGAGTTCAGCGGCGCCGGGAAGCGTCCACCGCGGTGGGCAAGCACGGTGCCGGCGTTGGGGTTCACCGGCATGATGGGCGCACGGCCAAACAGGCCGCCATACTCGACGCAGTCGCCCACGCCCTTGCCGATGGCGGGGATCACGCGCACGGCCGTGGTCTTATTGTTGATGACGCCGATGGCCATCTCGTCGGCGATAATGCCGGCGATAGTCTCGACCGGGGTGTCGCCGGGAATGGCGATCATGTCCAGGCCAACGGAGCACACGCAGGTCATGGCCTCGAGCTTCTCGAGCGAAAGCGCGCCGGCCTCGACGGCGGCGATCATGCCGGCGTCCTCGGACACGGGGATAAAGGCGCCCGAGAGGCCGCCCACGCTGGAGCTGGCCATGACGCCGCCTTTCTTGACGGCATCGTTGAGCATGGCGAGCGCGCAGGTCGTGCCGGGGCCACCGCAGGTGCCCACGCCGATGATCTCGAGGATGCGCGCGACGGAGTCGCCGACGGCAGGCGTAGGCGCTAGCGACAGGTCGACAATGCCCTTCTCGACACCTAGGCGACGGGCGGCCTCGCGACTCATGAGCTCGCCGGCACGGGTGATCTTAAAGGCGGTCTGCTTAATCTTTTCGGCGACTTCCATCATCGATGCGGAATCGGGCAGCTTCTCCAGGGCTGCGGCCATAACGCCGGGGCCCGAGACGCCTACGTTGATGACGGCGTCGGCCTCGCCACCGCCGTGAACGGCGCCCGCCATAAACGGGGAGTCCTCGACCATGTTGGCAAAGCAGACAAACTTGGAAGAACCGACGGAATCCTCATCTGCCGTAAGCTTGGCGGCATCGATGATGGTCTGAGCCGCCATGAGCACGGCGTCCATGTTGATGCCGGCGCGCAGGCTGGCGACGTTGACGCTGGAGCAGACGCGGCTGGTGGTAGCGAGCGCCTGGGGGATGGACTGGATGACGCGGCGGTCGGCGTCGCCGATGCCCTTCTGGACGAGTGCGGAGAAGCCGCCCAGGTAATCGATGCCGAGCGTCTCGGCCGCGCGGTCGAGGGCATGCGCGATGGGGGTGAGGTCCTCATCCTTGCAGCACGCGGCGATCTGCGCCACCGGGGTGACGGAAACGCGCTTGTTGACAATGGGGATACCGTACTCGCGCTCGAGGTTCTCGGCGGTCTCGACCAGATGCTCAGCCGTGTGCGTCACGTGGTCGTAGATCTTCGTGCACATGCGGTCGAGGTTCTCGTCGCCGCAACCCATGAGCGAAACACCCATGGTGATGGTCCTGATGTCGAGGTTCTGCTCCTCAACCATGCCGCGGGTTTCCGCGATTTCTGCGGGCGTGATCGCCATCCTTGCACTCCTATCTGCCAAAACGAGCATAGTCTTGTCTATTCTAACGTGCCGCACGTGCCAAGTGGCGCATGCGGCACGTTTTGGTGCTCGGTTGTTTCCGTTGTGTTACTGCCCAAAGACCTCTTCGGCGATACGAGCGCTTTCGGCGGCGTCCTTGGCGTAGTAGTCCGCGCCGATCTGCTTGGCGTATTCGGGGGTGAGTACGGCGCCGCCTACGATGATCTTGACGCCCGGCATCTCGGCATGAAGCAGTTTGATGGTCTCCTCCATAGCGACGACCGTGGTGGTCATAAGCGCCGAGAGGCCGACGAGCTTGATGTCGCGCTCCCGTACGGTCTTGAGCACCTCCTGCGGGTCGACGTCGCGGCCTAGGTCAAAGACGGTATAGCCGTAGTTATCGAGCAGCATCTTGACGATGTTCTTACCGATGTCGTGGATGTCGCCTTTGACGGTGGCCACGCAGATTTTGCCCTTGTCGGCAATCTCGCCGGCGGGCATTAGGCGCTTGATGGTGTCAAAACCCACGCGCGCGGCCTCGGCCGAGGCCATGAGCTGCGGCAAGAAGAACTTTCCCTGGTCAAAGAGGACACCAACCTCGTCGAGGGCGGGGATAAAGTGGTTGTTGATGAGGTCCATGGCGTCGTGGTCTGCCAGCAGACGCTCGGTCTCGGCCGCAATCTCGCCTTTGCGGCCCGAGACGACCATGCGACGAATCGGGTCGTCGTTGCCGTCGGTGCCGGCGGTGCCAGCGGCGGGCACAGTGTCGGTCGATACTGTCTGAGCCGCCGCCGGGTTCGCGGCGATCTTGTACGGATCGGTCCAGCCGGCGTAGCGCTCGATGTATCCGGTCGAGCCCTCGTCCTCAACGCTCAAGACGCGATAGCTGTAGACGGTATCCATAAAGCGCTTGGAGCCCGGGTTCATGATGGGGGCGTCCAGACCCGCGCCGAAGGCGGCGGCCAAAAAGACCGAGCCCAGCAGCGGGCGGGCGGGCAGACCAAAGCTGATGTTCGACACGCCGAGCGCGCATTTGACGCCCAGACGCTCCTTACACAGGGACATGGCGCGCAGAATCTGTTCGGCTTGGCGTTGATTGGTCGAGGCGGTCATGACCAGACAGTCGATGAGGATGCGGTCCGGTCCGATGCCGTAGCGGGCGGCCTCGGCCACGATGCGCTCGGCGATGGCGAAGCGAGCCTCGGCGGTATCGGGAATGCCGCCTTCGTCGAGCGTGAGGCCGACGACGTTGGCACCGTAGTGGGCGACCAGCGGAAAGATCTCATCCATGATCTGCTGCTTGCCATTGACCGAGTTGATGATGGGCTTGCCGGCGTAGCGGCGCACGGCGGCCTCGACGGCTGCGGGGTCGGTGGAGTCGATCTGCAACGGCAGCAGCGTGGAACCCTGGAGCTGCTCGGTGGCCTGTTGGATGATCTTGACCTCGTCGATCTCGGGCAGGCCCACGTTGACGTCCAGGATGTCGGCGCCTTGCTCCTGCTGGCTGATGCCCTGGCTTACGACGTAGTCCAGGTCGCCGTCGCGCAGGGCCTGCTGCAGGCGCTTTTTTCCGGTGGGATTGATGCGCTCGCCGATGACGGCGATCTTGTGGCCGTCACAGGGAAGGTCAACCACGGTCTGGGCGCTTGTGACCGACATGCTGGGCTTGCGGCGGCGCGGACTGGGCGTGTGGTTGTCGATAAGCGTGCGCAGCGCTGCCATGTGCGCCGGCGTGGTGCCGCAGCAACCGCCCACGACGCTCACGCCGTCGGCGATCATGCCGGCGACGGCCTTGGCGTATTCGGGGGCCTGGATGTCAAAGACGGTGTTACCGTCGTCGTCCACGTGGGGGAGTCCTGCGTTGGCCTGCACCATAACGGGCTTGTCGGTAACGGTGAGCATGCGTGCGGCGAGCCCTCGGAGCTCGGCCGGTCCCTGGCTGCAGTTGATGCCCAGGACGTCGGCGCCGATGGCGTCGAGCGTGATAGCGGCAACCTCGGGACTCGTGCCCAGGAAGGTACGGCCGTCCTCCTCAAAGGTCATGGTGGCAAAGACGGGCAGCTCGGAGTTCTCGCGGCAGGCAAGGACCGCCGCCTTGATCTCGGCAAGGTCGGTCATGGTCTCGATAATAAAGAGGTCCACACCCGCGTCGACGCCAGCGCGCACTTCCTCGGCAAAGAGGTCATAGGCCTCGTCGAAGCTGAGGGTACCCAAGGGGCGAAGCAGCGCACCGATGGGGCCGATGTCGCCGGCGACGTAGTGGGCACCGGCCGCGCGGGCGCAGGCGACAGCGGCGGCAAAGACATCTGCCACGGTGGCGGCACCGTCGAGCTTGTGGGCGTTGGCGCCAAAGGTGTTGGCGGTGATCACATCGCAGCCGGCCTCGACATACTGACGCTGAATATCGGTAATGACCTGGGGCTCCTCAAAGTTGAGCAGCTCGGGCAGGGCGCCGGCCTTCATGCCGGCCGCCTGCAGCATGGTGCCCATGCCGCCGTCGAACAGCAGGTGCCCCGTGCCCTCGATGGCGGCGCGCAGGCGATCGTCCTTAATGTAAAGGTCGTCGATCGTGCGCGTCTTGTACGTGGCGCCCTTGCGGCGCGCAGCATCAACGGGCGCCGCCAGCGCGGCGCCGTCCAGATCATGAGTGATAAGCGGAGTAAACATCGGGGGCTCCTAATGGCTGGAATAGCAGGTGGTGTGGGCGGCGCGGAAGCGGCAGTGCTCGCGCATGCGGCAGATATTGCAGGTGGGGCGACTCTGGGCGTCGTGGACCTCGCCGTCAAACAGACCGATCACCGCGGTCACGCTCTTGGTGGGCATGAGCAGGCTGGTAGGTGTGACGGTAAGCCCGATGAGCCGCGTGGAGTTGAGTGCAGCCACGATTGAACGCTGAGCCGTAAGCGGGCAGTCGCCGTAGCCGGGACTGAAGCGCCAGTTACCGGCGAGTCCGTGTGCGGCGGCCGCAGCCTTGACCTGCTGGTCCATCTGCTCGACGGCAGCTTCCACATAGGCGGAGCACGCGGCATCGAGCACGGCTCCCTCTAGGGGCTGCTGGGCTCCCGTGGTGCGCAGACGACGCTCGGCGTCCATGCCGAGGGTGCATGCCATGAGCGCGGCAAAGCGGGCGTCTTTGAGATGTCGATAGATATCGCGACCGCGCAGCTCAACGCTGGTTCCAACCAGACGGATGCTGGGCTCTCCCTGCTCGTCCACGCCCATGGCATCGACGGCAAATACGCGGCGCACGCCACGGGGCTCAATGTCCAGTTCCAAACGTTCAACGACAAGCTCAATACGCTGCGACAGCTCGGGCTCAATCTGCTGGCCGCCGTAACCCAGATACCGCAGCATCTCGGCACGATCGGCGCGGGGATGGTGGGTATCATCGATACGGTAGAGCGCCGGCGACGCAAGGTCGGCCGGCACTTCACCAAAAGCTGTATCGATGTGCGGTTTTTCCATTACCCCAGGCGCTCCATAATGGTTGCGGCGATCGCAGGACGATTCATAGTGTACAGGTGCAGGCCGTCGGCGCCGTGCTCCTTAAGGTCGCAAAGCTGGCGGGCGGCATAATCTACACCGGCTGCCTGCAGGCTCTCGGGGTCGTTCTCGTATTTGGCGAGAATCTTGATGACGGGGGAGGGCAGCGACGCGCCGCACATAAAGACCATGCGGCTGATCTGTGACTTGCCCATAAACGGCATGATGCCTGCGGTAATGGGCACAGTGATACCGGCCTTGTCGGCAAGCTCGCGAAAACGGTAGAAGCACTCGTTATCAAAAAAGAGCTGCGTCACAAAGAAGCTCGCGCCGGCGTCCTGCTTTTGCTTGAGATATTCGACCGAGAGGTTGAGATTCTCACAGGCAATGTGGCCTTCGGGGTAGGCTGCGGCGCCCACGCAAAAGCCGGCGTCGACGAGCTCGGGGATGAGGTCGCGGGCGTAGGCGTAGTCCGAGGCGGGCTTGTCATCCTCGCTCGCGCCGGCGGGGAGATCGCCACGCAGGGCCAGCACATTTTCTACGCCGGCGGAGCGGTATTCGTCGATCTTGGCGGCGATATCGGCATGCGTGCGGCCAACGCAGGTGAGGTGCGCCACCGAGGGCGTATCGAATTCGCTCGTAATCATATGCGCGATGGGGGCGGTGGTGGCGCCGTTGCCCGAGCCGCCGGCCGAGCAGGTGACCGAGACAAAGCTCGGCGAAAGCTTGCACAGATTGCCAGCCACCTCGCGAGCCGTGTCGAGGGTAAGCTCGCCCTTGGGCGGGAACATCTCAAACGAAATGGGCGTGGTGCCCTGGGATGCTGCCTGCTTAAAAACCTCGTCGACGCGCATATCGTGCTCCTTTAGATACATTAGCGTGATGTGTTGTAAGGATTCTACAGTACCGCTGCGCTACGGTGGAGTTTTACTCGCTATTTGGAAATATCAATCGAAGATGTTTCGCTATCGGCATTCCCTATAACAGCGTAGCTAATTTGGAGCTTTTTACCCCATCAACCAGGTACGCAGGGTAGTCTTTTTGGGACGGGGCTTTTTTAGCTACCCAATCCGGCGCCTCCAAAGCTTGAGACCATATTTAAATAGGGCAGCTAAAAAAGCCCCGTCCCAAAAAGACTACCCGTAAACCATGCGGAGAGGTCTGCAATTTATACAGTTGATTGACTGTTGAGGGTGGCAACATCGCCGCGATGCGGTAACCTCATTGATTAGTTTCGCGACGGCAACATAACGGTAATGTCGCGGAAACACGGCGAGTCTAAGCTATGACTCGTTCGTTAGTAATCAACACCGCTTCTCACGCGGTGCCGATACGAAGGGAGTTCCGTATGGCCGAACTTACTGACCGCTTCGGGACCATGGTGTTCTCTGAGGAAGTCATGAAGGACTACCTCCCCAAGGACATTTGGAAGCGCCTTGCTGCAACCCTCGAGGACGGTGAGCCGCTCGACCTGGATGTGGCCAACGCCGTTGCCCATGCCATGAAGGTTTGGGCCATCTCCAAGGGCGCGACGCACTACGCGCACTGGTTCCAGCCGCTTTCGGGCATTACTTCCGAGAAGCACGACAGCTTCCTCGAACCCAACCACGACGGCACCGCTATTACCAAGTTTACGGGAAAGAACCTCATCCAGGGCGAGCCGGACGCCTCCAGCTTCCCCAACGGCGGCCTGCGTGCCACCTTCGAGGCCCGCGGCTATACCGCTTGGGATCCCACCAGCCCCGCCTTTATCAAGGACGATGTCCTGTGCATCCCCACGGCTTTCTGCTCCTACACGGGCGAGGCCCTGGACAAGAAGACCCCGCTGCTGCGCTCCATGACCGCGCTCTCGCGTGAGTCCAAGCGCGTATTGGCGCTGTTTGGTAAGACCCCCAAGAAGGTCGTTCCTTCCGTGGGCGATGAGCAGGAATACTTCCTGATCAAGAAGGACGCTTACCGCAAGCGCAGGGACCTGGTCATCACCGGCCGCACCCTCTTTGGTGCTGCTCCCTGCAAGGGCCAGGAGCTCGAGGAGCACTACTTTGGCGCTATCCGCCCCACCGTCTCGGCCTATATGAAGGACCTGGACGATGAGCTGTGGGCGCTTGGCATTCCCGCCAAGACCAAACACAACGAGGTCGCTCCCTGCCAGCATGAGCTCGCCCCCGTCTATGGCGAGGTCAACGAGGCCATCGACCAGAATCTGGTCATGATGGAGAAGATGAAGCTCATCGCCTCCCGCCACGATTTGGTCTGCCTGCTGCACGAGAAGCCCTTCGAGGGCATCAACGGTTCGGGCAAGCACAATAACTGGTCGCTTGGCACCGAGTCCGAGAATCTGCTCGATCCGGGCGACACCCCGCTCGACAACCTGCAGTTCATCGTCTTCCTCACCGCGGTGATCGAGGCCGTCGATAACTACCAGGAGCTCCTGCGTGCCTCCGTTGCCTCGGCCGGCAACGACCATCGTCTGGGCGCCAACGAGGCTCCTCCGGCGATTATGTCCATCTTCCTGGGCGACCAGCTTACCGAGGTCGTCGAGAAGATCATCGATGGCAAGGCTTCCGTCCATGCCACGCGCGGCGTGCTCGACCTGGGCGCCGATACCCTGCCCAAGCTGATGCAGGACAACACCGACCGCAACCGCACCTCTCCGTTCGCCTTCACCGGCAACAAGTTCGAGTTCCGTGCCTGCGGCTCCGAGCAGAACGTCTCCGACTCCAACCTGGTGCTCGATGCCGCCGTGGCCAAGTCGCTCAAGTCCTTCGCCGACGCACTCGAGGGTACGCCCGAGGATAAGTTCCAGGACGCCGCGCTCGAGTACTGTAAGAAGGTGCTGACCGATCACCAGCGCATCCTGTTCTCCGGCGACGGTTACTCCGACGAGTGGCCCATCGAGGCCGAGAAGCGCGGCCTTGCCAACAACAAGACCACGGCCGACGCTCTTCCCGCCTTTGTTTCCGATAAGGCTATCGCGCTCTTTGAGGAGACGGGCGTTCTGACCAAGGCCGAGGCCCAGTGCCGCTACGACTGCAAGCTCGAGAAGTACAACAAGCTCATGAACATCGAGGCTACCACGATGATTCGCGAGGCACGTCGTACCTATCGTCCGGTCATTACCGCCTATGCCACCAAGGTCGCTAAGGGCCTTGAGACAATTCGTGCCGCCGGTGCTGAGGCCGCCATGCAGTGCGAGCAGAACACGCTCAACAAGCTCTGCAACGGTATCACCGCCATCAACGACTCCATCAAGGCGCTCGATGCCGTGCATCAGAAGGCCGAGGCTCTCGATGGCCAGGAGCAGGCCAATGTGTATGCACACGAGGTCGTTCCCGCTATGGATACGCTGCGTGCCTCCGTGGATGCCATGGAGGAGATCGTGGCCGCCGACTACTGGCCGGTCCCGACCTACGATGACATCCTGTTCTACGTGTAGGGCATAGCCAGCATATCGTCACGGTATTAAGCCGGGGTCCGCATCGCGCGGGCCCCGGCTTTTTGATTGCGAAGGACGCTTTGGAGCCCGTTTTGCCGCCGATTTGCCGGGGTCCGCACCCTGTTGGGCTCGAATTCCGGCACGTGGGTAGCAAAAAGCCCGTCACCATGGGGGTGACGGGCTTTTTAGATGCTGTGGTGCCCCCAGCGGGATGTCCGCGGGCGGCTGGCGCCGCCCGCCTTCGCTGCGTTGCTTCGCTCCTTGCGTGCTGCGCTGGAAAACGCTCACGCGTTTCCTCAGCTCCGTACCCTGTCGGGTTCGAATCCCGGCGTTGGGGTAGAAAAAAGCCCGTCACCGCGGGGGTAACGGGCTTCTCGTTTCAAATGGTGCCCCCAGCGGGATATCCGCGTGCGGCTGGCGCCGCCCGCCTTCGCTGCGTCGCTTCGCTCCTTGCGTGCTGCGCTGGAAAACGCTCACGCGTTTCCTCAGCTCCGCACCCTGCCGGGTTCGAATCCCGGCGTTGGGGTAGAAAAAAGCCCGCCACCGCGAGGGTAACGGGCTTCTCGTTTCAAATGGTGCCCCCAGCGGGATTCGAACCCGCGATATCCACCTTGAAAGGGTGGCGTCCTTGGCCGCTAGACGATGGGGACAGCGGGAAAGAGTATAGCAGACTTTTTTGTCGGCGCGTATATCGTTGGCAAACTGGAAAACCACCACACAGGAGCTGGCCCTCTCCCCCCGATCTTCAAAAATCTCAATCTATAACATCTGGGCGGGTAAATCGGCCTTATCTGTTACAGATTGAGACAAAATGCAGGCGTCGGGACGAACGTCTCAATCTGTAACAGTAAGACGACCTTTGGTGGTCTAGATGTTACAGATTGAGACAAACCGCTGGGACGGGTCAAAACCACCACAAAGATGCCTGTCCCTTTGTGGTGGCGGGGCGTTAGGGGAGGAGCTTCATCGCGGCGTCGTGGGCGGCGTGCTCGTAGGTGTCGTCGAGGGGCTTGAGCGGCAGCAGGGCGGCGGCCTGTGCATCGCCACGGCGCTCAAGGGCATGGGCGATGAGCCAGTCGGCGAGCTCGGGGTTCTTGGGCAGTGCCGGTCCGTGTAGGTACGTGCCGATGACGCCCTTGTAGATGAGGCCCTCAAAGCCGTCGTCGCCGTTGTTGCCGGTGCCCGTGACGACAGATGTTCCGAGCGGCGTGGCCTCTGCATCGAGCAGGGTGCGGCCGCCGTGGTTCTCGAACCCCACAAAGGGCTCGGGTGCCAGGTCGGTCTTGACGGCGACGTTGCCTATCAGGCGGTCGGAGCCGCGCACGGTCTCGGCGGCGATGACACCTAGACCCTCGATGCGATTCTCGCCCATATAGTACGAACGACCGAGCAGCTGATAGCTGCCGCAGATAGCGAGCAACGAGCCGCCGTCCTCAACATATGTCGCAACCTTGTCCTTTTGAGCGAGCAGCTCGTGTGCCACAGCCAACTGATCGCGGTCGGCACCGCCGCCCATCATGACGATGTCGGCGTCGGTAAGATCGAGCGTCTCGCCCATGCGGACCTCGTCCACGCGCGCGGGAATGCCGCGCCAGGCGCAGCGGCGCTCGAGGGCGATGACGTTGCCGCCGTCGCCATAGAGGTTGAGGGCATCGGGATACAGATAGACGATGCGCAGCGGGCGCGGAAGCTCGACCGGCGCAATATCGGTGGGGACGGCGCTGCCATCGGTGCGTGTTACGGCGCAGGAGGCAACCGAGCTCGCATCGGCGTCTTTAAGTCCGTCGAGCTCTTTGACCAGCGGCGGGAATGCCGTGTAATTGGCGACGGCGTAGAAGGTGTCATCGGCGGCCTCATCTGCCACGGCGCCGATCGCCTGCTCGATATTCGAGATGATGGCGGCGTCGATGCCGGCATACTTCAGGCGCACCTGCATGTCGTGCGCGCGCGTACCCCCGGCAAAGGCGACAAGCCCTGGGGTATCGGCGATGCGCTCGAAGTCGACGTCGTAGATCCACGAGACATCGTGGCCGTCGGCGTCGTTGTCGTTCAGGAAGAAGGCGCAGAGCCTGCCGCCTGCCGTTTTAATGGACTGGATCTGGCGATCGAAGCCTACGGGATTTTTGGCCAGGTTTGCCTCGACGGTACGGCCGGCAATCTCCCAGCGGCCCATGCGTCCGCCGGCGGGGACGTAGGCATCGAGCGTGGGCTGCAGATGCGCTGCGTCCACGCCCAACTCGCGCGCCGCAAAGAAGGCGGCGGCAACGTTGTAGACCATGTACAGGCCGTTGTAGCGTGTGGCGATGTGCGTGGCGGGCGCTTTTGCCTCGGGTCCAAAGGCCAGGTCAAAGCCGTAGCCGTCGCAGCCGAGCTCAACGCCTGTCACGCGACGGACCAGCGCGGGGCGACTCCAACCGCACGAAGGACAATGATAGGCGCCGAGCTGGCCGTACTGCACATAGTCGTACTCCAGCGGCGCGTTGCATTGCGAGCAAAAACGCGAGTCGCTAATGCGATCGGACTCGGTGCCCGTGGCGCCGTCGATGCCAAAGGCGATGCTCATATTGGGGACGCGTGCGGCGATCGAGGCGCAGAGCGGGTCGTCGGCGTTATAGATGAGCGTCGTTGCCGGCGAAAGCTCCAACGCGTGGGCGATGACGTCCTGGGTGTGGTCGATCTCGCCGTAGCGGTCCAGCTGGTCGCGGAACAGGTTGAGCAGCACAAAGTACGTTGGCTTGAGCTTGGGCAAGACGCGCACCGTGTAGAGCTCGTCGCACTCAAAGACGCCCACGCGCTTGCCGCTGCCGGCACGCTTAAGATCGCTGCGGCCCTCGAGCAGGGCACCCACCACGCCTGGCTCCATGTTGTTGCCGGCGCGGTTGCATACCACGGTGGCGCCGCTGGCGGCAACGGCGTCGGCGATGAGGTTGGAGGTGGTGGTCTTACCGTTGGTGCCGGTGACCACCACGCTGCGGTCGACAAGGCTCGCGAGGTCGCTTAGCAGCTCGGGGTCGATCTTCATGGCGATGCGGCCGGGGAGTACGCCGCCCTGGCGCTTAAGGATGGAGCGCAGCCCCCAGCGGGCGATATCGCTCGAGGTGCAGGCGAGAGATGAGCGGAAGTTCATGGAGCCGTTCCTAACGTGAATGACATGGTCGTGGCGATCGTGCCGTTAAAAGCCATAACGGCGCGCAAATTCCTGGGCAAGCTGTGATACGTCTTCGCAAGCGTTGGCCCAGGGGGCAAAGTCGGGAGTATCCGAGATGATACCGTCGGCCTCCCAAACTGCCTGGTGCGAAAGGTCCCAGGGGTCGTGCGGCTCGGGCCGGCAGGGAAGGTACGGCGTCTGATACATGGGGTTCAGCAAAAAGAACGCGCCGCCCTCGCAGCGGTTGGCAAACTCACGCAGGGCGCGTGTCGCCGGGCGCATCTTGTTTGTTTTGAATAGCAGGATCGTGCGGGCGAGTAGGTACCAGGGGGAGTTCTCGAGGGCATCGGCCCCCATCTGCTCCTCGAGCTGGTGGGCCAGGGCAAAAAAGCCGTCCTCGTCTTCCAGACGAGCGAGGGCGAGTAGCACGGTGCCGGCAGCTCGGGTGGGATAGCCTTCCGCCTTAAGAACACGGCGAGAATAGTTGACGGCAGCACGGTAGCGAGCGCTCGCCATGCACAGCTGCGAGATGGCCTCGAGCGTGTGGAGCCACCCGATAAGCGCCGGCTCGCTCACGGTGAGATCGGCCGCCGTCACGCCGTCTGCCAGCACCTTGTTGGTCCAGTAGTGCGGGGCCTCCATATCGAATCCGGGCACGCTTTGCCGTAAGTAATCGGCTGTGGTCGCCTCGAGCTTCATCAGGTCGCCCAGGCAGGCGTCGACGGGCGTGTCCGCCAAAATGATGGCAAGCAGCTGGGCATCGAAGACATACGCATCGACGCGGACGATCTTGAGCAGCTCATCGCGCATATCGTCGAACAGGCGGTTGCGCGTCTGCTCAAACTCCTCATCGCTGCCCATATCCTCGATACGATGGAGCTCGTCGAGCAGGTGGCGGTGAACACCGGCATAGGAAAGCAGTGCCTGGGCATGCTCGGTCTGCGCATACTTATGAGGGTTGACGCTTACGTCGTTATGGACAAGATCGCGTGCTGCATCGGTGAGTTCGGGGTGCGACGCAACGTAGGCGCGCTCCAGGTAGGCGGGGATGTAGACGCTCGGATCCATTAGAGGTCTCCTCCCTTAAACGGCAAGCCCTGCTCGGCCGCCCGCAGGATGCGCTCGTCAATCTGGGAACGCACGATATCGTTGGTGGCGACCCAGGCGGCAAAGCTGGCGTTGTCGGGGGCGCCCAAGCCCTCCTGCAGTACCGGCGTCGCTTCGGACAGCGCAAGGACAAGCTCATCGGTGGAGCCCACGCCCACGTTGACGCGGGCATAGACGCCATCGGGAAACTCGGTTTGAAAGTAAAGCGCCTCGGCTGCGTGCGGGCACGAGCGCGCAAGGATGCGCAAGTAGTGTTCGGCGCCCTCGTAGTCCAGCTCGCGCCAGGCAGCGCTCATCAGCGCGATGAGCGTCCACGGGTCTAAGTCGCGCTCCGCGTCCTTGGGACGACGGCGCAGCGGCGTGTTGGCGAGATAGGGGACGGAGTGGGCAGAGCGAAAGCGTTTGAGCTCCTCGGCGGGGTATTCGAGTTTTGCCATGGCGAGCATCGCAGTGTGGCGGACACCGGCCGGATCGTTGGGGGCAAAGTCCAGGCTGCGGTTTGCGGTTTCGAGCGACAGGCGGTAACGGCCGCTAATGAGGGCGCGCGACGCAAGGGCGGCAAGCCAGCGCAGGTAGGGGCGGCGTGTAAGGTCGCCTGCGGCCTCGCGCTCGTAGGGGTCCTGCGCCGAGGCGATCTTGAGTGCCAGGTCGTGCTCGACTTCATCGCGCTTGGATACCAAGTACTGTACGTACTCCTCGTTGGAGTTAGCGGTGAGGGCGGTCAACATGCGCTGAGCGTCCCAGTTGGTCGGGTCGAGTGCGGCTGCCTCGCGAAGCATGTTTTCGGCAGCGGTCTCTTCTTGCTCTGCCTGGGTATCGTCAGGGATAAAGGGAATGCGGTAGTCGACAGCCTCGACTACCTTGGCAATCAGATGTCCGGCGCGGTCGCGGTCGTGCACGATGAGCGGCGCGGGGTTGCGGGTAAATTGTTCCATCAGACGCTCTACGGCAGGGCCGTCGGTGAGCGGGATATTGTCGCGGCGCAAGGCCTCAAGAACGAGGCGATGGCAATCTTCTTGAATGGGATCGAATGCCATGGGGCCTCCTTTGCTGCGGTTAGGGTTCAAATGTCTCTATATAAGGTTCTAGTTTACCCGCATGAGGCACATTGGGAGTGCCGCACTTGGACATCACCTTTGCACCACGAAGACGGATGTCGCACAAATGTCGGCACCTTGGACGACCGAGTGGTATCACGGTGCCGCAAACGGTCGATTTTTGGCGGCGAACGGTGTGTCTTTTGGAGGGGCACAGTCCTGCCCTGGATATGTGGTCAACCTTGATAAAACGTTTGCCCAGCTTGGGAGTATGAATGCCGCATAAGGGTCTTCAGGGATAGAAAAAACGTTTCATCATTGTCGACTTTCGGTAAATAACTGACCAACCAGAACGGTAAAATACTATTTGTCTGAGCGTTGAGACGTTTAGACATCGCGCATTGTCATCGCCGGCAACGCGCAAAACGGTCCTAACGGAGCCAATCGGGTGCTCCGTTATATACGCAAGTCTAAGAGGGGCTTGTTTAGGAGGCACAGTATGGGACGTTTTACCAATCCTCGTGATCTGTACTTTGGTGAGGGCGCTCGCCACGAGGTGAAGAACCTCAAGGGCAGCAAGGCCATCATCGTGACCGGCGGCGGCTCCATGCGCCGCGGCGGTTTTTTGCAGGACGTCGAGGCCGACCTCAAGGAGGCCGGTTTCGAGGTCAAGCTGTTCGAGGGCGTCGAGTCCGATCCGTCCGTCGAGACGGTCATGAAGGGCGCCGAGGCCATGACCGAGTTCCAGCCCGACTGGATTATCGCCATTGGCGGTGGCTCGCCCATCGATGCCGCTAAGGCTATGTGGCTGTTCTACGAGTATCCCGAGGAGACCTTCGAGGAGGCGGTCGTCCCGTTCTCCTTCCCGGAGCTCCGTCAGAAGGCTCACTTCTGCGCCATCTCCTCTACCTCCGGCACCGCTACCGAGGTCACCGCGTTCTCCGTCATCACCGACTACGCCAAGGGCATCAAGTACCCGCTGGCCGACTTCAACATCACCCCTGATGTCGCCATCGTCGACCCCGAGCTCACCTACACCATGCCCGCCAAGCTGTGCGCTCACACCGGTATGGACGCTCTGACTCACGCCATCGAGGCCTACGTCTCCACCGCTGGCTCCATGTACACCGACGCCAACGCCCTGCATGCTATCCGCGAGATCGTCGAGTGGCTGCCCAAGTCCTATCAGGGCGATCATGAGGCCCGCCAGCACATGCACGACGCCCAGTGCATCGCCGGCATCGCCTTCTCCTCGGGTCTGCTGGGCATTGTCCACTCCATGGCTCACAAGACCGGTGCCGCCTTTGAGGGCGACCACATCATCCACGGTTGCGCCAACGCCATGTACCTGGGCAAGGTCATCCAGTTCAACGCCAAGGACGCTCGCGCCAAGAGCCGCTACGCCTTCATCGCCAAGGAGATCCTGCACCTCGCCGGCGAGACCGAGGACGAGCTGGTCGAGGCTCTGGTCCAGGAGATTCGCGACCTCAACGACAAGCTCGACATCCCGCAGGGCATCAAGAACTACGGTGCCAAGGGCGTGAAGGCCGACGAGTCCATCATCGATTACGATGAGTTCGAGGCTAAGAAGCACGACGTTGCCGCCAACGCCATCCTCGACGCCTGCACGGGCTCCAACCCGCGCCAGCCGTCTCAGGAGGAGATGGAGCAGCTGCTCGAGTGCGTCTACACCGACACCCCGGTCACGTTCTAATCGGCACACATTGTTCTGATAAGGGTCTCGCGCTCTGTGCGCGGGACCCTTTTTCTATGGTGCAATCTAACCTGTCCTCAATGCGCCAAGTTGCCACAAGGGGACAGGTGGCTTTGCACCAATCGTTGTTTGATGAAGGGCGGATTCTCGTATGGCGCTTCCTATGGTTTATGGCGGTCCCGGCCGGTATGTTCAGGGGTCGGGCGAACTTTCGCGTCAGGGCAGATATTTGTCATGGTTGGGCTGCGCTGCCTATGTCTTGTTTGACCAGGGCACCGAGGATCGGCTGTGCAGGCAGATCGTCGATGGATTTCTGGACGAAGATCTAAGCGAGCCGTTCTTTAAGATTTATGACGGTCCGTGTACGGAAGAGGCCGTTGTCGAAATGGCCAAGGAAGCCCAGGCTGAGTGTTGCGACATGGTGGTCGGCATCGGTGGTGGCAAGATGCTCGACATCGCCAAGGCCGTTGCGTTTTATGCTGAACTGCCGTTGTGCGTATGCCCCACGGCGGCTTCGATGGACGGCCCGTGCAGCGCGATTTCGGTGCTGTATCACGAGGATGGGTCGTTCGACCGCTATCTGATGCTCGAAAAGAATCCAGATTTGGTTGTGGTCGATACCGGCGTGGTCGCGGCAGCCCCGCTGCGTATGACGGTCGCTGGCATGGGCGACGCACTGGCAACGTACTTCGAGGCGCGTTCGTGCGCCGCGGCGTACGGCGCCAACGAGCACGGTGGCGCGCCGGGACACTTGGCCTTGGTTGCGGCTCGTGCCTGCTATGACACACTCATGGAGTGCGGCGTCGCTGCCAAGCGCGATCTTAAAAAGGGTCGTATATCGCCGGCGGTTGAGCGCCTGATCGAGTGCAATATCCTACTCTCGGGCGTCGGCTTTGAGAGCGGTGGCTTGGCGTTGGCGCATGCCATCGCCAACGGCCTGACGATTCTGCCCGAGTGCAAGGCCATGCATGGTGAGGCCGTGGCATTTGGCCTGGTGGTGCAGCTTCGTTTGGAGCGCGCGCCCGAGCTTGATCAGGTGCTCGAGTTTTGCCAGCGCGTTGGTCTGCCGACGACACTCGAGGAGCTGGGCCTTGGCGAGATTTCCGATGCCGACCTGCTGAGCGTTGCGGACGCAACTTTTAAGAACGAGCGCAATATGGCTAACGAACAGGCCAAGGTGACCAAACAAAAGCTCGTGCAGCTCATGTGCGAGGCATAGCTTGGCGCTTGATTGACCTTGTGCAATCGAGGCGGCGATAGGCCATAGGCTATTTGTCTCAATGATGCGCCGCATGTAATTTGCCCGAGGCGTGGGCCGATAGCGTATCATTATCTCTTGCTTGTTTGCACTGCTCAGGGAGGGGCCGCGCATGGCGCAGGAACACGATCTGTTTGATGACATTATCGAGATCAGCAAGGGTTTCGACTTTCTTAAAAACCCGCTTGGCGGTGTGACCGATGCGCTCGATCCGTCGGCGCCGCAGTGGAATCCCGCCGACTACAAGGAGCGTCCGCGCGGCAACACCATTCCGTGCCTGACCTGCAAAAACGAAAAGAGTGGCTGCTCCGCGTGCATGGATGTGTGCCCGGTCAACGCTATCGAGGTCGAGGAAGACTCCATCGAGATTCTCGACTCCTGCCGCAAGTGCGGCCTGTGCGCCGCTGCCTGTCCGACCGAGGCAATCATCTCGCCGCGCCTGGCGCCCAAAAACCTGTATGACGACATTGTCTCGGCGGCAACGAGCCACGAGACCGCCTACGTCACCTGCACGCGCGCCCTCAAGCGCATGCCGCGCGAGAACGAGGTCGTCGTTGCCTGCGTGGGCGATATTACGGCCGAGACCTGGTTCTCGGTACTGGCGGACTATCCCAACGTGAGCGTGTACCTTCCGCTGGGCGTGTGCGATAAATGCCGCAACACCGGTGGCGAGGATATCCTGGGCGAGGCGATTGCGAAGGCTGAGGAGTGGTCTGGCACGGGTATGGGCCTGGAGGTCGACCCCAAGAGCCTCAAGTGCCATAAGCTCCGCGAGTACGAGCGCAAGGAATACATGGAAAAGATTGCCCGCACGACGGGTCTGACGGTGACCAAGCTCAACCCGGCGACGGCGGCGCTGGCCTCGGTGACGCAGAAGTTGAAGGCCCATCGCCATCAGATTACCCAGCTGGAGCGCACGCTCAACACCATGTGCGGCACCACGACGGCAAAGCGTCGCCGTTCGCTCACGCACGGGCGGCAGCTGGTGCTTTCGACGCTGCAGAACCATCCCGAGCTTGCCCAGAACATGCAGGTGAGCACGCCGGAGTGCGATTTTGACAAGTGCACGTCGTGTGGCGAGTGCGTCAATGTATGCCCCACGTTCGCCTGCGATTTGGTGGGAAGCGGCCGCTTCGCGTTGGAGTCCACGTATTGCTTGGGCTGCGGCGCCTGTGTCAAGGTTTGTCCCGAACATGCGCTCAAGCTGGTCGAACACGATGCGTCCAACTTGGTTGTCGTCGACCCCGAAGCCGAGGAAAAGGCCGCTCAGAAGGCCAAAGCCCACGAAGAGGCCCAAAAGGTAAAAGCCGAGGCGAAGGCCAAGCTCGACAAGATGCTCGACCAGGTGGAGAAGCTCGCGGACTAGCTAAAAGAGCGTAAATGATGGCCGGTGGGACAGGTACTGCCCCGCCGGCAAAAAAAGTTGCGGTGGAATAGTTCCCGTTTTGCCCTTAAGCGGGCCATTCTAGGAACTATCCCACCGCAACTAATAGATGGTTAGTTCATGCTGCTTTGGTGGCCGGTTCGACCGGTACCGTTGCGCGTCACGGTTTCATGGAGCAAAAAGAACCCGGGGACCTGTTTGGTCTCGGTGTATTCCATAAGGATGCCGTCGGCGTTGTAGGTCTGCCCGCGTACAACGGCGAGTGCGTTAAAGTCGTCGAGATCGAGCACGCGTGCATCCTCGGGCGTGGGATGCTCAATCGTTACATCGCGTTTGCCCGTGGCAATCTTAATGCCAAGGCCTTCTTCGAGGTAACGATAGATCGAGTCGTTGACAATCTCGGGTGTCAGCCCCGGTACCTGTGAGCTTAGGTAATAGGAGTCGTCGGAGCATACGGCTCGTCCGTCTGCATAACGGATGCGTTTGGCACGCGTGAGCTCACAGCCTTCAGGAAACCCGGTAATCTTGGAGAGCGCCTTGTTACAGACGAGGAGCTCAAAGACAGTGGTAACCGTTTTGAGCTCAAAGCCTCGGCTGGCTGCGATTTCCTTAAAGGTCTCGAGTCCGCCGCCGCCACGACTCGTCTCGTCACTGATGTTGCGAATGACGCGCATGCCTTTGCCTTGCTGGGGGAGCACGTAGCCATCTGCCGCAAGCATCGAGATGGCGCGACGGACCGTCATACGCGAACAGCCAAACAGCTGCGTGAGTTCAGTCTCCGAAGGCAGATAGCTTAGATAGGCGTATGTGCCGTCGTCAATCGACTGCTTCACGTTGTCATAAATGGTTTGGAAGATGGCTCGCGCCATGACGGTCTCCTAGAGCTGAGTGCGCGAGCGGTGGACGAGGACTGCTCGTGCAAGTGTCGATCGATTTACTTGCTGGGGTCGATTATATATTTACCCATGGCACGCAGAGCTGGGTCTGACAGGATGGCGCCGAGTTCTTCGAGGGAAGCCACCTTTGCGACCATCGAAGAAACGTCGATCCTGCCCGAGTCGATGAGCTCGAGCGCGCGACGCTGCGTATAAGGATTGATGAAGGATGAGGTGAGCACGAGCTCCTTCTGGAAGACCTCGAAGGGCTTGACGGTGATTGTCTCATCGGGCTTGGTAAGTCCGAACATCATAACCGTGGCCTTATGGCCGGCGATTCTAATGGCCTGCTCAATGGTGACGGGCTTACCGACACATTCGATTACAACGTCGACGTTGCCGACGCCCTCCTGCTTCAGGCGGGCCGGGACGTCCTCATGGATGGAGTCAATCGCCAGATCGGCGCCGAGTTTGAGCGCAACTTCGCGCTTGCCTTCGACGGGTTCGAGCAAAACGACTTTGGTGGCACCAGCGTTTTTGGCAAGCTGCATCATGAGCAGACCGATCATGCCACCGCCGATAACGACAACTGTGCTGCCGGGCTTGATGTTGCACATATCGATGCCGTGCAGACAGCACGCCACGGGCTCGGTCATGGCACCCTGCTCGAAGCTGGTGTGTTCGCCCAACTTGTAGACTTGCTGCATATCGACGGAGCAGTACTCCGCAAAGCCGCCGTTGACGGTGGTGCCGTAGCCGGTCATATGCTCGCAGTAGTGGTTGATACCGTCGCGGCAGGGTTCGCAGCAACCGCAAGGGTGGTTGGGGTCTATGCACACGCGATCGCCCGGCTTAAAGCCGGTGACATCGCAGTCCACGGCCTCGATAACGCCAGCGAACTCATGGCCAAGGATCGTTGGCGGGGTAACATCCGCTGCACCCTTGTCGCCTTCATAGATATGCACGTCGGTGCCGCAGACGCCGCAAGCTTTGACGTTGATCAGCACGTCGCGCTTGCCCACGGCCGGTTTTGCCGAATCCTCGACCCTGAGATCGTGCTTTCCATAGAAGACCGCGCTTTTCATGGTGACTCCTTTACATGGCGGTGAATGTTGTATTGAAGTATAGGTATGTAAACATTCTTATACAAGCATATCTAGACAAGTTGATAAATATTTTGGTTTTGAATAATTAAGACAAACAGGCAATAACATGTAATAACAGGCAAAATACTAGAAATAAACCGTTCGCCGTCAATTATTGACCGCTGACCGAACACAGAAACAGTATTAACTTGTCTAGATAAGTGATATGATAAAAACAGAAGCGCAAGAAGTCGGGGACACGGGCCCACCCGTCCTATTGCACGAGGTACACGCAAACGGCGCGCCTGCGGTCTCGAGTGAAGCCAAAACCGCAGTCGCTCCGAATGAAGAGAGGGGGATTCCCCGTCATGATGCAAAAGATACAACGTTTCGGCGGTGCAATGTACGCGCCTGCAATTCTTTTCGCATTTTCCGGAATCATCGTCGGCCTGGGTACGTTGTTTACCACCGAGGCGATCTTTGGCGAGATGGCCACAGCGGGCCATCTTTGGTTTGATTGCTGGAATGTGCTGCTCCAGGGCGGTTGGACGCTCTTTAACCAGATGCCTTTGCTGTTTTGCGTAGCGTTGCCAATCTCGCTTGCGAACAAGCAGAACGCTCGCTGCTGCATGGAGACTTTGGCCATCTACCTTACCTTCAACTACTTTGTAAGCACAATCTTGGGGCAGTGGGGCCCTGTCTTTGGGGTCGACTACTCTGTCGAGGCGGGCAGCGGTACTGGTCTTGCCACTATCGCAAGCATCAAAACGCTTGATATGGGCATCATGGGCGCGCTCATTATCTCTGGTATCGCCACGATGCTGCATAACAAGTTCTTCGATACCGAGCTCCCCGAGTGGTTGGGCGTGTTCTCGGGCTCCGTGTTCATCTATATGATCGGTTTCTTCGTTATGGTTCCGGTCGCTATTATCGCCTGCCTGGTGTGGCCGCATGTTCAGGCTGCTATCGCCGCCTTCCAGGGATTCATCCTTTCCGCCGGTACGTTTGGCGTGGGCGTCTTTGCTTTCTTCGAGCGCCTGCTGATCCCTACAGGCCTGCACCACTTTATCTATACGCCATTCTATTACGACAATGCGGCGGTCAACGGCGGCATCTTTGCCGCTTGGG
The DNA here is from genome assembly GCF_052065455.1 of Collinsella sp. HCP28S3_E9. Taxonomy (NCBI): domain Bacteria; kingdom Bacillati; phylum Actinomycetota; class Coriobacteriia; order Coriobacteriales; family Coriobacteriaceae; genus Collinsella; species Collinsella sp. HCP28S3_E9. The sequence goes on from NZ_JBQHTZ010000015.1 coordinate 31,868, forward strand.
CCAACATCCTGCCCCAACTGGCTGCCGATCCGAGCATTGCTCTTAAGGATGCCGCACCCTGGGCTGCCTATACCTGCCCCGGATGGACTAAAGTCTTCGGCTCGCTTGGCGTCGCCATTGCGTTTTATATGACCGCCAAACCCGAGCGCAAACAGCGCGTCAAGACTCTGCTCATTCCCGTCACCCTTACCGCCATGCTCTGCGGTATCACCGAGCCGCTTGACTTCACCTTCCTGTTCGTCGCGCCCGGCCTGTTCGTCGTCCACTGCGTGCTCGGAGCGCTCGGCTGTATGGCTCAAAACCTCCTTGGCGTCGTAGGCATCTTTGACGGAGGCATCATCTCGATGCTCTCGTGGGACTGGCTGCCCCTTTGGGCCGCACACGGTCTGCAGTACGCCATCTCCATCCTTGTCGGTCTGTGCTTTACCGCTCTTTGGGTCGTGGTCTTCCGTTTCCTGATCGTCAAGTTCGACTTTAAGACCCCCGGTCGCGAGGATGACGATGTTGAGGTCGAGCTCAAGTCCAAGGCCGACTACAAGCAAAAGCAGGGCGGTGCTGCTGCTAGCAAATCGGTCGCCCAGAGTAAAGATGATGAGCGCTTGGTGCTTGCCGAGAACATCCTCGATCTACTCGGTGGCACGGATAACGTCATCGATGTAACTAACTGCGTTACCCGTCTGCGCGTTAACGTCAAGGACAAGGGCGTCGTTGCACCTGAGGCTTCCTTCAAGGCAATCGGTACGCATGGCTTGGTGGTCCAAGGCCAGTCGATCCAGGTCATCATCGGCCTTACCGTCCCGCAGGTTCGCGAGAAGTTCGAGAGTCTTCTGTAAACCATCGTCCATCGAAACAATCGGCCTTGCAGAGCCGGTATGCACCACAAGGCCGATTCTAGAGATAAAAAATCCACTTCTAGGTAACAATTCCAAACCGTGCAGGCCGCGTACGGGGATGGATTGAGCAAGCGGCCAGAATGAGGAGGACATCATGTCCAAGAAAAACTATGCCGTGACCATTGCCGGCGGTGGCTCTACCTTCACCCCGGGCATCGCTCTGATGCTGCTTGAGGAGCGCGACCGCTTCCCGGTCAACAAGGTGACCTTCTACGATAACAACGCCGAGCGCCAGGAGATCGTGGCAAAGGCCTGCGAGATCTACTTCCACGAGAACGCCCCCGAGGTTGAGTTCAACTACACCACCGACCCCGAGACCGCATTCACCGGGACCGACTTCGTGCTTGCTCACATCCGCGTCGGCCTGTACGCCATGCGTGAGCTCGACGAGAAGATTCCTCTCAAGTACGGTTGCGTTGGCCAAGAGACCTGCGGTGCCGGCGGTATCGCCTATGGCATGCGCTCCATCGGTGGTGTCATCGAGATCCTCGACTACATGGAGAAGTACAGCCCCAACGCTTGGATGCTCAACTACTCCAACCCCGCAGCTATCGTCGCCGAGGCCTGCCGCGTGCTGCGCCCCAACAGCCGCATCATCAACATCTGTGACATGCCGATCGACCTCATGGATAAGATGAGCCGTATGTGCGGCATCAAGGATCGCCGCGAGCTGCAGTATAGCTACTACGGCCTCAACCACTTTGGTTGGTGGAGCAAGATCTACGACAAGGACGGCAACGACCTCATGCCGCAGATTAAGGAGCACATGGCTAAGAACGGCTACCTGGACGGCATCGAGCACGAGGCCGGTAAGGAGCAGCATGTCGAGGAGAGCTGGATTCACACCTTCGGCAAGGCCAAGGATGTCTATGCTGTCGATCCCGAGACGATTCCCAATACCTACCTCAAGTATTACCTGTACCCGGACTATGTCGTCGAGACGTCTGACCCCAACTACACTCGTGCCAATGAGGTTATGGACGGCCGCGAGAAGAAGGTCTTTGGCGCTTGCCGCGACATCATCGCCAAGGGTACGGCTAAAGACGGCGGCTTTGAGCCAGATGTACATGCCAACTACATCGTCGACCTTGCCTGCGCGCTGGCCGAGAACACGCTCGAGCGCTTCCTGCTGATCGTCCCCAACGATGGCGCTGTGCCCAACTTCGACCCGACGGCCATGGTCGAGGTGCCTTGCATCGTCGGTTCCAACGGCTTTGAGAAGATTTGCCAGGGCCCGATCCCGCAGTTCCAGAAGGGCCTCATGGAGCAGCAGGTTTCCGTCGAGAAGCTCGTTGTCCAGGCTTGGGTCGAGGGCAGCTACCAGAAGCTCTGGCAGGCGCTCACGCTCTCCAAGACCATTCCTTCGGCGAGCGTTGCTAAGCAGATCCTGGACGAGCTCATCGAGGCCAACAAGGATTACTGGCCCGAGCTTAAGTAAGGACTGCTGTCTCGAACTCTCACGCATCTCTGCTTCATTTGCGCCGCCGCGGTGTCCGGATTCGCCCGGATGCTGCGGCGGCGCTATACTTATGCAGTTTGAAGTACCTGTACCAAAAGGAGCTGTCGTGTCCCTTTCCATCGGTATCGTGGGCCTGCCCAACGTGGGCAAGTCGACGCTGTTCACCGCGCTTACCAAAAAGACCGGCCTTGCCGCCAACTACCCGTTCGCCACGATCGACCCCAACGTGGGTATCGTCGATGTGCCCGATAGCCGCCTGCAAAAGCTCGCCGACATTGTCAACCCTGGCCGCATTGTGCCGGCTACGGTCGAGTTTGTCGACATCGCGGGCCTGGTGAAGGGTGCCAACGAGGGCGAGGGCCTGGGCAACCAGTTCTTGGCAAACATTCGCGAGACCGACGCTATCTGCGAGGTCGTGCGCTATTTTAAGGATCCCAACGTCATGCGTGAGGTGGGTCGTACGGGCGAGTTCGTCGATCCCGCCGGCGATGCCGACACCATCATGACCGAGCTTATCCTGGCCGACATGGGCACGCTCGAGAAGCAGCTGCCTAAGCTCGAGAAGGAGGCCAAGCGCGACAAGGAGCTCATGCCCAAGTTTGAGGTCGCCAAGCGCCTGCTCGCCTGGCTCAACGAGGGCAAGCGCGCCGCGTCCATGGAGATGACCGACGAGGAGCGCGCCGCTGCCAAGGGCCTGTTCCTACTCACCATGAAGCCCATCTTGTATGTGGCCAACGTGGACGAGGACATGCTCAACGAGGACCTGGCGCCCATCGATGGCGTCAAGCCGCTGCCGATCTGCGCCAAGATCGAGGCCGAGCTTTCCGAGCTCGATCCCGAGGATGCGGCCGACTACCTGGAGAGCCTGGGCCTGGAGCAGCCCGGCCTGGACGTGCTCGCGCAGGCAGCCTACAAGCTGCTCGGTCTGCAGTCGTTCTTTACGGCTGGCGAGATGGAGGTCAAGGCCTGGACGGTGCGTCAGGGCGCGACCGCCCCGCAGGCCGCCGGTGTCATCCATACCGACTTTGAGCGCGGCTTTATTAAGGCCGAGGTCATTGGCTATGACGACTACATCGAGCTCGGTGGCGAGCAAGGCGCCAAGGCTGCAGGCAAGCTGCGCATCGAGGGCAAAGAGTATGTCATGGCCGATGGCGACGTCGTGCACTTCCGCTTTAACGTGTAAGGACGGCGAGCATGTTTAAATATGGAAAAAAAGCTGGCTACATGGGCATCGCGCTGCTGGTGCTTGCAGTGCTTCCGCTGGTGGTCGCAGCGTTTGTAATCCCCAACATTGGTCCCGAGGTGGCAACAAAGTTTAATGCTGCCGGTGAGGTGACGCGCTGGGGCAAGAGCTACGAGCTGCTGGCATTGCCGGTGCTCAACCTGCTGCTGAGCGTGGCGACGTACTTTACGGCGGGACGCCAGGCAAAGAACAATGAGGACTCCGCCGCCATGGCGCGCATCGTGTGCGAGCGCTACCTGCGAAACGGCTGCATCACGGGCGTATTCCTCAACGTAATTAACGTCTACTTTATGTATTCGGCGATTACCGGCACAGGCTTTGGCCTGGGCTTTTAGCTTGCGCCTTTAGGCAACGAGCCTGCAAGCATATTCGATGGCTGCTGCGAGGCCGCCGCTCGATCGTGGTTGAAAGACCACATCGGCGGCGGCCTCGTTTTCGTATCCGGCACCGCGAAGGCAGAGCGCGATACCGGCTTCCAAGAGAAGGGGCAGGCCACACTGGCTGGTTGTGATTACGGCAGCCTGATTGAGTGAGCAGCCGTGCGCTTGGCATTGGATGGCAAGTTCACCTTGCGCCGGGCAAGGGACCAAAACGGCGGCGACGCGACTTGATAGCAATGCAAATGCTGTGCGCTCATCGGGCGAAAGGCATTCTGCTTCAACGACGACGAGCTTGGGCGGTGCGCTGTTTGTGCGAAGCGTGGCTCGGTACATGCGGACCGAAGAACCCGACATAGAAAACTCCTGTATATTGGGCAAAACGTAAACTATAGTTTACGTTTTTGTTTTGCTCCATTTCAAACTCGTCTGCATGAACGAACATGCGAAACAGATTCTTGGCGAGCGAGTCGAGCGGACGCGCAAGGCCCTTGGTATCTCCAAGGTCGATTTTTGCGTGGCGGTTGGAATCAGCCGACCTTATCTCGATCAAATCGAAAGCGGAACGGCAAACAGCACGCTCGAGATTTTATTTAAACTTGCGCCCGCGCTTGGCATGACGGTGTCAGAGCTTCTCGAGGGCATTGAGTAGGCGTTTTTGCTAGATTTGTCGTTTGCTGAACGGGTCCCCCCGATGGCGGCGTGCAAAAACCCGAGTATTCAGCATCCCTCAATAAATTGACAGCAACCGAAGGCGCAAATACGATGCTTGCTGTTTTTGATTATCCACAAAATTCATTATTATGAGGAATATTAGACGCATGGGACGAGCCTATCGAACCGAAAAGCGATTTACAGCTAGCGGTTTTAACGTTTCCGGAAGGGGCGGGTGCTGAAAACTCCGCTTTTTGCACGTTCCGAGAGGTACCACGTGCCCTACAAGGCCCAAAGAGGCAGATTTTGTTTTAGCTACACCATCGGGATGCGGTCATGGTTGACCTGGCTGTAGAACAGGCGCTGAATCTCGGCCGCATCACGTGACTGGCCGAGCGCCCACATGGTCTTGGCCACGAGCGTTTCGGTGGTCATATCGTCGCCGCGTAAAATACCCGGATGGTCGGCGTAGGCACGGCCGACCTCATAAACACCCAGATCGAGGCCCTCTTCGGGGACCTGTGTGGTCATAACGACGGTTCGACCCGAATCGACCCAGCGGAAAATCGCCTCCTGGAATGACTCGCCGGACTCGCCAAACTCGGGAATACCGCCAATGCCAAAGGTCTCCAGAATTACGGCGTCGTAGCTATCGGTCAGGGCGTCCAATATGCCTGGATTCACGCCGGGTGTGAGCTTAAGGACAAACACGCGCGGGTCGATACGGTCGTAGAAACGAACCGGGCTCTCATTCTGGTGGGTGCCGTGGAGCCCGTTGCGCACGATGCGGTCGTTGCGGATGTAGGCAATGGGCGGATAGTTGACGCTAATGAACGCGTTAAAGCTCATGGTGCGCTGCTTGCGGGCGCGCGTGCCGGCGATGGCCACGCCGCCAAACACGATTGAGACGTCGTGCGAATGCTCGTCAAGCGCATAGAGCAGGCTCTGGTACAGATTGAGCTTGGCATCGGTAAAGGGGTTGCCCATGGGCTTTTGCGAGCCGGTGAGCACGATGGGCTTGGGGCTGTCCTGAATCAGGTAAGAAAGCGCCGCCGCGGTGTAGCTCATGGTGTCGGTGCCGTGCAGAATCACGAAGCCGTCGTGGTCGGTATAGCCCTCGACGATGACGTCGCGGATACGCATCCAGTCACTGGGACGCATATTGGTGCTGTCGATGTTCATGGGCTGCACCACGTCGAGCTCGCAGAGGCCCGAGATCTCGGGGACGCTCTGGGCGAGCTCCTCACCGGTCAGGGCGGGGGAGAGGCCGTTGCCGTCCTCGGTCGATGCGATGGTGCCGCCCGTGGCGATGAGAAGGATGCGCTTCATGTTGGTGTTCCTATCGTATTTGCCGCCCCAGAGGCGGAGTCGTTCGGCAGTATTGTGGCACAGGGCGTCCAATGTTCAAACGTATTACATCATCTGTAACGTTTGGTAACACTTCAATTGCCGTCAAATAGGGGCCCAGGTCGTGCGTTTGCCGTGCGCTGATGGCTGCGAGGGACGAGAAACCCCATATAACGTGTACACTATGAAAGTTATTCTCGTTTATTCGCGCGGGTGGGCATCGGCTCCCCGCCAACAAGAGGGGGAAACCATGGATCAAAGGGCTTCCGCAAAGGTCCTCGTACTCGACTTTGGTGCGCAGTACGGTCAGCTCATTGCCCGTCGCGTCCGCGACCTCAACGTGTATTCCGAGATTGTTCCCTGCGACATCTCGGCCGATGAGATTCGCGAGATGAACGCCTCTGCGCTCATCCTTTCCGGCGGCCCGGCCTCTGTGTACGCCGAGGACGCTCCGTCCATCGATCCTGCCATCTTTGACCTGGGCCTTCCCGTCCTGGGCTTCTGCTACGGCCATCAGATCACGGCCGTGACGCTCGGCGGCAAGGTCGGTCACTCCGAGGTGGGCGAGTACGGCCGCGCCACTATTACGCGCACTGCCGGCGCCAAGCTCTTTAACTCCACGCCCATGCAGCAAACCGTGTGGATGAGCCACCGCGACGCCGTGTCCGAGGTGCCCGAGGGCTTTACCGTTACCGCCAGCACCGACGTGTGCCCGGTTGCTGCCATGGAGTGCCCCGAGCGCAAGATTTTCACCACGCAGTTCCACCCCGAGGTCAAGCACTCCGAGTACGGTCAGCAGCTGCTGAGCAACTTCCTGTTTGAGATCTGCGGTCTGGAGCCCAACTGGAGCATGGACAACCTGGTCGAGACCATGACGGCCGAGTTCCGCGAGAAGGTCGGTAACGACCGCGTGATTCTGGCCCTGTCCGGTGGCGTCGACTCCTCCGTCGTGGCTGCGCTGGGCGCTCGCGCCGTGGGCAAGCAGATGACCTGTGTGTTCATCAACCACGGCCTGCTGCGCAAGGGCGAGCCCGAGCAGGTGGAGGAGGTCTTCACCAAGCAGTTCGATGTCGACTTTATCCACGTTCACGCCGAGGACCGTTATGCCGAGCTTCTGGCCGGCGTGACCGAGCCCGAGGAGAAGCGCCGCATCATCGGTACTCAGTTCTGGAAAGAGTTCTTCGCCGTGGCGCAGCAGCTCGAGACCGATGGCAAGCCGGTCAAGTACCTGGCTCAGGGCACCATCTACCCCGACATCATCGAGTCCGGCGCTCGCAAGACGGGCGGCAAGACGGCCACCATCAAGAGCCATCACAACCTGATCCCGTTCCCCGAGGGCGTACACTTCGACCTCATTGAGCCGCTTGATCACTTCTTTAAGGACGAGGTCCGCGCTCTTGGTCTGGCACTGGGCCTGCCGGGTCATATCGTGTTCCGTCAGCCTTTCCCGGGCCCGGGTCTGGCCATCCGCATCATCGGTGCGGTCGACAAGGAGAAGCTCGAGATCCTCAAAAACGCCGATGCCATCGTGCGCGAGGAGCTGGATGCCTACAACCAGCGCCTGTTTGAGCAGACCGGCGAGCGCAACTCCGAGCACAGCTGCTGGCAGTATTTCGCGGTCCTGCCCGACATCAAGTCCGTTGGCGTTATGGGCGACGAGCGCACCTATCAGCGCCCGATCATCCTGCGTGCCGTCGAATCCAGTGATGCCATGACCGCCGACTGGGCCAAGCTGCCCTACGATGTGCTGGCCCGCATTTCCGGCCGCATCGTTGCCGAGGTCCCCGGCGCCAACCGCGTGTGCTACGACATTACGTCCAAGCCGCCCGCGACCATTGAGTGGGAGTAAGTTAAAATCCTACTTAAGGCACATTTTTTTGCAGTCTGTCGTTAATTAGTGCCTTAACTGCAGAACTTGAGCCCGACTCGCTTAGCGAGTCGGGCTTTTTTCGTGCACGAATCGAGAATCGGGTGCCTGACCGCATTCAATGAACGCCAAGTGAGCAACGTTGCAAATGCCCCTATATCGGCACAATTGCAACATGGGTCTGAATCAAAGGCCGTTCAGGCTCGAGCCCGGGAGGGTTCCAGCTCGCTCTCGTGCGGCAGCAGCAGATCGCAGAGGTTTACGTGCAGGCCCCGGTAGTCCGGGCATATGCGCTCGAGCACGGTGACACAGCTCTCGACGTCGAACCGCGCGATCCAGCGCGCCTCGACGAGGAGCTGCGCTAGGTACGCCTCCACGTAGTCGATCCCCAAAAGACCCGGGCCCACCGGCTCGCTCAGCTGGTAGTCGATGTCGCAGGGGACCTCGTGCGCGGCGAAGTGGACGTCGTAGCGCCTCTTTAACTCTCCCAGGCTCGCCAACGTGTCGCGCAGCGCCACGTTGCGGATGGGCGGCATGGTCGCAACCACGTCCCACCAGAGAGCGAGGGCCGCGTCCGTCCGCTTCTGGAGTGCGCGAACGCCCTCATGCCAGAGCACGATGGGATCGTCAACGTCGAGCACGATGGCGGCCTCCTCGGGCGTGGCGTCTGCGACGCCCAGCGCATAGGCGACCGACATGGCGAGTTCATGTATCTCGCAGGCCGACACGCTCGACGATCCGGCAGCACAGTACAGGTCGGCAACGTGCGCCAGAAGGCGCGTAAAATTATCCGACGCCCTACCTGCGTTGGGGACGCCAGCTCCTCCGCTAATCGCCCCAGCCATCGGACCACCCCTCTCCGTCCCAGCCATCCACATACTCGTCGAAGTCCCACTCGGCGGAATCGAATGTGTACGCGCGCCCCTCGTCGTCGACGATGCGGTACTCGCCGTCGTCCCCCGCCTCGGCCGCGCGCATGTATTCGGCGGAGAAGCGCATGACCTCCTTCGCCGGCATCGATGCGACCTCGGCAGCGTCTCCCCACGCGTCCAGGCAGTTTCGCAGGGCGTCGGCGATCTCCGCGTCAGGCACGTCGACGGACAGCTCGTCGCGGATGGCATAGAAGGCGTCCTGCAGCTCTGCAAGCACCTTCGCCACGCTGGTTTGCGAAAGATACGGCGAGCCTGACACAGCTCCGGCTACCTCGACGATAGCCGGCAGCCCGAACTCCACCCGCTCGGTGTCAGCCAGCGCCTCAACCCGGCGCTCGGCCAGCATCCGATAGTCCTCCCGCGTGATCGAGAGGCCACCTGAAGCAAGCCGCCCGTTCACCTCGGCCAACGTCGACCCCGCGACGCTCGTTGAAAACGCAAGCCACATGTCAAATCCCATGGACAACACCCCTTCCAAAATCGCGGTCAATGTCTAATATCGCGTGGGGGCGCCAAGTTCAAGACTGAAAATCTTGACCAGAGTATGGTAATGTGGCCACTGTCAGACGGCGCTTCTCCACGAAAGCTTACGCCACAGCGATGCGCCCTGGCGCACTTGCCGCACCTTCTGCAGGGTGCTGGCGATCGGATCTAACTCTGCTATCGAGGGAAGAGAAAACAGCTCTTCAGAGGGTCGCCCTCATCGGCATTTTCATCGTTTTACCATCCTTTTATCTTATGCTGAAATGAAAAGTAAAATGGGATGTCAGCGACACTGTCGGCTTTGTTCGCGTTGTTGGCGCCGAGTCAATAACGCCAATGTTTACATGCTGATTCCCGCTCCCGTAGGTCAACGATGGGAATCGACAGGGAAGCGGCTAGCGCACATTGTTCGATTTTTTTCAAGGATTCGCGGCGGTCCCGCCCCTCGCAGCAATCTACAATAGGCGTGTTGAGAACCAGCCGAAGCCTTCGGCAAGCACCGGCGAGAGAAAGGCTCAGGTGCATGAGGAACTAGCGATGCCCATACACAACACCCGTAACCAGACTTTCATGCTGGCGGCCATGCCCGAACGGGTGCAGCATCGTGCGTCCAAGCACCAACCTCAATCCAAGCAATCCCTACAAGATTCAGCAAGGCGCAATGCTGCATCCCATGGCCTCCTGCGGAAACCGAAGGCAAAATGCAGCTCAACCACTTTCGGATTCCATTCGACCAAGGAGAAGACTGATGTCGTCGAGCGCGGAGTATCTGAATTACATACTCGACCTGTTGCATGAGGTTCCCGCCCTGACCCATCGCAAGATGATGGGCGAATACATGCTGTACAGCGACGGTGTCCTGTTCGGCGGCGTCTACGACGACAGATTCCTTCTGAAAGACGTCCCTGCCGCACTGGAAGCCTTTCCAACGGAGCAAGTCCCCTATGACGGGGCGAAGCCGATGCTTCTCGTTGATGGCGATAATCCAACGCTAATCGCGGCAGTGGTCGATGCCATGACCCCTCAGCTCCCCCTTCCGAGAAAGAGGAAATGATCTTCTTGACCCTCCCCAAAGGGGAGGCCCCAAAGTAGGCGTCGTCAGAGGAAAGGAGGCATTCAGATGCTGAAAATCGGAGAGTTCTCCAAATTGTCCATGCTCACGGTGAAGACCCTGCGCTTCTACGAGAAGGAGGGCCTTCTGCAGCCCGCCCAGGTAGACCCGTGGACGGGCTATCGCCTGTATGAGACATCGCAGCTCAAGGACGCGGCGCACGTCAAGGCCCTTCGCCAGCTGGGCATTCCGGTTGCCCAGATCAAGGCAATAGTGGCCGGCGCAAACGAGCAGGAGATTCTCCTGGAGCAGGAGCGCACGCTCCACCAGCAAGAAGCAGAGATTGCCAGAAGCCTTTCCGTCATCCACCACCTACTGGAAGGAAACGGCATGAAGTACCAAGTAACCGAAAAGACCCTCCCCGCCTGCATCGTCTACTACTCCGAGGCCACGCTTTCTCGATGCTCCGACGCCATGAGCTGGATTCCCGCCCAGGGCGCCGAGGCGAGGGCCCTGAACCCCGGCCTGAAGTGCGCCGAGCCGCCCTACGAGTTCGTCGAGTACCTGGATTGCGAGTACCGCGAATCCTATGTGCGCGTGCGCCACTCCGAGGCCGTAGAAGCGTTCGGCTTGGAAAGCGACAACATCAAGTTCCGCACCATTCCCGAAACCAAGGTGCTAAGCATCTACCACCAGGACGCCTACGACAACATCGGGGAGGCTTATTCGTTCATCATGAAATACGCCGAGGACAACGGCTACACGGTAGCTGGCCTTTCGCGCGAAAGCTACATCGACGGCATCTGGAACAAGGAGTCCGTTGACGAATGGCTCACCGAGATCCAACTGCCCGTCGAGTAAGGCGGATTCCCCATCTGAAGGGTTGCAGCTAATCGCAAAAGCAAAAGTGGCTCGGCCGAACATCAGCCGAGCCACTAAACGTAAGGCAGAATCGAGAACTGCCTATGGTAATTAACTTTATTTTCAGACCTCTAAGCCATTGGTCCAAAACGAAGGCGTTTGTCACGCGAAAAACAGCCCGTGACAACATTTTGACAACATGGATTTTCGCGAATTTTGTTTAATCCAGCGTAAAACTCTTCAAAATGCCGCACTACGACAAAAACTGAAGAAAATACGGCACGATTTGATTATTGAGTGGGAATAGGAGAAAACTGGGAATAGAATTCCCAATTTTAGTAGGAACAGCGTAATTAGGTACGCGAATGGGAAGGGGAGTCCCGCGGGACTCCCCTCTGTTTAGATCGAGAATTAAAACGGTAACGTCACGTATGCTTTATACGTGCTTGCATTTGCGATACGCGGTTAACGCGATGCCGACTGCGATCAGGGCTGCTGCACTGAAGCAGAGGGATGCCAGGAGTGCCATCTGGTTGTCACCGGTCCGGGGGATTGTTGAGTTGGTGGGAGCGGAGTCGGCATTCTTCTTCCACTGGGCGTACAGGGTGGTGTCCTGGTCTGCGTTCTTCTTGGCGTCGAAGGCCTGCTTGCCTTCCTTGTCGTAGGTCCAGCCCTTGAAGGTATAGCCTTCGGCGGTGGGGTCATCGATAAGGGTGATGGGCTTGCCCTTCTCGGTCTGCTTGGTCACACTGTCGCCGTGGCCGTTCATGTCGAAGGTGACATCGACCATTTCGATGATGGGAGTGGAGGGAGCTTCCCAGACAGCCGTGAAGGTGATGTTTTCTTTAGCGGTGTATTCGCCGATAAAGGGATCGGTGCCTTCGGAGCCCTTCATGATCCAGCCAACGAATGTGTAGTCGCCGTCAGTGCCTAGATTGGGGAGTTCGACGATCTCACCCTTGTTCACGGTTTTGGCCTCAGGTGCGGTCCCGAATTCGGATTCGAAGGAAACGGTGACCTTTTCCTTTTTGGTCCATTTGGCGTAGACGGTCATGCTTGTAGCGGCGGTGCCGTTGAACGAGGTGGTGAGGCTCTCATCGGTGAACCAGCCGCCGAAGTCATAGTCGGTATCGGTGGGCTCGGGCAGGGTGACGGACGTCCCCTTCTTGACCGTAATGGGGTCGATCTGGGTTCCGTGGCCTTTCATATCGAAGGTCACGGTGACGGTTTTGTAAAGCGCTGCTTTAGTGAATCGGGTATTGGCATCCGAGCCTTCAATGGAAGATCCTGCTTGATGGGTAGGAGAAATAGGTGAATCAAAACGGGCGGTTAATACCGATCCCTCTTCCGTTATCAACTCAAGGACAGATGGGGGAATTGTATCTCCGTCCTTATTCATGAAATGGGCTTCCAGGTCATCGCTCGAGCTAGCTCGTTTTATTTCAAGCGTAAGGTTCTTTCCAGCTGTTGCTGGAACGCCGCCAACTCCCGGCTCTGGGACGCTATTCCAGGTGGCAATGGGCCCTTCGTCTTCAGCCCAGGCGTAATTCTGGGTGCCGGAGAAGGTGAAAGCGCAAACGCCGACTATGGCTGCGAGCGTGAGGACGAAAACCGGCAGGCGCCTGGCCAAGGTCTCTTTAACCTGTATCTTCATCGTATCCTCCAATTCAAGCGTGCGTTCCCTATTGCAACATTGCATTTCAAGTTAACAGAGAATTATTTTCGGGCATGTCCCTTGCTCGGCTCGGGCTTGCTCTGGACGGGGATGCTTCGTGGTCTTGATGGGGTGGGTGCCTAATTCGAAGGAGACAGAATCTGGTTTGGTGGTGCAGAAAAGTAACAAATATGATTTATTAGAGGGGTAATTACATTCAAACGACGCATAGCCAACAAAGATTCGGTTATTCTTTACCGGATGGAAAATACGCAGCAACACACTGTACGTCGTGTTGCGTTTTACGTTGGTTCAATTCGATACGATTGGAGCAGACATGAGCTTCATGGATGCCACATTCTCCAAATGGGGAGAGGTCGCAACTGCAGTTCTCTCCCAATCGCTTGCGAAAAGATTTGCGAGGGTGATGCTGGCGGCAGTGCTGGCAACATCTTTTCTGCCCGTTGTAGCTTTCGCTGATGAGGGCGGGGCGGTAAGCGATCCCGTTGGCAATGCAATCAGTGGCCCAAATCAGATTCAGTACGGCATGACTGCACAATATACCTATAACAATGGAAAACCAACGTCTGTATATGAATGGAGCTATGATCCTACCCAAGAAAACGGTGGAGCTATCAAAATCTCGAGTGTTGACAAATCGCCTAATGGGCAGATCGTTTCTGTAACGGGAACTCAAGTCGGCTACGTGATTTTGAGGGTTTCGGAAGATGGTCAGCCTATATGTAAAAGGAAGATCCTGATTTCACGGCGTGATATAACATTGACTTCCGGTAGCCTCGAGAAGATGTACGACGGCGAGGAACATAAGGGCGGATCAGTAAGCATCGATGGCGGAGATCTTGTTGGTACTGACGAATTAGATGTCACGTGGACCAAGTCTCTGACGGATGTTGGCGAGGTGGATAATGAGTTTTATGTAACTTTCACTTCAGGTACTGCCGCCAACTACAATATTACCTATAGATATGGCAAATTGAAGGTCACACCACGTGTGGTGACCCTGAAGTCCGCCGATTTGAGCAAGGAGTACGACGGCAAGCCCCTGACCAATCACAAGGTCACCGTTGGGGAGGCTGCCCGGGATACTGGTTGGGTCGATGGCCAAGGTGCCACCTATTCTTTCACCGGCTCGCAGAAGATCGTCGGCTCCTCCGAGAATGCGTTCGAATGCATCCCCAACGAGGGAACCAATCTGGACAACTATCAGATCAACAAGACGTACGGAACCCTGACCGTTGCCGACCGTAGCGAGAAGTACCGGATCACCCTCACTCCCAATTCCAAGTCCGTGACCTACGACGGCACCGAGAAGTCCGTATCCGGTTTCGAGACCCTGGAGTTCGAAGTCAACGGCTCCACCTACACCGTCGAGGGTCTGACCGCCGAGGCCAGAGGCACCGACGCAGGCGAGTACCCTGTCAAGGTTTCCGGCCAAGCTGTCGTCATCGATTCCGACGGCAACAATGTGACCGACCAGTTCACCGTGAACATCGACGATGCCAAGCTGACCATCGTCGGGGTCGACTCCGATAAGTCTGCATCCAATCTCCCTCACACCGGCGATAGCGCCGCCCTCTATGCAATGGGCATCTGCGGCGTGGCGATCGCTGCCGGTGCTGGGGCGCTCTTCACGTTCAGAAAGCGCAACAACTATAAATAAGCACGGATACCATTGGTGCAGCTCCATTGAAATGAAGCGCTAAGATAATCAGCAAAGGGGCCTTCCCGTCTGGGAAGGCCCCAACTTTGTGCGCGAGCATGGCATGTCAGAGAGCAAGCGATTTGTTGAGGGGGTAAATTGTTTGCTAGCAGCCTCTGACCATGCTAAATCTGTCTACTATTCAAACAGAAAAACGAGCAGCTCAACATATTTTCCTGCAGAAAAGAATACGGCAGTGCACGCTACGCGGCCGGCCCCTTCCCTTCCTGCCGAAATCCACACGCCTGCCATCCGCTTTTTCTATGCAAATATTCACAAACACGCAAAAAAGGAATACAAATACCTTATCGATTATTTGAACGAGAAAGGGAACACAATGGGTAGACTCGAAGGCAAAGTTGCTATCGTAACGGGTTCCACCAGCGGCATTGGCATCGGTATCGCAAAGGTATACGCAGCCGAGGGCGCAACGGTTGTTATTAGTGGTCGTCGTGCCGAAAAAGGCCAAGTTGTAGTTGATCAAATTGTTGAAGCAGGCGGCAAGGCAAGCTTCCACTATTTCGACATTACCGAACCAGCAAGCATCGAAGCGCTTATTGCAGACACTGTAGAGCAATACGGCAAGCTCGATATTTTGGTAAACAATGCAGCAAACGTTGCCCTCAAGGACGGTCGTGTTGACGAGCTCACCCTTGAAATGTGGGACGCTATTTTGGAAAGCGACCTGCGCGGCACCTTCTATGCAACGAAGTGCGCTATCCCCTACATGAAAGAAATTGGTGGCGGCGCAATCGTAAACATTGGCTCTATGGCATCATGTGCAGGCGACTTAGGTTCTACCGCTTATGCATGCGCCAAGGCGGGCGTAGACATCTTCACGCAATACGTTGCCTTGCAATACGGCAAAGACAACATCCGCTGCAATTGCATCCGTCCAGGCTTGATTGTTACGCCAGAAAACGAGGCGAAGGTTCCTCAGATGCTCAAAGATATCTTCTTGGGTAGCATCATGGTTAACCGCTACGGTTGCCCAGAAGACATTGCTCATGCAGCCGTATATTTTGGCTCCGATGAAAGCACCTACACCACGGGACAGATCATCAACGTTGACGGCGGCATGAATTCGCACGCTCCAACCGTTGCTCAGTTCCGCCAGATGAATTCCCGCACGTGGTAATTCGCACAGGCGAATAGACCAGTACGAAAGCGCGAACGCGAGAATGCGGAAAGCGTGAACGCATGAACGCATGAACGTGCTAGAGTGTGAAAGCGCGAAGGTGCGCATGACTGAATGCGCGAAAGCACACCACGCACGCAAAAGATTTCTTGCAGATAGAATCTACATGGCCACCCTTTGCGGGTGGCCATGTTTTTTGTGCAGGCAATCTGTTGGCTAAGACTTATAGGACAAAATGTGTGTCCACGTTGGGGGCTTATAGGACAAAATGTGTGTCCACGTTCGGGGCATCGGCGCAGGTCGATGCCCCTTTTTCAGCCGTTTAAATTCCGTGCCCGCTTTTAACCGCTCGGACAGAATGTGTGTCCGGTTGCCTATCGTTCCCGCAGGTAGATAACCCTTTTCCGGAACCGTCAAAAACCCTTTCGGAAGAGGTGCCCATGAAGGCCGTCTATTGCCCCTACTGCGGCGGTCGGGCCTTCAGGCGCAGGACGGCCGAGTTCCGGGAGGTCTGGCCCATGCCCGAGTGCGTCGACGAGGTCCACAGGGTCGTCTTCGTCGACGGCATATACCTCGCCAGGGACCTCGTCGTCCTCATCGCGCGGTTGCGGAGGTGTGGCCGCAAACCATGGTCCAGCGCTGCCTTTGGCATGCTTTCTCCCAGGTGAACAGGCACACGACTAACAGGCCGAGGCTGAGGGCGGGGATGCTTCGTGGTCTTGATGGGGTGGGTGCCTAATTCGAAGGAGGCAGAATCTGGTTTGATGGTGCTGAAAAGTAACATATTTGATTTATTAGAGAGGTAATTACATTCAAACGACGCATAGCCAACAAAGACTCGGTTATTATTCACCATATGGAAATAGAGTTTGTAGGTTCTCAGACCGATTGTGGCACATCGAAAAATGCGATTCGTGTAACGCTCGACCCGTCTATTGCCGAATACTACAACATCGTGAAGAACGAAGGTAAATTGACGGTCGAAAAGCGTCCGGTCACCCTGACCTCCGCGAGTGGTTCGAAGGAGTACGACGGCAAGCCCCTGACCAATCACAAGGTCACCGTTGGGGAGGCTGCCCGGGATACTGGTTGGGTCGATGGCCAAGGTGCCACCTATTCTTTCACCGGCTCGCAGAAGATCGTCGGCTCCTCCGAGAATGCATTCGAATGCATCCCCAACGAGGGAACCAATCTGGACAACTATCAGATCAACAAGACGTACGGAACCCTGACCGTTACCGACCGTAGCGAGAAGTACCAGATCACCCTCACTCCCAATTCCAAGTCCGTGATCTACGACGGCACCGAGAAGTCCGTATCCGGTTTCGAGACCCTGGAGTTCCAGATCAATGGTCAGACCTTCTACGTTTCCGGCGTTGAGGCTTCTGCAACGGGCACCGATACAGGCGAGTACCCTGTCAAGGTTTCCGGCCAAGCCGTCGTCATCGATTCCGACGGCAACGACGTGACCGACCAGTTCACCGTGAACATCGACGATGCCAAGCTGACCATCGTCGGGGTCGACTCCGATAAGTCTGCATCCAATCTCCCTCACACCGGCTGCGGCCGCCCCCTACGGGATCAGCCGTCTTCGGCCGTTCTTCATCCCTTCCAGAACAGCTGGCTGAGTTCTTGGCGGGTGGTGGTGCCGGTTTTCTTCAGAATGTTGTGCACATGGGCCTGCACGGTGCCCAGGGCCAGTTGCGGCGAACTGGCGATGTTCTGGTTGTCCTTGCCCTGCAGCACCTCTTTCAAGATGACGCGCTCGCGCGCGGTCAGGTGACAGTGCTCGCAGAGGGCGAGGAGCAGCTCGTCTACGTATTCTTGGGCGTCGGGCGCGTCGGTTCCTTAGAACGGAGGCGCAAGGTGTTGACAGCGGCGCACAGGGCGAAGAAACCAGTTCAATATCAATCCGTCTAGGCGTTAGGACTAGTTAGGATTAGTTAGGATTAGCTAGGATTAGCCAGGGTAAGGTGTGCGGTGAGCTAATGTAATCTGAAAATAATCCTGGTTATTTCTTCTCAAAACTACGGGTGCGTCCCATGCTGTGTGGCGCAAGGGAGCGTCTCGCTCATTTCGGGGCGCTTCATGGGAGCGCGGTCCGCAAGGGGCGGTCCGGCCAACGAATTTTGAAGGAGATTTCAATGGTCAAGGATTACATCGACACCAACGACTTCACAAAAGAAGAGCTGCTCGGCATGGTAGATCTGGCCATCGCCATGAAGGGGCTCATCAAGGAGGGCGGCGAGTACCCGCACCTGCTGAAGGACAAGACCCTCGGCATGATCTTCCAGCAGGTGTCCACCCGTACCCGCATCTCCTTCGAGACGGCCATGAGCGACCTCGGCGGTCACGCCCAGTTCTTCGGCCCCGGCTCCATCCAGCTGGGTGGCCATGAGTCCATCGAGGACTCCGGCCGCGTTATGGGAAGCCTCGTCGACATCCTCATGGCACGCGTCGATCGTCATAAGGATGTAGTGAGCTTGGCGAAGTACTCCGCGGCCCCCGTCATCAACGGCATGAGCGAGTACAACCATCCCACCCAGGAGCTCGGCGACCTCATGACCATGATCGAGAACTTGCCCGCCGGTAAGAAGATCGAGGACTGCAAGTTTGCCTGGATCGGCGATGCCACCCAGACCTGCGCGTCGCTCATGTTCATCTGCACGAAGATGGGCATGGACTTCGTGCAGTTCGGACCGAAGGGGCATCAGATTCCCGACGGCTGCCTGCATATTGGCACCGATGAGGAGCGCGCCGAGTTCGGCAAGCATCTCATGGCTATCGGCGAGGAGAACTGCAAGGTCTCCGGCGGCACCATCACCATTTCCGACGACATTTCCTGCATCGAGGGCGCCGACTTCGTGTACACCGATGTGTGGTACGGCCTCTACGACAGTGAAGTCTCCAGCTCCAGCTACATGGATGTGTTCTATCCGAAGTACCAGGTGACCTGGGATATGATGAACGTTGCCGGTCCGAACAGCATGTTCATGCACTGCCTGCCCGCCAACCGTGGCGAGGAAGTCGTCGACGAGGTCATGGACGATCCCGAGCGCTCCCTGTGCTGGGTCGAGGCCGAGAACCGCAAGCACTCCATTCGCGCCATCCTGGCCACTCTGTGCCCCCAGAGCGAGCCCGACGAGGAGAAGGCTGCGGCATACCGCGCCACCATCAATGAGCGCATGGCCGCTTTCGGTAAGCACGGTCTGTAAGACGTACCAGGTCGGGCGAGCTACGGCTCGCCCGCCTTCGCAGGAGATGGGCGACCTCATGGCCATCGGCGAGGAGAACTGCAAAGTCTCCGACGACAGCCGAGTGCATCAAGGGCGCCGACTTCATCTACACCGACGTGTGGTATGGCCTGTACGATGCTTTCTGATGGGCGGCAGCAGATGCTTGTCTCTTGCTGCCCATCATCTGCGCCACTGCGCGTAAGCACTGGCGCCCTGTCTGAAAACGACTGAGCAAAGGATTAAATATGAGTGACGGAAAGAAAAAGCTTTCCTTCCTGACGGTCATTTCGACCATCATCTGCGTCGTCTTCGTTTGCGAGGCCGCCGCTCCTGCTGCTGCCATTGGCAACCAGCAGTTCTTCTGGTGGATCTTCCTGATCCTGACCTTCCTGCTCCCTTACGGCATGGTCGTCGCCGAGCTCGGCACCACCTATGACGGCGAGGGCGGCATTTACGACTGGGTACGCGATGGCCTGGGCGACAAGTGGGGCGCCCGCATTTCGTACTACTACTGGGTCAACTACCCGCTGTGGATCGCCTCGCTGGCGACCATGTTCCCCGACATCCTGGGCATGGTCTTTGGCGTCGAGTTCAACCTGATCGCCAAGATGGGCATCGAGCTCGCCTTCGTGTGGATCGTCTACCTCATGGGCCGCTCCAAGGCGGCCGACTCCGAGTGGGTCCTCAACGGTGGCGCCCTGATCAAGGTCGCCGTTGCCGTCATCGTCGGCGCCCTGGGCATCTGGTATGCCATGGAGAACGGTTTCGCGAGCGACATGTCCGCCGCCACCTTCCTGCCCGAGCTCACCAACACCAACGCCCTGGGCTACCTGTCCATCATCATCTTCAACTTCACGGGCTTCGAGGTCATCTGCACCTTCGCCAAGGACATGGAGAACCCGACCCACGATATTCCGAAGTCCATCATCCTGGGCGGCCTGACCATTGGCGCCATCTACCTGTTCGCTGGCTTCGGCATCGGCGCCGCCATCCCGGCCGACTCCATCGACCCCGACTACGGCATGATCGTCGCAGTCCAGACCATGGTGGGCGATTCCGTGCTCTTCAAGGTCATCTGCATCGCCTTCCTGATCACCCTGTTCGCCAACATGGCCGCCTGGTCCTTCGGCGTCAACTCCGTCGCCCGCTACGCCGCCGAGCACGGCAACATGCCCAAGGTCTTCGCCTCGATGATCTCCGAGGACGACATGCCCAACGGCGCCAACCTGGTCAACGCCGTCGTCGCCTCCCTGGTCCTCTGCCTGCAGCTCGTTCCCGTCGACGCCATCTCCAACGGCGTCTTCTGGATGCTCTTCGGCACCTCCGTCGTCTTCCTGCTGCTCACCTACATCCCGATGTTCCCGGCGTTCCTCAACCTCCGCAAGAACGACCCCAACCGCGAGCGCATCTTCACGTTCCCGTTCAAGGGCGCGATGATGAAGGTCATGCTGGCCATCCCCTGCATCGAGCTGATCCTGGCCATCGTCGCGACGCTGGCGCCGTTCTCCGCCGCCGAGATCGGCGAGAAGGTCCCGATGATCATCATCTTCATCGTGCTCATGCTCATCGGCGAGGTCGTCCGCGTCGTCAGCGCCAAGGGCCGCGAGACCGAGTACAAGGGCCTCACCCCCGAGCTGGCCGCCCAGCGCCTCGCCGAGGAGGCCGAGGAGAACTAGGGCACCCGGTTCCGGGCACCCCGGCCTCCTCGGAGGCGTGCCCGGGCGACGGGTCCGCCAACCATTCCCCGGGGCGGGTGCAGGCGATAGCTCCGGCAGCCGCCGACCGCCCCGACCCCTCTCCCGTATCCCTCGTGCGTCCCGTCTCCGCGCACCTGGCTACGTCGTCGCCCGCCGGTGCGACCCCGTGAAAACCGGCGCCGGGCGCCCCGACCTCTGCCGGGGGACGGGCGCCCGCCATCTCTTGGTCCTAGGCCGCGGGCAGCCCGCCCGCGGCAGACGATCGTCCGGTTTGGAGGAAATCTTATGCGTACGATCACCGAGTCCGAGTCCACCCCGAGGGCCGACGGCTTCTTCATGCCCGCCGAGTTCGCCCCCCAGGACCGCGTCTGGATAGGCTGGCCCCACCGCACCGACACCTGGGCCCACGGCGCCAAGCCCGCCCAGAAGCAGTATGCCGCCATCGCCCGCGCCATCTCCGAGTTCACCCCGGTCTACATGTGCGCCAACCAGGTCGACTACGCCAACTGCAAGGCCGTCTTCGAGAACGACGAGAACGTCACCGTCGTCGAGATGACCACCGACGACG
>NZ_JBQHTZ010000016.1:0-45167 GCF_052065455.1 Collinsella sp. HCP28S3_E9
GCGGCTTCTACGAGCATACGAGGCGCCAGATGATCGATCGTCCCCAGCCCTTCTGGGACTATTGGCAACGGCAGGGAGCGGCTACGTCAATGCTGGTCTAACAGAGAGTTGCGTAAAAAGCCGCGAGCGCGTTTGTAAACAATCTGTTGCGCCGTCCCTCTGGGGCGGCGTTTTTTATGCGTCGCCTTTAAAGTTATGCCCTGCACTTTAGAGTATGAAAGTGCTTGCTGCTAAAACTTTACTGGAGGGCATCTATGGCACCAGCTCTGTCCGATTTTCAACCACAACCAGCGCTTCAGACCTCAGCGGCGGCGCAAGCCGCCATTGGCGACGGTCTGGTCAAAGAGGCTCAGGCTTTTGCCGATGAGCTTGCCGCATGGCGTCACGATCTGCATCGGATGCCCGAACTCGGTAACGACCTCCCACAGACCTCTGCGTATATCCAAGCGCGCCTGAACGAGATGGACATCCCATTTTCCACGCTCGTCGATGGTTCCTGCGTTGTGGGCCTTGTCGGTGCCGGTGCCGCCGCGGCCCAGGGCAATGGCGTCTGCACGGACGAACAGGCCGGTACGGTCGTTATGCTGCGCGGCGACATGGATGCCCTGCCCGTTGTCGAGGAATCCGGCGAGCCCTTTGCATCTACCAATGGCTGCATGCATGCTTGCGGTCATGATATGCACGCGACGGCGCTGCTTGGTGCGGCGCGCCTGCTCAAGGCTCGCGAGGCCGCGCTTGTCGACGCCAATGCCACCGTCAAGCTGTTGTTCCAGCCGGGCGAGGAGACCTTTGAGGGGGCACGTGCTGCCATCGCCGACGGCTTGCTCGAGAACCCGCGTCCTCAGGCGGCTTTTGCCATGCATGTCAACAGCCAGTCGCCGCTTGGCCTGGTGCTCTACGGCAGCCCGGCGCTTTCGGGCGTGTACGGTTTCCGCATTACGCTGCAGGGCAAGGGCGGCCACGGTTCGAGCCCCGAGATCTGCATCGACCCCATCACGGCAGGCGTGCATGTGCACCTGGCGCTCCAGGAGCTTATCGCTCGCGAGGTGCCGGCGGCCAAGGAGGTCGCGCTCACCGTGGGTAAGTTTGCCGGTGGCCAAGCGGCCAATGTGATTCCCGACACCTGCGTGCTCGAGGGAACATTGCGCGGCTTTGACGTTGAGCTCATGGAGCACCTCAAGACCCGCATTGCGGAGGTCGTCAAAGGCGTTGCCACGACTTATCGTACGCCGGCGACTATCGAGACGCTCTCGGATGTTCCCCCGCTCGTGCTCGATGACGATATGACCCAGGCTTCGTTTGGCTATGTGGGTGCGACGTTGCCCAAGGCCGCCTTCCTGCCTCTGTTCCATGCCATGGCGAGCGAGGACTTTGCGCTTATCTCGAGCGAGATACCGAGCGCGTACTTTACGTTCGGTGCGGCTGTGACCGATACGGACGAGCACTTTGCCCAGCACCATCCCAAGGCACGCTTTAGCGATGCCGAGTTGCCGCTCGGCGCCGCGGCTTATGCGGCGGTCGCCCTGGGCTATATCGCCGACCACAAGGAGTAATCCATGTCCCAGCAGCATAAATTCTTCCCCGGTTGGCTCGTCGTGGCCTCCGGCTTTGTCATCATGGCCACGTGTTACACGATTTTCGTTAACTGCATGAGCCTGTTTCAGCCGCTTATCGTGAGCGACTTGTGCATTTCCCTTGCTCAGTACAACATCTCCAACGCCATCTCAACCGTGGTGAGCGTTGTCGGCTCGCTTGTCATTGGCCATGTTGCCGACAAAGTGAGCGGTCGCATCTTGGGTTCCCTTACCGTTATCGCCACCTCTGCCGTTCTTGCCGGGATGAGCTTTGTCGGTGAGCTGTGGCAGGTCTACGTGCTCTTTGCCGTCTCGGGCTGCTTTGCCGTCGCCTCGACCCGCCTGCTCATTAGCCTTGTGACCGCCAACTGGTTTACGGCCAAGCGAGGTCTTGCGATCTCCATAGCACTTTCGGGCTCGGGCTTTGGAGGCGCTGTTCTGTCTCCCACCGTGAGCTCGCTTATCGTGAGCGTTGGCTGGCGTTCCGCCTTCCTGGTGCTCGCGGCTATCTGCATGGTGGCGGCGCTGCCCATCACGGCCTATTCCTTCCGCACCAAGCCTTCTGAGATAGGCCTTAAGCCGCTCGGCGAGAACCCGGGCGATCCGTCCGTCTCGACAGCTGGCGACAAGGACG
The DNA here is from genome assembly GCF_052065455.1 of Collinsella sp. HCP28S3_E9. Taxonomy (NCBI): domain Bacteria; kingdom Bacillati; phylum Actinomycetota; class Coriobacteriia; order Coriobacteriales; family Coriobacteriaceae; genus Collinsella; species Collinsella sp. HCP28S3_E9. The sequence goes on from NZ_JBQHTZ010000016.1 coordinate 2,209, forward strand.
AGCACACGGCTCCCGAGGTTAACGTCGGTTGGTCTCGCATCAAGAAGAGCCCGGCGTTTTGGCTGCTTGTCGTCGCCTTTCTCTTTATGGGCCTCGTTAACGGTGCCATCTTGCCCAACCAGATCACCAACATGACGAGCGTTACCGTCAACGGCGCCAAGATTGTCACGGGCGGTCACGACCCCGTGTGGGCGGGCACTGTGCTTTCGGCCTATATGGTCACCGTCGTTATCGCCAAGATTTCGCTCGGCGTCATTTACGATCGCTTTGGCCTACGTTTTGGCAACGTGTTGGGATCCGTTGCGTGCATTATCGCCTGCGTAGCCCTGTGCTTCCCCGCGACCGATCTTGGTCCCATCGTGGCTGCCGTGAGCTTTGGTGTCGGAACGTGCATGGGCACCATCACGCCCACTATCGCCGCGTCCAAGCAGTTTGGCATGGCCGATCTGGGCAAGGTCACGGGCGCCATTACCTCGCTCGAGATGGTCGGCGGCACCGTGGGTGCCATTGTCTCGGGCGTGCTGTTCGATGCCACGGGCTCCTTTGCGAGCACCTGGATCGTGTGCCTGGTGTGTTCTGTGGTCATGCTCGTATTCCTGCTGGCATCCGAGCCCATCGCCGCTAAGCTGCGTGCGAGCGTGGCGGGGGAGTAGACGTCCGTCGCTCTTTTCTGTTCGCCCCGTGTTCTGTCCGTGGCCGCCTTGGAAGCCGAATGGATGCTCGTACCATCATTCGGTTTCCAAGGCGGCCACGGACATACAAAATGATCCGTTTTCCTCTGTCCCCAACAGATCGTGTGATTCGAAGGGGGCGGAGGAAAGCGGATCGGCTGCAGCGGCGGCACGTCTGGCCGAACGAGCTCCCATACCCTCGTTCGGTCAGACGCGTCGCCGCGTTTTGTTTTTGTGCCGTATAATGACCACTACCTATGACGCGATACTAAAAGAAAGGTGTTTGCCCATGCAGGCACAGAAGGCGGAGGGAACCCGCGACCTTATCGGCGCCGAGATGCGCGCCTGGCAAAAGATGCAGCGGATCGCTGCCGGCGTGTTCGAGCCGTTTGGCTTTAAGCCCATCGAGACGCCCGCGATCGAGCAGGTGGACGTGTTTGTCCACGGCATCGGCCAGTCGACCGATGTCGTGCGCAAGGAGATGTTCCGCGTGTTTAGCGGCGCCAACCTGGAACGTGTCTTTACCGAGGGCACCGATGCCAAGCTCAAGCCCAAACAGCGCTTGGCGCTTCGTCCCGAGGGCACTGCCGGCGTGGTGCGCGCCGTCGTGGAGAACAACCTGGTGCCCCAGGGCTCCACGCCGTTTAAGGCCTACTATGCCGAGGCCATGTTCCGCGGCGAGCGCCCCCAGAAGGGCCGCCTGCGTCAGTTCCATCAGGTGGGCATTGAGTGGCTCGGTGCTCCCGATCCGGCTGCGGACGCCGAGTGCATCATTATGCTCATGGAGTTCTACAAGCGTCTGGGCTTCGATCTTTCCAAGCTCCGTCTGCTCATTAACTCGATGGGTGATGCCCAGTGCCGTCCGGCCTATCGCGAGCAGGTCAAGCAGTTCATTCTCGATCACGCCGACGAGATGTGCGATGAGTGCCGCGAGCGCGCCGAGCTCAACCCGCTGCGCGCCTTCGACTGCAAGAACGACCATTGCCGCGAGATCATGGCCGAGGCCCCGCTGATGGGCGACAACCTGTGCGACGAGTGCCGCGAGCACTACGAGCAGGTCAAGCGCTATCTGGATGCCGCCGGCATCGAGTATGTCGAGGACCCCACCCTGGTGCGCGGCCTGGACTACTACACCCGTACCGTCTTTGAGGTCGAGGCCCCCGGCGCCGGCGTCGGCTCCATCGGTGGCGGCGGCCGCTACGACGGCCTGGTCGAGCTCGAGGGCGGCAAGCCCACGGCCGGTGTCGGCTTCGCCGTCGGTTTTGAGCGCGCCCTGCTGGCCCTGCAGGCCTTTGGCAGCGACCTGGGTGCCGATGAGGCTCCGTGTGTCTACGTTGCCAACGCCGGCAAGGAACTGCGTCAGAACGTTTTTGCCATTACGCAGAAGCTTCGCGCCGCAGGCATCGTGACCGAGGCAGACTATCAGGGTCGTTCGCTCAAGGCTCAGTTTAAGCAGGCCGACAAGGTGGGCGCCAAGCTCATTTTGGTTTTGGGCGGCGACGAGCTTGCCGCCGGCAAGGTCAAGGTGCGCGACATGCAGAGCCATGACGAGGTGCTGGTCGATCTGGCCAACGTTGTCGAGGCGGTTCGCGAGCGTCTGTAGGGCATCATTTTGAGCTGCGGGTCCGCTAACGCGTCCCGCTCGCGGCGAACGATTGTTACGGGGGTGTTTCGCTTTTATGCGGAATGTCCCCGTTTGCATATGCCGCCCACCGAGAAATACGACCATTTGGGGCAAAAAGCCTTGCAATGCAGAAAATACTTTTGTGTGGTAAAGCGCAATCAGTGTCGAAAGTATTTCTCAAGTGCCTATAATGAATACCGCATGTTACGTGCATAGAAGGAGGAATGGGAGGAAACGTGGCTGAGAACCTAAGCAACCAGTCTGTACCCGAAGCCGCGGCGCGCGTCGCTGCCGTGGTCAACCGCCTCGTTAACCGAATCGGCTCGAATGCCGAGTCCAGGGAGCGTCTCGCCGAGATTGAGATTCCCGAGGAGCTGCGCGACAACCTTGCGCTGTTCCTGCGCCTGGAGCGCCGTGTGCTTAGCGAGTATGATCCCGAGATCGCGGACCTGTTCGACAAGATTCTGTCGGCCGAGATCGTGGCCAATGCCGGCAACCCCGGTAGCCGTGCCGCCGACGAGGCCGTCGACGAGCAGGGCGTGCCCACCGCCGACGAGCCCACTGCTGTGGCGTTTCGCGAGGTCGTCGATTTGATCGACAGCCTGCCGCTCGATAAGCAGCAGGTTATCGTCCGTGCCTTTACGAGCTTCTTCCATCTGGCAAACCTGTCGGAGGAGAACTACCGTGTGACGCAGCTGCGCGAGCGTGAGGCCGGTGCATCGACCGATACCGAGGTCGATCCCGCCAACGAACTCACCGTCGCCTATCACCAGCTGGTGGATGAGATGGGTGTCGAGGGCGCCAACGAGCTGCTCGGCAAGCTTGAGTTCCATCCCGTCTTTACCGCGCATCCCACCGAGGCCCGTCGCAAGGCCGTCGAGGGCAAGATTCGCCGTATCTCTAACCTGCTGGAGGAGCGTCCGCGTCTGGGCGGCTCCGACCTGGTGGAGAACGAGCGCCATATGCTGCAGGAGATCGACGCCCTGGTGCGTACGAGCCCCATCGCGCTCAAGAAGCCCACGCCGGTCGAGGAAGCCGATACCATCATCGACATCTTCGATAACACGCTGTTCGACGTCATCCCCGTCATCTATCGTCGCTTTGACGACTGGGTGCTGGGTGACAAGGCCGGTACCGTGCCGCCGCTGTGCCCGGCGTTCTTCCATCCCGGCAGCTGGATCGGTTCCGACCGCGACGGTAACCCCAACGTCACCGCCAAGGTGAGCCGTGAGGTCGCCGCCAAGTACTTCACCCACATGGTGCTCAAGCTCGAGGACAAGTGCCGCCGCATCGGCCGCAACCTCACGCTCGAGGCCACCTACAGCAAGCCGTCTGCCGAGCTCATCAACCTGTGGAACCATCAGGTCGAGATGAGTGCCCATTACACGGCCCGCGCCGAGCTTATCTCCGAGCACGAGCCGCATCGCGCCGTCATGCTCGTCATGGCCGACCGTCTGAACGCCACCGTACGCCGTATCACCGACACCATGTATCACAGCGCCGACGAGTTCCTGGATGACCTGCGCGTCGTCCAGCGTTCGCTGGCTGCCTGCGGTGCCGTCCGTGCCGCCTACGGCCCGGTGCAGACCATCATCTGGCAGGTCGAGTCCTTCGGCTTCCATATGGTCGAGATGGAGTTCCGTCAGCACTCCGTGGTGCATGCCCGCGCCCTCAAGGACATCCACGAAAACGGTATCCATGGCGACCTGCAGCCCATGACGCGCGAGGTCATCGACACCTTCCGCGCTATCGGCTCCATCCAAAAGCGCTACGGCAAGAAGATGGCACACCGCTACATCATCTCGTTTACCAAGAGTGCCCAGCATGTGGCCGACGTCTTTGAGCTGGCCCACCTGTCCTTCGCACACGAGGAGGACGTTCCCGAGCTCGACGTGATCCCGCTGTTCGAGCAGCTCGAGGACCTCGAGGGCTGTGTTGACGTGCTCGACCAGATGCTTACGCTGCCCGTGGTGCAGAAGCGTCTTGCCCAGACCAACCGCCGCATGGAGGTTATGCTGGGTTACTCCGACTCCTCCAAGGATGCCGGTCCTACCACGGCCATGCTTGCGCTGCACTCCGCGCAGGAGCGCATCGCCAAGTGGGCCGAGAAGAACGATATCGACCTGGTGCTCATGCACGGTCGCGGCGGCGCCGTGGGCCGTGGTGGCGGCCCGGCCAACAAGGCCGTACTGGCGCAGCCCAAGGGTTCGGTCAACTGCTTCTTTAAGCTCACCGAGCAGGGTGAGGTCATCTTTGCCCGTTACGGCAACCGCACGCTGGCTCAGCGCCATGTTGAGTCCGTTGCCGCCGCAACGCTTTTGCAGTCGGCCCCGAGCGTCGAGAAGACCAACACCGAGACCACGCAGAAGTTCTGGGATATGGCCGAGAAACTCAACGCCGCAAGCCACGAGCGCTATCTGGACCTGCTGAACACCGAGGACTTTACACCGTGGTTCTCGACCGTGACGCCGCTGACCGAGGTCGGTCTGCTGCCGATCGGCTCGCGTCCCGCCAAGCGCGGCTTGGGTGCCAAGTCGCTCGACGACCTGCGTACCATTCCGTGGATTTTCAGCTGGAGCCAGGCACGCATTAACCTGGCCGCTTGGTACGGCCTGGGCACCGCCTGCGAGCAGCTGGGCGATCTTGACCAGCTCAAGGCTGCCTACCAGGAGTGGCCGTTCTTCCGCACCTTTATCGATAACATCGAGATGTCGATTGCTAAGACCGATCAGCGCATTGCCAAGATGTATCTGCATCTGGGCGACCGCGATGATCTGTCCAAGAAGGTCTTTACCGAGATGCAGCTCACCCGTAAGTGGGTCCTTGCCATCGTTGGTGACGAGTGGCCGCTGCAGCGTCGTCGCGTGCTCGGCTGTGCCGTTCGCGTGCGTAACCCCTACGTCGACGCCCTGTCCATCGCCCAGGTCCGCGCCCTTCGCGAGGTGCGTATGAACCAGGACGAGATGGCCGAGGAGAAGAAGGCCGAGTACATGAGCCTGATTCTTTCGACTGTGACCGGCGTCTCGGCAGGTCTGCAGAACACGGGGTAATCGATAGCCCTGTGGCTCTCACCGGGGCCCGACGGGTTTCCCTCTGAATGCGTCCTCGCACTTGAAGCCCCCTTATCCTGCTCCTTCGGAGCTGCGGATAAGGGGGCTTCGTGCTGCGGAATGCATTCAGAGGGAAACCCGTCGGGCCCCTTCGTCCTCGGTCCTCTGGAATTAAAGCTGAGGAGAAGAATGGCGCGCTTCGCGCATAGCGTGGAGTGCGGCGAGGGCTTCTTGCGTCCTGCGGAGTGTGCCTAAAAGTAAACTGATGGCGGGCCCTGCGATGTCCGGTCTTCGGCGGATTACTGCTGGGGGAATAATGGCGCGCTTCGCGCGTTTGGAATGGGCTTCGTGCTGCGGAATGCATTCAGAGGGAAACCCGTCGGGCCCCTTCGTCCTCGGTCCTCTGGAATTAAAGCTGAGGAGAAGAATGGCGCGCTTCGCGCATAGCGTGGAGTGCGGCGAGGGCTTCTTGCGTCCTGCGGAGTGTGCCTAAAAGTAAACTGATGGCGGGCCCTGCGATGTCCAGCTTCGGCGGAAGGCCGCTGGGTGAGGGTGGTGCCTGGGGCGACGTGCAAAAAACGGAGTTTTCAGCAGCCAAAGATCGATGCATAAGGCCATAGCCGGCCCTCGCTGCTTTTGTTGATGATTTTGCAAGACAATTGGGCCTTGGCGATGCTCGTATATGGCTGGTTTCTCGCCGCATGTTATCCAGATGGGACGAGTCATGAGGACGATCTACCTTTTGAAAGACTTTTGACACGAAAATCTTATCTTGCGATGCTGAATACTCGCAAAAATGCACGCTCCGGAGGGGGCTACCATGTTGCGGTTCGAAACCCAATGCGTCATTCTATGCAGTATATTGACCTATTTATGCAAGATAGCTTACACGCGCATGCCACAGGATTGATGTTTGCCTCGGCGCTGCGTAATCCACCCTGCCCATAGCTTCTTTGACAGGAGACCGCGGTCCCGTTTGGGATCGCGTCCGTTTTGTTGTGGGACAAATATGAACGTTGTGTTAACGACTCGGTGGACGGTGGCGTTTTTCGGTGAGCGGCGTATCCTTCCAACGGTTTATCTAGTGTGTCAGTTGAAAGGAAGAGGGCGCTCGTCATTGTTTGAATGTGAACTGCCGTTTGACCACAAGACATTGCATCTGGAGCTCGAGGATAAGAACTTCGCGGGTGTGATGGAAGGTCATCAAAACGAGTTTAAGACTGCAAAATCGCAGGAAGAGCTGGTAGAGGAGTCGCTTGCCAACCCTTATGGATCGCCTTCGCTCGAGGAGCTTTGCGCTGGCAAGAAGGATATTGTCATCATTAGCTCCGACCATACGCGCCCCGTTCCCTCGCGTGTGACGATGCCTATTCTGCTGCATCACATCCACTCCGCTGCGCCTGAGGCGCGCGTTCGCATTCTGGTTGCTACGGGTATGCATCGTCCATCGACACACGAGGAACTCGTCAACAAGTATGGCGAGGAGATCGTTGCCAACGAGGAAATTGTCATGCACGTCGCGACCGACGACAGCATGATGGAAAAGATTGGCACCCTGCCTTCTGGTGGCGAGTGCATCATCAACAAGATTGCCGCCGATTGCGATCTACTGCTTGCCGAGGGCTTTATTGAGCCGCACTTCTTTGCCGGTTTTTCTGGCAGCCGCAAGTCCGTGCTGCCCGGCATCGCCAGCTACAAGACCATCATGTACAACCACAACGGCCAGTTTGTGAACGATTCCCATTCGCGCGCCGGCAACCTGTGCCACAACCACGTGAGCGAGGACATGTTTGCCGCTGCCGAGATGGCTCACCTTGCCTTTGTGCTCAACGTGGTGCTCAACGGCAAGCACGAGGTCATCGGCTCCTTTGCCGGCGACATTCACAAGGCGCACGAGGCCGGCTGCGAGTTTGTGAAGAGCCTTGCCGGCGTTGAGCCCGTCGAGTGCGAGATTGCCATCACCACCAACGGTGGCTATCCGCTCGATCAGAACGTCTATCAGGCCGTGAAGGGCATGTGCGCTGCCGAGGCCACACTTCCCGAGGGCGGCGTGATCATCGATGTCGCCGGTTGCGCCGATGGTCACGGTGGCGAGGGCTTCTATCACAACATCGCTGACAACGATCCGGCAGAGTTTGAGCGCGCCTGCATCGACCGTCCTAAGGACGAGACCCTGCCCGACCAGTGGACGAGCCAGATCTTTGCCCGCATCCTGGCGCATCACCCTGTGATCATGGTCACCGACCTGTGCGATCACCAGATGCTCAAGGATATGCATATGACGCCGGTCAACACCCTCGAGGAGGCGCTCAAGCTCGCCTTTGAAATGAAGGGTGCCGATGCCAAGGTAGCCGTCATTCCCGATGGCCTGGGCGTTGTCGTCGCTCAGCACTAGCGCGCGGCCTAAACGAATCGTTTGTAACCGACAAGAAAGATAAGGTTTTATGCTTACCAAACTCCTCTGCGAATTCGGTGCAACGGCCCTCATGATCATCTTTGGCGTGGGCGTACACTGCGATACCGTGCTTAAGGGCACCAAGTATCAGGGCTCCGGCCACATGTTTGCCATCACCACCTGGTCTTTTGGCATCTCGGTCTGCCTGTTTGTCTTTGGCGGCGCCGTGTGCATGAACCCGGCTATGGTGCTTGCCCAGTGCATCGTCGGTCTGGTGCCGTGGAGTAGCTGCATCCCCTTCATGATTGCCGATATGCTCGGCGGCTTTGTGGGCGCCGTAATCGCTTGGTTTATGTATACCGATGAGTTCAAGGCTTCCGAGGGCGTCGTCGACCCCATTGCCCAGCGCAACATCTTCTCGACCAACCCCACCACCGAGGGCACGAACTATGCCCGCAACTTCTTCTGTGAGGCTATCTGCACCTTTGTGTTCATCAGCGCCATCCTTGCTGCCGCTAGCCGCGCCGGCGAGAACGTTCTGATGCTCGCTATCTGCGTCGGCCTGATCGTTTGGGCCGTTGGCATGGGCATGGGTGGCATCACCGGCTTCGCCATGAACCAGGCACGCGACCTTGGTCCTCGCATGGCCTATCAGGTGCTGCCGATCAAGAACAAGGCTGACAACAACTGGAAGTACGGCCTGCTCGTTCCTGGCATCGCGCCGTTTATCGGTGCCGCTCTGGCCGCGCTGTTTGTGCACGGTTTCTTGGGCATGTTCTAGTCCAAGGCCGCATAGTTGTCCGCTGGCCGCATGGGGTAACTTCCCAGCGCGTCCTCGGACATGAAAGAACCCCTGCTGCGCACTTCGTGCGGCGGGGGTTCTTTCGTCCTGTGGAATGCGCTGGGAAGTCACCCCATGCGGACAGCTGAGGGGTCTTTGTTGCGTTTGTACAAGCAACCCAACATATTTCTGAATTTGGATGGGAGGGGCTTGTCGCTGTTGGGGGGCGTTGAAGTGCGAGTGACACGTTGGGATGCGCGGGCGCCTTGGGTTGGGGCAATGCTCTGGGATGAGCCTCTTACTTAGGTGAAGAGGGGTTTTATGGCTGATAGGTAGTCTTTGGCTACGTCGGCCTTGTCGGCTTGGAAGTTGTGCCAGGCCCACCATTGGACGGTGGCTACGAAGCTTGAGGCTATGTGGTGGAGGAGGAAGTTGCGATTCATGGTGCTGGCGGGGCCTGTGGGGTCGACAGGGACGGTTTCGGCTGCGCGCGACATGATGGTCTTGCGGAGACAGTCGGCGAAGACGCGCGAGCCGGCGCCGGCTACGAGGGCGCGTACGCCCTGACGACGATCCCAGAGGTTGTTGAGGATATGCTCGACCTGTACGAGCGGGTCATTGAGGGGTGTACCGTCATCGTCGAGGGCATGGGTGCAGATATCGCACACGAACTCAGCGAGCAGGTCATCTTTGCTCTTAAAGAGGCCGTAGAACGTTGCCCGACCTACATGGGCGCGAGCGATGATGTCGCCGACGGTAATCTTGCCGTAGTCCTCTTCGCGCAGGAGCTCGGAGAACGCCGCAACGATGGCAGCGCGGCTTTTTGCCTTGCGGGCATCCATGGCTATGCGTCCGCGTGAACGAGCAGACAGCGGAGCGTGCCGGAGCAACCCTCGTAGGGGCGTTTGCCGGCGCCGTAGCCGACGGCTTCGATGTGGTAGCGTGAGGGCAGTTGGTCGGACGTGCGCAGCGCGGTGACGATGGCGGCGCCCGTTGGCGTCACGAGCTCGCCGGCGACCGGTGCAGGCGTGAGGGCGATATTGCCTGCCTGGCACAGGTTGACGACAGCGGGGACGGGAATGGGCATGAGGCCGTGGGCGCAGCGGATGGTTCCGTGGCCCTCGGAGAGCGACTCGACCACAACATCCTCAATGCCCAGGTCGTCGAGGCAGATGGCGACAGAGCAGACGTCGACGATGGAGTCGACAGCGCCCACCTCGTGGAACATGACGGTGTCGGGCGTTTTGCCGTGAGCTTTGGCCTCGGCAGCAGCGAGTGCGGTAAAGATGGCGAGGGCACGACGCTTGGCGCCATCGCTTAGCTGTGAGCCGTCGATGATGGCGGTGACGTCCGCCAAAGAACGGTGGTGATGGTGGTGGGCGTGGTGATGGTCCTCGTGGCCATGGCCGTGAGCCTCATGGTCATGCTCGTGCGTATGCTCGTGGCAGTGCTCGTGTTCATGTCCGCCATGGTCATGATGGTGGTGCTCATGCTCGTGCGTGTGCTCGGCAGCTGCTTCGTTGCCAAAGAGCCAGGCCATATCGTGATCATGGTTCTCGAGCTCCTCTGCCAGCTGAACGTCAAAGTCGCAGGCGTCGATGCCATGCTTGTTTACGCGTGTAACGGCAATCTCAAAGCCGTCGACCGGCAGCGTGGCGAGCTGTTCGCGCAGGTGCTCCTCGCTGGCACCCAGGTCGAGCAGGGCCGCGACGGTCATATCGCCGCTGATGCCCGAGGTGCCGTCGATGATAAGCGTATGCTGATGGTTGGACATGGAATGCTCCTTAACGGGCGCAGGGTGTTCCGGCGCTCAGATGATTGATAAGACTTGCCTGGTAGGCGGCACCAAAGCCATTGTCGATATTGACGACCGAAACGCCGCTGGCGCAGGAGTTGAGCATGGCGAGCAGCGCGGCTATGCCACCAAAGCTCGCGCCGTAGCCCACGCTGGTGGGAACGGCGATGACCGGACAGCTTACCAGACCGCCGATAACGCTCGCCAGCGCGCCCTCCATGCCGGCGATGGCGATGACCACCTGTGCCTGGGCAAGTTCCTCGGCATGCGCGAGCAGACGGTGCAGGCCGGCGACACCTACGTCGTAGAGGCGGTCGACCTCGTTGCCGAAGAACTCGGCCGTCAACGCGGCTTCTTCGGCGACGGGCAAGTCGCTCGTGCCGGCGCAGGCGACAACGATGCGTCCGTTACCGGTAGGGGAGGGCTTGCCGCCCACGAGGGCGAGCTGGGCGTTCGGGACATATCCCAGGTCGATCCCGTTGTCGAGAAGCTCCGAGGTGCGGGCTGCTTTTTCGGCATCCAGGCGCGTAACCAGGGTGCGCTCCTGACCGGCATCGCGCAGCGCTTTGATAATGGCGGCAATCTGCTCGGCGGTTTTACCGGCGCCGTAGACAACCTCACCGGCTCCCTGGCGCACCCCGCGCGAAAGATCGAGCTGCGCAAAACCCAGATCGGCGGTTGGCGCCGTTTGGATGCGCGTAAGGGCGACTGCCGGGGTGACTGCTCCGTCGGCAACATCGCTCAGTAACTGCTCAAGATCTCGCTTATCCATATATCTTCCCTTCGACGGCGCAAAGTCTAGCACTCAAAGGGTATGTTTCCGAACACTAAGACAAAATTGTTCGGAAACTAGATATAGGGGATTTGATTCTGTTGTTAGATGGATCGGCTAGTCACGCAGGATGATGTCCATGGCGAGCATCAGGTTGCGCTCGTCGATGGCAAACGGAGCGGCCTCGCGCGTCTTGGGCTTGGCGCAAAATGCGATGCCCGTGCCCGCGGCCTGAATCATGGGGATGTCGTTGGCGCCGTCGCCGATCGCCACGGTATGGGCCATATCGACACCGCACTCAACCGCCCAATCCAGTAGCTGGATGAGCTTGGATTCCTTGGTCACAATGTCTGCCGCCAGCTTGCCCGTGAGCTTGCCGTCTACGACCTCCAGCCGGTTGGCCAGGCAAAAATCGATGCCCGCAGCGGCCACGATCTTGTCGGCGACCTCGTGGAAGCCGCCGCTTACCACGCCGACCTTCCAGCCTTTGCTGTGCGCCGAGCGCACAAGCTCCAGTGCGCCGGGGGTAAACGTCACGCGCTCAAAGGTGCGCTCGAAAACGCTCTCGTCCAGGCCGGCAAGCAGGCCCACGCGCTCCTCGAGCGCCTGCTTAAAGTCGAGCTCGCCGCGCATGGCGCGTTCGGTGATCCGCGCAACTTGCCCGCCCACGCCTGCTTCCTCGCCCAACAGGTCGATGACCTCCTGGTTGATGAGCGTGGAATCGATATCCATAACGATGAGGCGTGCAGTCATGGTGGGCCTTTCCGAGTGCGGTTGTATTGTAGGCACATTGTCGCACGTGACAAGCGCGGGCGGGCAGTGCGGTGCGCCAATTGTTTCGTCTCCGTCAAGTCTTTGAGCGGGAGCCACTTTTTCGCGGTACATCGGCGCGGGTGCGATAAGATAGAACGCCATGTCCGGCTGCGCGGTTTACGCAGGCTGGGCAAATCTGTACGACGCCGCCCGGAACGACACGGGGCGGCACAGATCCATAAAGGAGGATCACTGGTATGAGCCAGACCCGTCCCATCGACGAGCATGCCATGCACACCCATACCTGCGGCGAGCTTCGCCGCGAGAACGTGGGCGAAGAGGTCACCCTCACCGGTTGGGTGAGCCGTCGCCGCGACCACGGCGGCCTTATCTTCTGCGACCTTCGCGACCGCGAGGGCATCACGCAGCTCACCTTCGACCCCGAGCACTCCGACGGCGATGCCTTTAAGATCGCCGAGACCATGCGTCCCGAGTGGCCCATCAAGATTCACGGCGTCGTGCGCGCTCGTGGCGAGGAGACCACCAACGCCAAGCTCGCGACCGGCGAGATCGAGGTCCTGACCGACCACGCCGAGGTGCTCAACACGTCCGTCACCCCGCCATTCCAGATCGAGGACGGCATCGAGACCAGCGAGGACACCCGTCTGCGCTATCGCTATCTGGACCTCCGTCGTCCCGAGATGATGGCCAACCTCAAGCTGCGCTCCGACTTCACCTTTGCCATTCGCGAGGCGCTTCACAACCGTGAGTTCATGGAGGTCGAGACGCCCTCCCTGTTCAAGTCCACGCCCGAGGGCGCCCGCGACTTCATCGTTCCCAGCCGTATTCAGCCGGGTAACTTCTACGCCCTGCCGCAGTCCCCGCAGCTCCTAAAGCAGCTGCTCATGGTCGGTGGCGTCGAGCGCTACTACCAGGTTGCCAAGTGCTTCCGCGACGAGGACTTGCGTGCCGACCGTCAGCCCGAGTTCACCCAGGTCGATATCGAGATGTCCTTCGTGGACCAGAACGACGTCATGAGCGCACTCGAAGAGGTCCTGGCCGACGCCTTCGGTCGCATGGGTGTCGAGATGCCCACGCCGCTGCGTCGCATGGACTACTGGGAGGCCATGGACACCTATGGCTCCGACAAGCCCGATACCCGCTATGGCATGCATCTGGTCGATCTGACCGACATCTTTGCCAACTCCAAGTTCAAGGTCTTTGCGACTGCCGCAAACGAGGAGGGCTCTGTCGTCAAGGCCATCAACGCCAAGGGCGCCGGTGCCTGGGCACGTGCCAAGATCGATAAGCTCGCCGGCGTGGCCTCCACGTTTGGCGCCAAGGGTCTGGCCTGGATCGCTTTCCGCGAGGACGGCTCCATCAACAGCCCCATCGTCAAGTTCTTCTCGGACGAGGAGATGGCGGCTCTGCGCGAGCGCATGAACGTCGAGCCTGGCGACCTCGTGATGTTCGCCGCCGGCCCGCGCCTGCTCTCTGACGAGATCCTGGGCGGCATGCGCTCTCACATGGCCAACGCACTCGAGATCAAACGCGAGGGTCACGACTTCCTGTGGGTCGTCAACTTCCCGCTGTTCCACTGGGATGAGGACCGCAAGGCCTATGCAGCCGAGCACCAGCCGTTCACTCTGCCGACCGAGACCGACATCGCCAAGATCGAGGCCGACCCGTTGGCTGCCGGTTCCTGCACCTACGACTTTGTCATGGACGGTTTTGAGGCCGGCGGCGGTGGCATGCGCATCCATAACGCCGAGATGCAGATGTCCATGCTCAAGCTCCTGGGCTTTACCGAGGAGCGCGCCGAGTCGCAGTTTGGCTTCCTCATGGAGGCGCTCAAGTTTGGTGCGCCCCCGATGGGTGGTTTTGCCCTGGGTCTGGACCGCGTGTGCATGCTGCTTACCGGCTCCGATTCTATCCGCGACGTCATGGCGTTCCCCAAGACGGCCAGCGGCTCCGACCTTATGTCGGGCGCCCCGAGTGCCGTTTCCGGCGCCCAGCTCAAGGACGTCAGCCTGCGCTTGATGTAGGCGAGCGGCTACATATTGTCTCTAACGAGGGAAGGACGCGTGCCTTCCCTCGTTTTTTATGCGCGGGCGTTGCGAGGGCATAGGGTGACCGGACGTCGCGGAAAGTGCGTCCCGGAATCTGCGTCCAGAATGGGCCGCGCTTTCCCAAAGGGGGTCCTCTGGGAAAGCGCGGCCCAGAATTCGACAAAATAATGGGGCACAGTTTCCGGTTGAGCCTTCTGGCGGAAACTGTGCCCCATCGTTGACACTCGAAGTGGGATGTGGTTTCCGTCCCGCTCTCGACAAGCATCTAACGCTACAATAACTACCACGTGGCTGGGTTTGGCCGGCCAAATGTGCAATGCTGCGGGAGGGGACATGGTCGAGTTTACAAAGACGATTAAAGATCCGTTGGGACTACATGCCCGCCCGGTTGCGCTTCTCTATGACATTATCGCCAAACATCGTAGTGACGTGTCGGTCAGCATCGGCGATCGCCACACGGATGGCCGCGATATCATGGGACTCATGGCCCTCTATGGTGAGTGCGGTGAGAGCGTCGTCTTTCATGTTTCGGGCGCGGATGAGGCCTCGTGCGTCACGTCGATCAGAAACCTCTCGCTCTAAGCGTAACAATGTGAAAAAGGGAGAGTTCCCTCTGTTTCATACATTGGTATGACAAGGCACCGCAAAGAGACCGTCTTTGCGATGCCTTTGTTTAATATGGGAAACTTTTTCGAAAACTGAATAGAGACCCTTTCCAAAAAGTTAACCACGTGTTAGTTTACTATAGCAAACATAGACGCGGTTAACTTTTATCGCGTCGATGTTGAGGACGAACCGATGTTAGGAGCTCACTCATGTCTTGCGGACCGCAGATGCCGGCCATGCCGCTTTCGATGGTAAAAGCGGGCGAAACCGTGCACGTTTCTCGTGTAAAGGGCGATGAGGACATAAAGCACCGTCTCAAGGACCTCGGCTTTATCGAGGGCAGCGAGATCCACGTGGTGAGCTCGAGTGGCGCCAATATCATCGTCACGGTGCTGGGCGCACGCTTTGGCATCGATTCCAAGGTTGCCATGCACATCATGACCGTCGGTTAATCCGCAGCATTTCATAAAAACCGAAAGGGGGACAAGAGGATGAAGACGTTGGGTGACGTTAAGGTGGGCGAGAGCTCTACCATCGTCAAGCTTCACGGTGAGGGCGCGCTTCGCCGCCACCTTATGGACCTGGGGCTCATCAAGGGCACTTCGTTTAAGGTCGTGAAGGTTGCACCGCTCGGTGATCCGGTCGAGATCAACGTGCGCGGCTACGAGCTTTCCATCCGCAAGGAGGAGGCGGCCGTCGTCGAGGTCCAGTAAGGGCCCACGACGTATATTTCTGCAGATTAAGTTAGATATTTCTAACTTAATGCAGTAACTTTGAAGCACATTATCCATCCTGCGCGGAGAAAGCAGCGCGGGCAAACAAGGAAGAAGGATTGAATGGCGGATTCTCAGATCCATGTCGCGCTGGCGGGTAACCCCAACTGCGGCAAGACCACGCTTTTCAACCTGATCACCGGCGCCAACGGCTACGTTGGCAACTGGCCCGGCGTCACGGTTGAGAAAAAGGAGGCCAAGCTCCTGAGCGACAAGAACGTTACCATCACGGACCTCCCCGGCATCTACTCGCTTTCCCCCTACAGCCCCGAGGAGCAATGCTCGCGCGATTACCTCATGAGCGGCGAGCCCGATGTGGTCGTCCAGGTGGTCGACGCCACCAACCTCGAGCGCAACCTGTACCTGGCGCTTCAGGTTATCGAGACCGGCCTACCCGTGGTCGTTGCCCTTAACATGGCCGACTTGGTCGAGAAGAACGGCGACAAGATCGACACGGACAAGCTCTCCAAGAAGCTCGGCTGCCCGGTCATGATGATTTCGGCCCTTAAGAACAAGGGTATTAAGGAACTGTTCGAGCAGGTTAAGAAGTCCGCTGCTTCCAAGGGCCAGGTGCCGGAGCACAAGTTCGATTCCTCCATCGAGGACGTTCTGGACCACATCGAAAACAACCTGCCGGCGAGCGTTCCCGCCAACAAGCGTCGCTACTACGCGGTTAAGCTGTTCGAGCGTGATGCGGACGCCTGCAAGCTCATCAACCTCACCAAGGAGAAGGCCGCTCGCGTGGAAGAGCTGGTCGCCCAGTGCGAGCAGGACTGTGATGACGACGCCGAGTCCATCATCACCGGTGAGCGCTATGGCGTCATCGCGCACATCATCGACGAGTGCCTCACCAAGGCTCCGGCCAAGATGAGCACCTCCGAGAAGATCGACCGTGTGGTTACCAACCGTATCCTGGGCCTGCCGATCTTTGTGGTCATCATGTTCTGCGTGTACTACATCGCCGTTTCCACCTTAGGTGGCACGGTGACCGACTTCACCAACGACCAGCTCTTTGGCACCGACGGTTGGTATGTGCTCGGTCAGGGCCGCGACGCCTACGATGCAGCCGTCGAGGCTGCGGGCGACGATGCCGACTCGGTTGACCCGGCGCAGTACGGCCCCTATGTCCCGGGTATCACCACCGTGGTGCACGATGCCCTTGTGGCGGGTGGCACCGAGGACGGCGGCCTGGTCGATTCGCTGGTCTGCGACGGCATCGTCGGCGGTTTGGGCGCCATCTTTGGCTTTGTGCCGCAGATGTTCCTGCTGTTCGTCATGCTGTCCTTCCTGGAGGATTGCGGCTATATGGCCCGCGTTGCCTTTATCATGGACCGCGTGTTCCGCCGCTTTGGCCTGTCCGGTAAGTCCTTTATCCCCATGCTCGTGTCCTCGGGCTGTGGCGTCCCCGGCGTCATGGCCACCAAGACCATCGAGAACGAGAAGGACCGCCGCATGACGGTCATGACCACCACGTTTATTCCCTGTGGCGCCAAGCTGCCGATCATCGCCCTGCTCATGGGTTCCATCATCGGCGATTCTTCCACCACCGCGGCGTGGATCAGCCCGCTCTTCTACTTCCTGGGCGTCTTCGCCGTCATCGCCTCGGGCCTTATGCTCAAGAAGACCAAGCTCTTCGCCGGTCGCCCGACGCCGTTCGTTATGGAGCTTCCTGCCTACCACTTCCCGGCGATCCGCTCTTGGGCACTGCACGTGTGGGAGCGCTGCTGGGCCTTTATCAAGAAGGCCGGCACGGTCATCTTCGCATCCACCGTCGTGGTTTGGTTCCTCTCCAACTTTGGAAGCTACAACGGTTCCTTTGGCTTCCTGCCTGCAATGGACGGCATCTCCGAGGAGTTCATGGACTACTCCGTGCTTGCCATGCTCGGTAACCTGGTCGCTTGGATCTTCGCTCCGCTCGGCTTTAGCACCTGGCAGGCAACTGCGCTGACTGTCTCTGGCCTTGTGGCTAAGGAGAACGTCGTCGCCACCGCCGGCTCGCTGCTGTCCGTGGCTGATGCCGCCGAGACCGACCCGAGCCTGTGGACTGCGTTTGCCGGTATGTTCCCCACCATGGGCGCTTGCGTTGCCTTTGGCGCGTTCAACCTGCTGTGCGCTCCGTGTTTTGCCGCCATGGGTACTATCCGCAACCAGATGGACTCCGGCAAGTGGACCGCGATTGCCATCGGTTACGAGTGCGCCTTCGCTTGGGTGATCGGCCTGTTCATCAACCAGTTCTACAACCTGTTTGTGTTGGGACAGTTTGGTATCTGGACGATTGTGGCCATCGTTCTGCTGGTTGCGATGCTCTTCCAGATCTTTCGCCCTATCCCTGCGCATGCATGGACCGACGAGGACGAGACCAACACTGCTTCCGCCGCAGTTTCCGCTTAAGTCCGAATAAGGATTAGCCCCTTTCCACGAGCCCGGGTGTCCCAGCGACACTCGGGCTTTTTGGCGGTGGGGGAGATGTGGCGTTTCCGCAGATAAAACCGACCAAAATAAACCTGTCCCTTTTTGGTAGGTGGAAAATAGGATAAAGTAAGTGGTGGTTAACTAGAGGAGGCTTGCTATGGCACCAATCGATATTGTTGTACTGGCTGTTATCGGTATTGCGTTTGTCGCGGTATGCGTGCGCATCTACCGCAAGGGCACCTGCGCCGACTGTGCTCAGGGTGGCGTTTGCACAGGACATTGCTCCAACAAAAAGACGTGCGCCGCACTTAAGGGCGTGGACAAAATCGCCGAAGACCTGGGCCGCGGTATTCATTAGCCGAACAGCGCTTGGGCATGTATGACTGCAGATACGGCAGTTGCTGATACGATAGGTGTGTTAGCAACTGCCGCCGAGCGGCTTAAACGAAAGGAAGCCTGTATGGAGTCCTGTGCCTACCCGATGCTCTTTAGCCCGATCAAGGTCGGTACGACCGAGGTCAAGAACCGCGTCTTTATGCCGCCGGTATCTACCAACCTAGCCGATCACGGCTATGTGACCGACGACTTGGTCGATCATTATCGTGCCCGTGCCAAGGGCGGCGTGGGCCTCATCATTACCGAGGTCGTGACGGTTGAGCCCACCTATACCTATCTGCCGGGTGACATGTGCTGCTACGACGACACGTTTATCCCCGGCTGGGAAAAGCTCGCCGCGGCCGTCCACGAGTATGGCTGCAAGATCATGCCGCAGCTCTTCCACCCCGCCTACATGGCCTTTAACATTCCGGGTACGCCGCGCCTGATCGCTCCGTCCTTTGTGGGCCCGTCCTATGCCCGCGAGGCACCGCGCCCTATCACGGTCGATGAGATTCACGAGCTCACGCATCAGTTTGGCGACGCTGCCGTACGTATGCAGAGGGCCGGTGTCGATGGCGTCGAGGTCCATGCGGCACACGCCCACGGCATGCTCGGCGGCTTTTTGACTCCGCTCTACAACAAGCGTACCGACGAGTACGGCGGCTCGCTCGACGCCCGTATGCGCTTCTTGCTCGAGGTCATCGCCGAGATTCGCGAGCGCTGCGGCAAGGACTTTATCATCGACGTCCGCATCTCGGGCGATGAGTACACCGATGGCGGCCTGACCCTCAACGACATGATCTACGTCTCGCGTCGCCTGGAAAAGGCCGGCGTCGACATGATTCACGTGTCGGGCGGCACCACCATCAAGCGTGGCTCCGCGATTCCCGCCGCCGGCACGCAGCAGGCCTCGCACGCCGCCTGCTCGCGCGAGATTAAAAAGCACGTCAACATTCCCGTCGCCACCGTCGGACGCATTAACGAGGCCTGGATCGCCGAGGAGCTGATCGAGGACGGCGCGGCCGACATCTGTATGATGGGCCGCGCCAATCTGTGCGATGCCGAGTTCTGCAACAAGGCAGCCGCTGGCAACGCCGACGAGATCCGTCCCTGCATCGGTTGCCTGCGTTGCCTGAACGGCATTATGTTTGGCAAGCGCATCTCCTGCACCGTCAACCCGGACGTGGAGCGCGACGAGGCTGGCTACGAACCCGCCGCCGAGGCCAAGAACGTACTGGTTGTGGGCGCCGGTCCCGCGGGCATGGAGGCAGCCTACATTGCCGCCAAACGCGGTCATAACGTGGTGCTCGTGGATAAGCAGGACGAGCCGGGCGGCGAGATGCGCATCGCAGCCGTTCCGCCGGCAAAGCAGGAACTCACCCGCGTGATCAAGTATCAGTACCGTCGCCTGGCCGAGGCCGGCGTAAAGTGCGTCTTTGGCACCGAGCTTACTGCCGAGGACATTCAGCGTGACTACGCCGGCTACGAGGTTGTCCTGGCCTATGGCGCCGAGCCTATCGCTCCGGCCTTCATGCAGGGCTTTAAGCAGGTTATGACGGCTGACGACCTGCTGGGCGGCAAGGCTTTCCCGGGCAAGAAGATCGTCATCGTGGGTGGCGGCACCGTTGGCTGCGAGACGGCCGATTACCTGGCCCCATTGGTCAACGACCTGTCGCCGGCCAACCGCGACGTCACCGTCATCGAGATGACCAAGACGCTCGCCGCCAACGAGGGTGGTGCTGGTCGCGCGGTGCTCATCACGCGCATGCTCTCAAAGGGCGTTCACGTGCTGACCGAGGCCAAGGTGACCGAGATTACCGAGGACACTATCAGCTACGAGAAGGATGGCGAGATCCACACCATCGCCGGTGCCGATACGCTGGTGCTTGCTATGGGCTATCGTCCCAATACCAAGCTGGCCGACGACCTGGCGGCAGCCGGCGTTACCACTCACGTGCTGGGCGATGCCAACAAGTGCGGCAACATTCGCGACGCCATCGGCGATGGCTACAAGGTCGCCTGCGAGCTCTAGTCAACCCCTTGTTGCATGGGGACAGGTTGCTTTGCACCAACTTGGTGCATGTGAACCTGACCCCATTGCACCATTTGATAAAACGCAAGCGGCGGCCGTCCCGTGTTTGGGCGGCCGCCGCTTGCGTTTTATCAAAGAAAGATCATTGCCGAGCCTTAAATGCCTTTTGTCTGTGTGCCTTCCACAATCATGTTGCGGTTGTAGGCCAGGTGCAGATACATCGTATCGTGAGCGGCGGTGGGGTTGTGCGCCTCGATGGCGTCGGCCGCAACGTGGTGCGTGTGGATGGTCTCCTCGACGAGCTTTTTTGCCCGTTACGTCGATAAAAAGGGGAACGGACGCCTTGAACACACCCATCAGACGGGTAACGACGAGGTTGCCGCCATCCCAGGGCGGCTTCATGGAGTAGCGCCCGTACGCATCGAATTTATCCTCTCATACATGTGCGGCATCAAGAGCCCCGAGTTCATACGAGCTCAGGGCTCTTTTCGTTTGGATTGCAGACGTATTGACAGACGAAAACAGTCTGCGTCCGGTATTGAGCCATACGAAAGCGAAATTATGCGTCTTAATTCCGTACGCAAATCAAGACGAAAACCGTTTGCGTCTCGGATAAATCAGTACGCAAACGGTTTTCGTCTTATATCTTGAAGGCCTACAGGCGAAACGATTCGGCACCGGTGGAGGTCGACCGGTTTGAGTATGGCAGGCTGACGCTCGAAGGCAGCAACGTAACGTTCGACGCGCTCACGTCGGCTCGCCAGGACTTGAGTTTTCACACGCTCGAGCATAAGTGTGTTGAACATCTCGGCATTTCTGAGCTAACGCCGGATATTATGCGCACGCTTCGCTTGCTCGGCAAGGACGGCTATACCAACGCTGCGGCGATTTTGGCGGATAAGAATGATTTTCCGGGCATCGACTGCGTCCGTTTTGGTGATACCGAGGATGTGATCTTGGATCGCGAGGCGGCGACAAATATATCCGCAATTGATCAGGTGGACAGGGCGGTGGCTATGTTTGCACGCTACTACCGTTATGAACGTATCGAAGGGATGGAGCGCGTCCAAACCGATCGAATTCCTCTCGAGGCGTTTCGCGAAGCTGTCGCAAACGCTTTGGTGCATCGGACGTGGGACGTTCGAGCTATAGCAACCCGCATAGCGCGCCTTGATCATCAACCGTCCGTATTTCGCAGCAACTTATAACAGGCTCGGGGTGCCAATTTGGGGTGCAGTAGTGCTGCGCCACGAAAAGGGCCTATCTACTACGTTTAAGCCGCAGGGGTCAACCATAGTCGGCTTTTTCGAAAATCGACAAGCTGCCTACCTGCGGTTTTGTTTTCACGGTTTTTGGTATGGCCGAGGCTATCCGTGTTAACGTAGTAGATGGGCCACTTTTGTGGCAAGGGGCCGATCTGCGGGCTAGGGTAGCTAAAAGAGCCCCGTCCCAAAAAGACTGATTGGGAGCTGGGGCGTGTCGATGCGATAGTATTGCATGGTGGTATTTGACTAACCGAGGGTTTATCCGAGGGCTTTATGGAACAGCACCAGCATAATCAAAGCTTGCAAGATCAGGCATACAATGCACTGCGCTCCAAGATCATCTATGCCGAGCTCAAGCCCGGCACGCGCCTTTCGGCGATTGGTCTGGAAAAGGAGACGGGAATCGGGCGTACGCCCATTCGCGAGTCCTTTGTGCGCCTGCGTGAGCAGGAGCTGGTGGAAACGCGTCCCAAAAGCGGCACCTACGTCTCTAAGATCAGCATGGAGCGCGCCGAGAACGCCTGTTTCTTGCGCGAGAAACTCGAGCGAAGCGTACTCATTAAATGCTGCTCGGTCGCCACGCCCGAGCAAAAGCATCGGCTCGATCAGATTCTTGCCGAGTCCGAGTCGCTCGACCATGGCGAAACGCGTCGTTTCTTTGACCTGGACAACCTGTTCCATGAGACGTGTTTTGAGATTGCCGGCCGTCATATGTTGTGGGATTGGATGAAGAGCGTCAATACGCATTTTGAGCGATACAACTGGTTGCGTATGGTGTCGCAGGATCTAGATTGGGAGCCGATTCGTCGGCAGCATCGCCGGATTCTCGAGGCCATTAAGAGGGGCGATACCGACGCGGCGAGCTATCTGGCCGAGACACACCTGCACCTGATGCCCGAAGAGCAAGGTCCGGTTATCGCCTTACATCCCGATTATTTTGAGCTGTCCAAAGACTCGGCTATCTAGCCCATTATCGCATCTGCTCGAGACGCAAAAACGATGCTGCTCACCTACAGCGTTTTGCAACCGAGAATTTTAAAAAATGCCTAAAATGGCTCAGACTGCCGACAATGGGGAAACGGGGTGCGCTATGGCGCAGATGAGAATCAAGGACATTGCCGTCGAGGCGGGTGTGAGCCCGGCCACGGTCTCGCGCTATCTCAATAACCGCCCCGGGCAAATGACTGAGGAAACCCGTGCTCGCATTGCGGAGGTTATCGAGCGTACCGGCTATCGCCCACGTGCCGCCGCGCGCAATCTGCGCAGCTCGCGTACCAACCTCATCGGCGTGATCTTGGCCGACATCGCCAACCCGTTCTCTAGCGCCATGCTCGAGGGCCTTTCCGCCAGCGCCGCCGCGCGCGGCTGCTCGCTCATGACAGCCATTAGCGGCAACGATCCCGCCAAGGAGGCCGAGTCGCTCACCAGGCTTATCGACGCTGGCGTGGACGGCCTGGTCGTCAATACCTGCGGTGGTAACGACGAGGCGATCGTCGCGGCAGCGGGACGCCTGCCCGTTGTGCTGCTCGACCGCGACGTTGCCGACGGCGGTGTCGATCTGGTGACATCTAACAACCGTGAGCTGGTCGCCGGCCTGGTAGACGCCTTGACCGCCGCTGGCAGCGAGCACCTGTGCCTGCTCACCGAGGCAAGCGACGACAGCCCCGTCCGTCGCGAGCGCGCCGAGGCCTTTACCGACGAGCTTTCGCGCCGCGGCCTTTCCGGCGAGGTCGTCACCCTGGCCGACGGGGGCGCCACGGGCGTCGGCCGCCTGGACAAGACCATCCGCGGCTATGCAGGAAAAGAGCTCGGCCTCATTACCGTCAACGGCCTGGTTTTCCTGCGCCTTACCGAGGCGCTGGCGCAGCTTGGTCCCTCGCTGCCGGCGGGGCTCAAGATCGCGACGTTTGACGACTGTCCCTGGAACCATGTGCTCTTTGGCGGAGTCACCACGGCCGCGCAGGACACCCTCACCATCGCCGAGCGCGTGGTCGATCGCCTCTCCGAGCGTATCGACGTTGTTACCACCACCGTGGGCGATGCCGCAAAGCTGGCGCCCGAACGCATCGAGGTTCCCGGCCACATCGAACACCGCGCTTCGACCTCGCGCTAGCCGCTCGTTCGTAACTGCCTGTTCGAGCACGTTTTTTGGGCGCTTGATACGCTTTAACCCTGCGGAAACATTTTTCTGCGATAGTATCTGCGATATAGACCAGTCGAAACCCGCCCGAAAGAAAGGGGAGCGACATGAACCAGCAGAACATCGATTACGTACTCCGTTCCGTAGAGCAGCGTGACATCCGCTTTGTGCGTCTGTGGTTTGTCGACATTCTCGGCCGCCTCAAGAACTTTGCCATTAGCCCCGAAGACCTCGAGGTCGCTTTTGAGGAGGGTATTGGCTTTGACGGCTCCGCCATCGAGGGCTTTGCCACGCCCGAGGAAGCCGACATGCTCGCGTTCCCTGACGCCTCGACCTTCCAGATCCTGCCGTGGCGCCCGAGCCATAACGGCGTCGCCCGCGTGTTCTGCGATGTGTGTACTCCCGATCGCAAGCCGTTTGCCGGCGACCCGCGCGACGCCCTGCGCCGCATGTTCTATAAGGCCGAGAAGGCCGGCTACCTGCTCAACGTGGGTGCCGCGCTGGAGTATTACTACTTCCCCGACGAGCACACCCCCGAGCCGCTCGACAACGTGGGCTACTTCGACCTTTCGGTGAGCGATGCCGCTCGCGACCTGCGCCGCAATACGGTGCTCACGCTCGAGAAGATGTCCGTGCCCGTGGAGTACACCTTCCACGCCGCCGGCCGCTCGCAGCACGGCATTAGCTTGCGTCACGCCGAGGCCCTGAGCATGTCCGACGCCATCACCACGGCCAAACTCATCATTAAGCAGCAGGCCTACGAGAGCGGTTGCCACGCCTCCTTTATGCCCAAGCCGCTGGCGGGCGAGGACGGCAGCGCCATGTTTTTGCATCAGTCGCTGTTCGACCACGACGGCAACAACGTCTTTTGGGGCGAGGACGACGAGAAGTACCACCTCTCCGATATCGCCAAGCACTATATGGCCGGCATTCTGGCACACGCGCGCGAGATCAGCGCCATCACCAACCCCACGGTCAACTCGTACAAGCGCATCACCACGGGCGGCGACTCCGTGCCACAGTACGCTACGTGGGGCCTGCGCAACCGCGCGAGCATGGTCCGCATCCCGGTCTACAAGCCCGGCAAGCAGCTGTCCACACGCATCGAGCTGCGCAGTCCCGATCCCATGGCCAATCCGTACTTGGTCAACGTCGTCACGCTGGCGGCTGGTCTGGACGGCATCGAGCGCAAGCTGGAACTCCCGCCCGAGGCAACGGCCGAGACGCTCAAGCTTACCGACCGTCAGATGGTCGAGGCCGGCTATACGCCGCTGCCGCGCTCGCTCAAAGAGGCGCTCGACGTGTTTGAGGACTCGCAGTTTATGAAGGATGCCCTCGGCGAGCACATCCACAGCTTCTTCCTCAAAAAGAAGCGCGACGAGTGGCATAAGTTTGAGTCCACGATTACCGAGTGGGAGATCAAGCATTATCTGGCGAACTCCTAATCGCGCTGGTTCGTTCCAGTACGATTGAGCTCATTTCCTTGGAGGTCGATATGTCCGAAAAGAGTGCCCTGTTCATGGCGCGCACGACGCGCTTCCACGAGTTTGCCCGCAGCTTGACGACCACCCTGGGTGTCGAGGTGAGCCTGGCAACCCCCGATTCGCCGACTGCGGCGCATGACTTTGACCTGCTGATCCTCGATTCCGATGGCATCCGCAGCGACCGCATCGATCAGATTGCCAAATGGCTCGACGACCGCGGCGGCGTTCCCATGTTGGTAATCGTCGACGACGAGGCGCTCGGCACCCTGCGCCTGCCCAATCACGCGCATGCCGACTTTGTATGCCCCACGGCGACACCCAACGAGCTTAAGGCTCGTGCGCAGCGCCTGATGGGCGAGGAGGAGACCATCACCGCCGACGATGTGCTCAACATCGATAACCTCGAGATTAACCTGGCTACCTACCAGGTGACACTCGACGACGAGCCCATCGACCTGACGCTGATGGAGTACTCGCTGCTGAGCTTTTTGGCGACGCACCCCAACCGCGCCTACAGCCGCGAGGTGCTGCTGCACCGCGTGTGGGGCTTTGAGTACTGCGGCGGCACGCGCACCGTCGACGTGCACATTCGACGCATCCGCTCTAAGGTGGGCCCGCAGATCGCGGCGCACATTACCACCGTCCGCGGCGTGGGCTATCTGTTTAAGGACTAGCTTTTCACCGCAAAGGGGGCAGGCGCCTTCGTGGTGGTTTTGCCGCATGCGTGGATCCCTTTCGAGTTTGCAGCAGAACTTAAGCATTCCTTAAAGATTGCGTTCTCATACACGTTCGCCCGCATATTGGGGTACAACTCAACGTGAACAATGATGGCCCGCCACATGTTTGGCGGGCCTTTGGTTATTAGACGAAAGGATCGCAGCTATGAGCGAGAACGATTCCCAGCGTCCCCAGGATGCGGGCAACGCCGGCGAGACCCAGCAGCAGCCGCGCGTGCAGGTGGAGTCGACGCCTGCCGACGGCAACATTCCCTACGTGCAGGCCTACGACACACGGACCGGCCAGCCGCTGGGCGGTCAGCAGGTTGTAAACAAGCACACGGTGGTCAAGACCAAGACCAAAAAGCTGCCGATCTTTATTACGGCGCTCGCCGGCTGCGCCTGCGGCGCCCTGCTGGTCATCGCGCTCATTATGAGTGGCACGCTCAACATTGGCGGCGGAAAGAATGTCGTGACGGCGGGTGCTTCGGGTTCATCGACGCAAAAGATTACGATTGACTCCGAGGACACCACGCTTGCCGAGGCCGTTTCTGCCAAGGCCCTGCCCTCCGTCGTTTCCATCACCGCCACTTCGAGCGGTAGCCAGAATGGCTCGCTTTCGCAGTCTGCCGACGAGTCGGATGGTTCGGGCAGCGTCGGTTCGGGCGTGGTGCTCGATACCGAGGGCCACATCCTCACCAACAACCATGTGGTCGATGGTTACGATCAGTACGTGGTTACCATGGACGACGGTACCACCTACGAGGCCGAGTTCGTGGGCAACGACGCCTCGAGCGACCTGGCCGTCATCAAGCTCAAGGATGCTGACGCCTCCAAGCTCACGCCGATCGAGATTGGTGATTCCTCCAAGCTTAACGTGGGCGAGTGGGTCATGGCGATCGGCTCGCCGTTCGGCAACGAGCAGTCTGTCTCCACGGGCATTGTGTCGGCGCTGTATCGCTCCACGGCCATGAGTTCTACCAGCGGCAACACCATCTACGCCAACATGATCCAGACCGATGCCGCCATCAACCCGGGCAACTCCGGCGGCGCGCTCGTTAACGACAATGGCGAACTCGTGGGTATTAACTCTCTTATCGAGAGCTACTCGGGCTCCAGCTCGGGCGTGGGCTTTGCCATTCCGGTCAACTATGCCAAGAACATCGCCGACCAGATCATCGACGGCAAGACGCCGGTTCATCCGTACCTGGGCGCCACGCTTTCGAGCGTCAACGCGCTCAACGCCCGCACTAACAATCTCGGCACCGATAGCGGCGCGTATGTGGCAAGTGTCGTCGAGGACGGTCCTGCCGCCAAGGCTGGCATCCAAGAGGGCGATGTCATCACCAAGCTGGGTGACGATGAGATTACGAGCGCCGATGGCCTGATTATCGCGCTGCGCAGCCACGAGGTGGGCGAGAAGGTCGAGATCACGCTCGTGCGCGGCAAGGAAGAGAAAAAGGTCACGGTCGAGCTGGGTTCTGATGAGGAGCTGCAGAACCAGCAGCAGGACGACAGCGCGACCGACACCGGCAACGGCGGCATTACCGACGAGCAACTGCGCCAGTACCTGGAAGAACTGCTGGGCCAACAGGGTCAGGGGCAAGGCTACGGTCAGGGTTTCTAACGAGCTGTATCGCACATATCGAAGCCAGAGGGGCTGTTCCGCCAGCGCGGGACAGCCCCTCTTCTCTTATTGATCCGTTGGGGATGGAGGAAAACGGATCATTTAGAAATGGCAAGGGCATGGTTCGGAAGGGCTTGGACAGTTAGTTCAGATTTGTATATAACGGGTGCGGTCTGAGGCGTGTTTTGAGCGGTTTTGAAATGAAAGACGGGCCGAGATGGGTGTCTCGAAGACGGAAGCAAACCTAATTTGCCGTTCAGAACGATTGATTGGGGCGAAAAGCCGATATTTCAGCTCGATTCGGCGCGCGTAATTATACAAATCTGAACTAACTGTCCAACCCTGGTCCGGTCGCTGCCAATTCGGTGCGGTTTGAGACTGCTATTCGGCCCCATCGCGACCGGTGGTACTCTTGTATCCGTTTGAAATCGAGCGAAGGAGTGCCGCTATGGAGCAATCGAGCCTGTTTGGTGACGGCGTGGACATCGATACCGAAACGCCAGCGAGCACGGATACCGCCGCGCCGGCCGATACCCGTGCCCAGGCGGCAGCGCGCGCGGCTGAGTTGCGCCACGAGCTCGATTACCACGCCTACCGCTACTACATGCTCGATGCGCCCGAGATCACGGACGCTGCCTTTGACAAAATGCTCGTTGAACTGCAAGAAATCGAGGCTACCTACCCTGACCTGGTGACGCCCGACAGCTATACCCAGCGCGTGGGCGGCTACGTGAGCGAGCAGTTTACGCCGGTCAAGCACATGGCGCGCATGTATTCCATGGACGATGCCATGGATCTGGACGAGCTCGACGCTTGGCTCCAGCGCACCGAGGATGCGCTCGGCGCCGGTAGCGTCACCTATACCTGCGAGCTCAAGATCGACGGCCTGGGCGTCGCGCTTACCTATCAAAACGGCACTTTCGTGCGCGCCGCCACGCGCGGCGACGGCACCACGGGCGAGGACGTGTCTCTCAATGTCCGTACCATCAAGGATGTGCCCATGCACCTATCCGAGCCGGCGCTCGCTCACATGGGCGCCGACCGCGAGCGCACCATCGAGGTACGCGGCGAGGTCTATATGCCCAAGGGCAGCTTTGTCCGCCTGAATGAAGAGGCCGATGCCGAGGGCCGCGACCCCTTCGCCAACCCGCGCAACGCCGCTGCTGGATCCTTGCGTCAGAAGGATCCCAAGGTCACGGCGCGCCGCGATCTGGCCACCTTTATCTATGCCATCGCCGATACCGACCCGCTGCACGTCCACAGCCAGCGCGAGTTTCTGGACTGGTTGCGTAGCGCCGGCTTTAGCGTCAACCCTAACGTGGCTCGTTGTGCCACGCCGGCCGAGGTCCACGAGTTTTGTGCCCAGGCGCTCGAGCACCGCGGCGACCTGGATTACGACATCGACGGCGTGGTCGTAAAGGTTGACAGCTTCCAGCAGCAGCTCGACCTAGGCTTTACCGCCCGCGCGCCGCGCTGGGCCATTGCCTTTAAGTTTCCGCCCGAGGAAAAGCAGACCATCCTGCGCGAAATTCGCATCCAGGTGGGCCGCACCGGTGTGCTCACGCCGGTCGCCGAGTTCGACCCGGTGACGGTTGCCGGCTCCACCATCGCGCGCGCCACGCTGCACAACATCGACGAGATCCGCCGCAAAAACGTGCGCGAGGGCGACACCATCATCGTGCACAAGGCGGGTGATGTGATCCCCGAGGTCGTGGGTCCGGTGCTCGACAAGCGTCCGGCCGATTCGGTCGACTGGCATATGCCCGAGATCTGCCCCGTGTGCGGTAGCCCCGTGGTCCACGAGGATGGCGAGGTGGCTTACCGCTGCGTGTCCATCGACTGCCCCGCACAGCTCAAGGAGCGCCTGCTCCACTGGGTGAGCCGCGGTTGTATGGACGTCGATGGCCTAGGCGACGAGATCGTCGACAAGATGATCGCCGCCGGGCTGATTCACGACGTCGCAGACTTCTATCAGCTCACGGTCGACGACATCGCAGGCCTGGACACGGGGCGCACCTATGCCAGCTCCAACAGCAAAAAGGGCGTTAAGAAGGGCGACCCCATTCCGGTAGGCCTCAAGACGGCCGAGAAAATCATCGCCGAGCTCAACAAGTCCAAGAGTCAGCCGCTCGGTCGCGTGCTGTTTGCCCTGGGCATCCGTCACGTGGGCAAGAGCGTGGGCGAGGTCATCGCCGGGCGATTCCTGTCGATTGACAAGCTTATCTTGGCGAGCGAAGAGGACATCGCCGAGTGCGAGGGCATCGGCCCCAAGATTGCGGCGAGCGTCAAGCAGTTCCTGGCCGTGCCCGAGAACCTTGCCGTCCTGGAACGTCTGCGCCAGGCGGGCTTTTTGCTCGAGGTCGATTTGGGCGCCGCGCACGCGCAAGCCGCAGCCGACGCTGGCGTGGCAGGCGAGCTCGCCGACGCACAGCCGCTCGCGGGTCTGACCTTCGTGCTCACCGGCACGCTCGTCAACCGCACGCGCGACGAGGCGGGCGCGGCGCTCAAGGTGCTCGGCGCCAAGGTCTCGGGCAGCGTATCAAAGAAGACGAGCTATCTGGTTGCCGGTCCCAAAGCGGGTTCCAAGCTTACCAAGGCCGAGCAGCTGGGCGTACCCGTGCTGGACGAGGACGCACTCGAGCAGATCTTGGCTACCGGTGAGGTGCCCCAGGCTTAAGGCATCAATAGTCAAATTGAAGAACCGCCCGAAAGCGCGATGCCTTCCGGGCGGTTCTTACTTTGTTGGGGAAACCGGCATCGTGATCTGCGTCACGTAGGTCGCGGGGTCGTCGCTGATGATGTCGTCAATGAGGGCGATTTCGCATTGCCCCGCTACGCTGCTAACTTGTCAAAAGCCCCGCGCCGGTTGAGCACCGTAAACGCGACAACACAGATGACTGCCGACAGAATCGACCCGCACGGCGAGGCGATGCCCATGGGAAACAGCGTGTCGGAATAGGCGTTCGACAGCAGCCACGCGCCCGGCACGCGAATGAGTGCCACGGCAAGCACGTTGTGCGCAAAGCCGATGTAGCTCTTGCCATATGCAGCGAAAAATCCGCTAAAGCAAATGTGGATACCGGCAAAGATTGCATCGAAAATGTAGCTGCGCATATAGCCGGTGCCGGCCGCGACCACCGCGGGGTCTTTGGCGAAAAAGCCGATAAACGCCGGCGCCACCAGCCACATCAGCACCGTGATCAGGCAGCCGTACACCACCGAGATGGTCATGGCGTCTTTGAGCACCTGACGCGCACGGTCGCCCTTGCCCGCGCCGGCGTTTTGCGCCGTGAGTGCGCTGACGGTGGCGCCCATGGAACTCGGTACAATGAACAAAAAGCTGATCATCTTTTCGACCAGGCCCACGGCGGCGGCGTCGACCAGGCCGCGATGGTTGGCGATGACGGTGATAAACATAAACGCCACCTGGATGCAGCCGTCCTGTACGGCCACGGGCACGCCGATCTTAAGGATGCCGCCGAGCACCTCGGGCTGGGGGCGCAGGTCGCTGCGCTTAACATGGATGTTCGTGCGGCGGCTCTTAAGCCACACGAGCGCGAGGGCAACGCTTGCCGTCTGGGCGGTTACCGTGCCGAGCGCCGCGCCCACGGGGCCGAGTCCCATGTGGCCGATAAACAGAAAATCGAGTGCGATGTTGATGATGCACGCCACGCCAATCACGTACATGGGCGAGCGCGAATCGCCCAGGCCGCGAAAGATGGCCGAGAGAATGTTGTATGCGGCGATAAACGGGATGCCGACAAAGCAGATGCGCAGGTAGGCGGCGGTTCCTTCGACTGCCTCGGCTGGCGTGCCAATAAGTGCCACGATCTGCGGGCACAGTGCGAGCAGGATGGCTGCCAGCACTACCGAGACACCCATAAACAGCGTGATGGTGTTGCCGATGGCGGTCTCGGCGCGATCGAAGCGGCGCGAGCCCACGGCGTGGCCGACGATAACCGTCGTTCCCATGGCCAGACCCACGAGCGTCACGGTAATGATATAGAGCGTCTGCGCACCATTGCCCACGGCGGTGATGCCGGCGGCACCGCTAAACTGCCCCATCATGTACAGGTCGGCCATGCCGTAGAGCATCTGCAAAAAGTACGAGAGCATATAGGGCAGGGCAAAGACCGCGATGGTCTTAAGGACATTGCCGCGTGTGAGGTCGTGTTCCATAGGTGGGGCTTTCTGGCTGGGTCTGTTTCCGTACCAGTGTAGTGAAAACCCTATAACGATTGTAGAGTCAAGGTTTGTGTGTTGAGGATGGGCTTGGAAAGCCGGTCTTGTTCGAAGCGACCTGTCCTGTCGTACGGGTGTGGCATGATTCTCTCGTGGGGTATTATGTTTTTCGAAGAATAAAACGCCGCGTGAGGGGAGGGCTGCGTGGACGGGCACGTGCAGCATGACGGTTTTGGCCGCGATATCAACTACCTGCGCATTGCCGTTACCGACAAGTGCAATTTCCGCTGCATTTACTGCATGCCGGCCGATGGCGTGGCGCCCCGTGCACACGACGAGTTACTCAGCGCCGAGGAAACCGCCCGCTTTGTTCGCTTGGTGGCGGGGGAGGGCATTCGCCGCGTGCGCCTGACGGGCGGCGAGCCGCTGGTCAGCCGCCGTATTATTCCGCTTATTCGCGACATCCGCGCGATCCCTCAGATCGAGGACATCTCGCTCACCACCAACGGCGCCCTGCTGCCCAAGCTGGCGCCGCAGCTCAAAGATGCCGGGCTTAACCGCGTCAACATCTCGCTCGACACGCTCGACCCTACGCTCTTTGGAAAGATCACGCGCCTGGGTCGGCTCGAGCAGACCATGGCCGGCATCGACGCGGCGCTGGCTTGGGGCTTTGAGCCCGTTAAGGTCAACTGCGTTGTTGTGCGCCGGCTCAACCAGGATGTGGCGGCCCTCGCGCGGCTCACGCTCGACCGTCCCATCCACCTGCGCTTTATCGAATATATGCCCATCGGCGACGAGCACACGAGCTCGCATTGCGCTGTGGACCCGCATGCGCCCGCGCTCAATCCCGAGCTGTGGGACGCGAGCGATACCGTGCCGAGTGACGAGCTGCGGGCGCGCATCAATGCCGGGGCCACCGCGACGGGGCTGGGCGAGCTCGAGCCGCTCGACATCAACGACGCTCCTGCCGGCGCGGGCCCTGCGCGCTATTGGCGCTTTCCGGGCGCGGCGGGAACGGTTGGCTTTATTAGCGCCATGTCCAACCATTTTTGTGCGAATTGCAACCGTCTGCGCCTGACGGCCGATGGCAACGTGCGTCCATGCCTGTTTAGCGATGCCGAGTATTCGGTGCGCGACGCCCTGCGCCGTGGTGATGATATACAGGTACTTTCGATTTGGCACGATGCCGTGGCCCACAAACCGCAGGAACACGCGATAATTGAGGGCACGCAACGATTTATGTCCCAAATCGGAGGATGATCATATGGCCAAGAGCAGGTACGCCGACGCCACCAAGGCCGCTCGCAGGGCCGCGATGTCTGCCCACAAAGCCACGGCCGCGGCGAATGCTGGCAACGCCGACGCGTCCGCGCAGCCGACTTCCAGCGCGGCCACCGAACCCGCCCGTGACGCACGTCGCAACGAGCTGACGCACGTGGACGCCAAGGGCGAGGTGCGCATGGTCGATGTGTCCGACAAGGCCGAGACCCATCGCATCGCCATCGCCGAGGGCACCATCCTCATGCATCCCGAGACACAGGCCATGGTACTGCAGGACCGCGCCAAAAAGGGCGACGTGCTTGCCTGCGCGCGCGTGGCGGGCATCATGGCCATCAAACGCACGAGCGACATCATTCCCATGTGCCATCCGTTGCTCATTACCAAGAGCAAGTGCGACATTGCGCCCATCGCTCCGGCGGGGACGCCGGCCGAGGATATGCCCGAGGGCTGGGCACCGGCGCGCGCGGACGGGCAGGTTGGCTTTCACGTACTGGTTACGGCCGGCGTGACGGGCAAGACGGGTATCGAGATGGAGGCCCTGACCGGCGCGAGTGCTGCGTGTCTAACGATCTATGACATGTGCAAGGCGGTTGATCGCGGTATGGAGATCGTCGACGTGCGCCTGTTGCACAAGGAGGGCGGCCGCTCGGGCGTGTGGGACCGCGCAGAGCGTCAGGCCGCTGCTGTTGAGGCCGTGGCCACTGACGGTGCCGCACCCGCGAGCTCACCCGTCGCCGTCGCGCCCGCAGCTCCGACACCGGCCGTCCCCGCGATCGCGTTTATCGGCTACCAAAACTCGGGCAAGACCACGCTCGTCGAGAAGGTTATCGCCGAGCTCACCCGTCGCGGCCTGCGCGTGGGTTCGCTCAAGCATCACGGGCACCACGGCTTTGATATCGACGTGCCCGCTAAGGATACCTGGCGCCATCACCAGGCCGGATCCAAGCACGTGGGCCTCATCTGCGCCACGCGCTGGGCGGAGTACGCCGACACGCGCGAGGGGGACGAGATGCCCGCGCGCGAGCTGCTGTCGCGTTACAACGATGTCGACGTGGTGATCATCGAGGGCTACAAGACCGAGGGTTTCGACAACATCGTGGTCGCGCGCTCCGGTGTCGACCGTCTGCGTGGCAAGAGCTCGCTCGACCTGGTCGACGGCCGCACGCTGGCCCTTGCCTGCAACGAAGCCCTGGCACGTCAGGCCTTCGACGCAGGCTTTGCGACCCGAGCCATCAACATCAACGACGCCCGCGCCATCTGCGACCTTATCCAAGACCACCTTTAAGGCTTGGCGCTGAACCTGCCAAAAAGGGACAGGTTTATTTTGGCAGGTTTTATCTGGGCAAACGTCATTTCCACCACAGAGGGGCCAGGCATCTTTGTGGTGGTTTTTGCTTTGGTAGATTTTTGTGACATGCCTTACAATCTACCAAGTAGTTCATGACGGGCGAAAAACGGAGAGAAGGGTCCTGATGCGTCCTTAATGTTTCATGCGGATAGATTGATTTGACAGACGGCGACGAATGTCCACCGCCCGTATTCGTATGAAACGAGGAGTCTCCGTGCTCGTATCTCTTCTCTCAAAACCTCGCCCTTCGTTGTCCGCGCAGGCTAAGCACCTGGTGGCAATGCGCTTCCTCATATATACCGGCTTTCAGACCAGCTACTTTATCGGTGTTATCGGAACACTCACCTATGCGGACGGCGCTTCGGTCGTTGCGACATCGCTGGCCGTCCTGTTTATGAACGTCTTCGTGATCCTGGGATCCTTTGCGGGTGGAGCGGCGCTTGACGCTTGGGGTCCGTGGCGGCATTTCCGGGCGAGTATCTTCGGCACGTTGGCAACCGGCGCGGCAATCCTCGCCTGTGGCAGCGCGACCGGAACAGTCCTTGCCGGCGCGGTGCTCCTGGGCTTTGTGATAGGATTCGCCCAGCCCGTCGCCACGTCCTATCCGGCGTATCTCACCGACGACCCCGTCGAGCTCAAAGACATCAACTCCGCCATCGCCATGCTCTCCAACGTGAGCATTATCGTCGGCCCCACACTGGGCGGCTTTGTCGCGGCGGCTGCATCGTCACACGCGGTGTTTTTGCTCATGATGATCTTTACCGTACTGGCGCTCGTCGCCGGTTGGGGCTTTAGGCCGCAAGCAGGTCGCGTCGCCGCGCGCGAAAGTGCTCCCGCGGATAGCAGCACAACGGCAAGTACTGCCAATCAAAGCTCCGACTCCAATAAATCCACCCGCGTCACCTTCGTGACCAGCATCAAGACAGTCTTTACCAACAGCGTCCTCGCCCTGCTGTTCTGCATTATTTTCCTTTCGAACTTTGGCTATGGCGCCTTCGATCCACTGGAGTCATTCTTCTACCGTGATGTTCTGCATGTCGGTGTCGAGTGGATGGGCTGGCTCTCGTCTGCCTGCGGCGTGGGCGCGGTGCTGGGCGCCGTGGTCGCGCTCCGCTTGCCGCCGCACCTGGTCAACCTTAAGACGCTGCTCGTGGCGCTTCTGTCCGTGGGCCTGGGAAGCCTGCTCTACGTGGGAACGCCGTACGTGGGCGTAGCTCTCGTCGGCCAGATTGCCCTGGGCGTGGCCTGGGGCGTCGTCAACCCGCTCCACAACACGATCGTGCAAACGACGGCCCCGCTCGAACAGCTCGGTCGCGTCAACTCGGTCATGGGCTTTGGCAACATGTTCGCCGGCGTGGCGCCGCTGGCGATTGCCCCGTGGCTGGCGGCGACGTTTGGCGTGCAGCAGACGCTCATCGGGGCGGGTATGGTCGTGACAGCGGTTCCCGCGGCACTGCTGCTGTTTGGACGCCGGCATTTGGATCGTGCCGCAAAGCAGTAAAAAACATCACAACATTCGATGAAAATCGCGATTTTGCCGAATAACGTCGAATGTTGTGATGGTTTGCGCCCCGGGTCATGCCATCCTGCGGATCCGGCCACCACAAAGGGGCCAGGCACCTTTGTGGCGGTTTTCGCTATGGACGGTGCGGTTTCGCTGCAGAACCGCCGGCCCGCCGCCTGCCAACCGCCGCCCTCGTTACGTTTTCGCTGCATTTGGGTAAAGCGCCTGCTCCAAGCCGGCGTTGCCTTGTATACTAGAGCGGTTTAACTGTTATGCGGAAGGGAGCGCCTATGGCACTCAGCGAGAAAGACGTGCGCGGTATCGCCGAGTACGCAAAGATCGCACTGACCGATGACGAGCTCGCCCAGATGACGTCCTACATGAACGATGCCGTCCAGATGCTCGAGCCCGTCTTGCAATATGACTTGCCCGACGTGGAGCCCACGTTCCATCCCATCGGAAGCCTGTCCAACGTGATGGGCGATGACCTGCGCGAGCCCGAGCGCGACCTGCCGCTCGACGTCGCGCTCGAAAACGCCGGCAGCGCGCGCGACCGCTACTTCCGCGTGCCGTCCATTTTGGGAGAGGGGGAGAGCGAGTAATGGCGCAGAGCTTCGATTCCCTTACCGCTGTCCAGATTGCCGCGGGTGTTGCCGCGGGCGACTTTACCGCTACCGAGGTGGCCCAGGCCTCCCTTGCCGCCATCGAGGCGCGCGAGGGCGGGGTCCAGGCATTCCTGCAGGTGGCGCCCGAGCTTGCGCTCGAGGCCGCCGCGCGCGTGGATGCCGATCGTGCCGCAGGCAAGCCGCTGCCCCCGCTCGCGGGCGTGCCGCTGGCCATCAAGGACAACATGAACCTTG
Source organism: Collinsella sp. HCP28S3_E9 (assembly GCF_052065455.1). NCBI lineage: Bacteria > Bacillati > Actinomycetota > Coriobacteriia > Coriobacteriales > Coriobacteriaceae > Collinsella > Collinsella sp. HCP28S3_E9. The sequence goes on from NZ_JBQHTZ010000016.1 coordinate 38,727, forward strand.
TGGGCACGCGCACTACCTGCGCTTCCCGCATGCTCGAGAACTACGAGAGCGTCTACACCGCCACCTGCGTCCAGCGCATGCTCGATGCCGGCTGCCTGCCCATGGGCAAGGCCAACATGGACGAGTTTGCCTTTGGCAGCTCCACCGAGAGCTCGGCGTTCCACCGCACCAACAACCCCTGGGATACCGAGCGCGTGCCCGGCGGCTCCTCGGGCGGCTCCGCTGCCGCCGTCGCCGCGGGCGAGGTCGCGCTCTCGCTGGGCTCGGACACCGGCGGCTCCATTCGCCAGCCGGCGTCGCTGTGCGGCGTGGTGGGCTTTAAGCCCACATATGGCGCCGTGAGCCGTTACGGCGTGGTCGCCTTTGGCTCGTCGCTCGACCAGGTGGGCCCCTTCGGCCGCACGGTCGAGGATGTCGCGCTGGCCATGAACGCGCTTACCGGCGCGGGCCACGATCCGTACGACTGCACCAGCCAGGATTGCGCCGTCGATTTTACCGAGCATCTCAACGACAGCATCGAGGGTAAGCGCGTGGGTATCATCCCCGCGTTTATGGAGGCCGAGGGCCTGACGTCCGAGGTCAAGGCCGCTGTTCAGCGCGCCGCCCAGGAGCTGCAGAACCAGGGCGCCGAGCTGGTCGAGGTCGACCTGCCGCACCTGGATGCCGCCATCGCCGCCTACTACGTCATCGGCCCGGCCGAGGCGTTCTCCAACCTGGCCCGCTTCGACGGTATTCGCTACGGCTATCAGGAGGAGGGCTGCGCCAACCTGTCCGACCAGAGCTCGCTGTCGCGCGCCCACGGCTTTGGCGCCGAGGCCAAGCGCCGTCAGATGCTCGGCGCCTACCTGCTGAGCTCGGGCGTGTACGACAAGTATTACTACGCTGCGCAAAAGGCCCGCACGCTCATCACGCAGGACTACGACAGCGCGTATGCCAAGGTGGACACCATCCTCATGCCCGCCTCGCCGCGCACGGCCTTTAAGTTTGGCGAGATCAGCGACCCCACGCAGATGTACCTCTCCGACCTGTACACCATCTCGCTCAACATTTGCGGCAACGGTGGTATCTCGGTGCCGCTGGGCTTGGGCGAGGATACTCAGCTGCCCGTTTCTGCCCAGCTGGTGGGTCCGGCGTTTAAGGACCGTCAGCTGCTCACGTTTGCCCGCGCCCTGGAGCGCGGCTTTGCCGATGCCGCCACGGGTGCGCCCGCGCTTTCCGTCGCACCCGATTTTGCCGGGAAGGGAGGCGAGCTGTAATGAAGGAGCTTTCCGAGGTCCTGCAGGATTGGGAGGCCGTGATCGGCCTGGAGATTCATACCGAGCTCACCGCACTCGATACCAAGATGTTCTGCAACTGCAAGCTCAGCCACGATGACGAGCCCAACGCCAACGTGTGTCCGGTGTGCTTGGGCCTGCCCGGCGCCCTGCCGGTGCCCAACAAGCGCGCCATCGAGAGCATCGTTAAGGCCGGCCTCGCCACCAACTGCGAGATCCAGCGCCACTCGATGTTCTACCGCAAGCACTACTTCTATCCCGATATGGCCAAGAACTTCCAGACCACGCAGGGTCCGGTCGCCTTTGCCATGTACGGTCACCTGGACCTGGACGTGACTGGTCGCGGCGCTGCAGAGCGCCCCGATTGCGCGTTTGGCGAGGCCGAGGCCCAGAGCCTGGCGAGCGCCTCGGCCAACGCCGAGGGCCTGTCCACGTCCATGACGTCGACCATGCGCGAGGGCAATCAGCGTGCCGGCCATCTGGCCAGCTATGACGCGTCCAACCTGCAGATGCCCGAGCGTCGCGAGGACGGTTCCTACACGGTGCCCATCCGCATTCTTCGCATCCACATGGAGGAGGACGCTGCCAAGATGGTGCACGTGGGCGGTGCCGAGGGCCGCATTACCGCCGCGGCCGAGTCGCTTGTCGACTACAACCGCTGCGGCACGCCTTTGATCGAGCTCGTCACCGAGCCCGACTTGCGTACGCCTGAGGAGGCTCGCCTGTTTATGGAAAAGCTCCGTCGCATCTTTGTGACGCTGGGCATTTCGGACTGCTCCATGGAGAAGGGTTCTATGCGCTGCGACGGCAACGTGTCGCTGCGCCGTCGCGGCGAGACCAAGCTGGGCACCAAAACCGAGCTCAAGAACCTCAACTCGTTTAAGAGCCTGCACGACGGCCTTGCCTACGAGATTTGCCGCCAGGCCGAGGTGCTCGAGGAGGGCGGCATTATCTATCAGGAGACCCGCCACTGGGAGCCCAGCCGCAAGCGCACCGTGGTCATGCGTGTGAAGGAGACGGCCGACGACTATCGTCTGTTCCCCGACCCCGACTTGGCGCCGTTCGATCTGGACGACGAGTTCATCGATCGCTGCCGAGGTGAGATTCCCGAGCTGCCCGATGCCAAGCGCGCCCGTTTTGAGGCCGATTTTGGCATTAAGGCGGCCGATGCCGAGCAAATCGCCGGTGACCCGGAGTTTGCCGAGTTCTTTGAGGCCGCCGCTGCCGGTATGGCTGGCAAGGAGGCCCAGACGGTTGCAAACTTGCTGGTGAACGAGATGATCGCCTACCTTAAGGGCGCGGGCGTGTCGCTCGCCGAGTCCGGCATCGCGCCGGCTCAGGTGGCAGCGCTTGCCAAGCTGCTGGCGACCGATGCCATCAGCTCCAACCAGGCTCACGAGGTCTTTGAGGCCATGGCCCAGACCGGCGACGACCCCAACAAGATCGTCGACGAGCGCGGTATGCGTCAGGTGAGTGATGCCGGCGCGCTGCAGCCGATTGTGGACGAGGTGCTGGCAAACTGTGCCGAGCAGGCACAGCAGTATCGTGACGGCAACCAGAAGGTCATCGGCTTTTTGGTGGGCCAGTGCATGAAGGCGAGTCGCGGCAAGGGTAACCCAAAGCTCTTCAACGAGTTGCTGAGAACCTCGCTCTCGTAAGCGGGAACCGAGGGGCCGGGCGCAGGGCCTTGCCTCTCAATTTCGGACAGTCCTGACTCACGACGGAGGCGCCACTGGCGCCTCCTGTTCGTGCGGAACTCATTGAGAGGCAAGGCCCTGCGCCCGGCCCCTCGGTTCCGTGGCGACTCGGCCGTTCTGGTCAGTCGGGCTGAATGGAAATAGAGTGAATGGGCGCGCCGTTGGCGCGCCCATTGTTTTTGAAGGTAACTCATTTTGAGCAAGCGCCCGCCCTGCCGGGCTCCCGGGTTCCGTGGCGACTCAGCCGTTCAGGTCAGGCGGGGCTAAATGGAATTTGGTGAATGAGGGTGCCGTTGGCACCCTCATTTTTTTGTGGATGTGGCGCAGGGACGGTCCCTTGGTCACATTTTTGGGCTGTGGAAAGCGAAGCTTAATACTTTTCCCGAGAAGTGAACGACCTTATTTGGACCTCTGAAGCATCGACACTATTTGGACGCTGTTTCCTGCGGTTTTGCCGAGTTTTCCCTGCGGTTTTGTTACTAAAAAATGCGGATGCTTCAGGGGTCCGATTTTGCTCGTTCACTTCTCGGGAAAAGTATTAGACCTCGATTTGCTGGGACGGGGGAGAGTCTTTCTTGGATGCCGGAGATGTACGTTGCGGCAGACCGATTGTCGAAAGTCGGCCGGTCTGCACCCTAAGATTTCCAGAAAGTTAACCATTTTTGACCTTAATAGTTAGATAAATTATTTTCCAAAAGTGTGCTCTAGTAAACTTATTCACTCGGGTGCTGAGGCACCGTGCCGTGTCCAATGCGGCAAAAGGGAGAAGCAACATGAAGAAGCCGACGTTTAACACCCTGCTTGTCGGTGGCGGTTTTCTGCTTGGTACGGCTGGCATCAAGCTGCTCGCCAGCGCTCCGGTAAAGAATGCCTGCGTGCAGGGCATCGCGTGCGGCATACTGCCGTCGAGTACATCGTGGCGCACGGCATCACTTCGTTAATCGAAGGGCGTCGCGCCATCATCGGTTCCGCGCACTTTGACCGATACGGATCTTGCTGCGATCGTGCGCCTGCGCCGTATGAGCCAGGGCCTCGTTGATCGTCTGACGAGCTCCTACTCTAAGGTGATGCTCACCAACTCGGCGCTCTTGGCACTGGGCATTACCGGCGCGATTGCCTCGCAGGCATCGTCGCTGCTGCACAACGGCTCGACGATCGCCTACAGCCTGAGCAACGCGAAGGCTTACCTGCGTTAGCAGACGTGTTTGCCCACGTTATCTGGCCTGCGCCCAGACGGCATCGGTGTCGTCCGGGCGCAGGCCTTTTGCATTTGACCCCAATTGATAGCGTCTCTATATAGTGTTGCTATCGAGGATAGCAATTGAAGGGAGCGAGATCGACGTGGGTGCTGCTAGCGGCATGGCGCAGGTGAACGTTTGCGTGGATCGCCAGGTCAAGAACCGTGCCGAGGAGGCGCTGCGGCTTTCGGGCGGGTCACCGCCCGAGCTCATCAAAAAGGTGGTGGCCAAGGTAGCGCAGGGTGGCGGTTCGTGCGAAGAGGCGTTGTCGGCCGTTGACGACCAACCGCCTAGTGCTGGTGGCACCTCGCCGTTTGTCGCATCATGGGCGGCGGCGGATCAGCTTTACGCGGACCTGGGCATCGATACATCATCTGCGTCTGATGACCGCAGCTGGGACACAGTCTATCCCGAAGCCATGGATGAGCATTATCGCCAAAAGGGGATGATCCTGTGAGCGGAGGCCCCCTTAAGATCATGGTGGACGCCAACGTATGGGTCGATTCGTTTTGCGCCGAGCATACCGAGTCGCTTGCCGCGCGCGCGTTTATTGGGCAGGCGACGGAGACGGGGGCGTTGCTGTTTTTTCCGGTGCATATCGCCAAGGACGTGCTGTACGTTGTCCAACACGAGCCGAAGCGTAGCGTTCTTGCCGGCGGGGGAGCGCTCGACGAGGCATCTGTCCGTGCAATTGGCGATGCGGCGTTGGCGTTTGTTCGGAACGTGACCGAAAACGCCACGGCCGTGGGTGCAGATGCATCGGACCTTTGGCTGGCCGACAAATACTTAGCGCTCCATCGCGATTACGAGGACAACTTGGTACTCGCCGCGTGCAAGCGCGCGCAGATCGATTACTTGGTGACCAACAATCGCAAGCTGCTCGAACATGCCGATCTTGCAGCAAAGGCCCCGCGCCAAATGATGCCGATTCTAGCTTTGGCCGAACGTGGTGGCGCGGCTATCGGTTAGCGCGAACTGTTTGCGTGGCCTTCGGAACGTCGGTGCTCAGAAGGCCACGCATCCTTTAATTACAAAAGCGCTGCCTTGATGACGGGAGCTTCGGCGAGCTTCTCGGCGGCCTTTTCGTCGGAATCGTTTAGTGCTGCTAGACTGCGGTAGACCCACTCGTTGACCTGGGTGTTCTTGACGCCTGCGGTCTGCATAAGGGCGCCTACCTCGCGGATTGCTGCGAGCAGATCGGCTTTGGGACCTGCGAGCTCGACCTCGATGCCGTGGTAGGCGGCCACGCCGCGGTTCTCGCTCACGTGGTCGATAAAGCCCGCGACGGTCTCAAACTGCTGGGCGAGAGCTGCATCATCGTCAGCGTCCAGCGCGACGAGTGCGTTTGATACCGTGAGGGCGGGATGTCCGCAGGGGACAAAGCCTTCGATGACATCCATGGCTTCGGTAATGGTCGAGCCCAGGCCTGCGAGGGCATTGACGAGTTGCTGCTTGGTATCCATAACGGTCCTTTCGACGGGTCAATTTTGCTTGGGGAAAATATACGTGACGCGTTCAGTGGCAAAAATGCGAAGTATGGTGCACATTAGGGTCTTCACAGCTCGTGCATAGAGCAGCTGTCTGCCTTTAGAACGTGGTAAGATAGCTATCCACGAGCGGGGTTCACCCCGCGTGTTCCTTGAAAAGTCGACGGTTATCGGGTGTTTGCAGGCCCGATACCATCCAGACTTTCCCAACATTCGGGGGCGACTGGTTTCGACACGATAGCTCTGAGAGAGGAAGCAAGCCGAGGTCTCCTCGCCTCGTTAAACAGGGGTACCGTCAAATTGAATTGACAACAACTCTTCTTTTGAGCCTATGGCTCTCGCTGCTTAGTTTATAGCGGCGCGTCAACCCGGTGATTTCCCCGACACCGGCGCGACGTCATGTTAGGGGAATGCTCCCGCGCACGTAATCGGTATGGCGCGGGCTAAGACCGAACCGGTTGGGAAGCCGCGAGCGTGTCGCTGCGCGCAAAGCGTCCGAGACTAAACCAGCGACTGAGCTTGGAGATGCCAATCAGGGGGCTTTCGTGGACCGGAGTTCGATTCTCCGCGCCTCCACCAATAGCTACAGGCAGGTAGGTAAACGCACCTACCTGCTTTTTTATTACTTATAGATACCGCGGAGAATCGAACTCTATGCAGGGCGCGGGCGTAAAGAAAACGCGTAAGCGTTTTTAGCCCGCGGGCGAGGACGCCGGCAGGCGGCCGAAGCCGGTGCGGATTTGCG
>NZ_JBQHTZ010000017.1:0-35640 GCF_052065455.1 Collinsella sp. HCP28S3_E9
GGCGGCGTAGCATGCGCTAGAATGACGGCATTCTAGGTGATTCTCGGCTCCTCGGGCAGCCTGCGGCTACCCTCGAAAACCGAGCTCTACACCAACATTCGGGACACTACCGAAGGGAGCCGGGTGACCCTTTGCGATGTTGCGGAGGAGCGTATCCGTCGCGCGGGCAACATGATTAAGGCTGAGGTCGAAGAGGCTAACGCTCAGCCCAAGCTCGGCGAAGAGCCCAAGCGTCTGCCCGACATCGGCTTCCGCGTGTTTTCGCTCGACCATTCCGGCATCGAAAAGCCTCAGCCTGGGCAGCTTGTGCTCGATGTGGTGAAGCCCGATCGCTCCGATATGGATATCGTCTTTGAGATGATGCTCAAATGGGGACTCGAGCTCACGCTTCCTGTCGAGAAGGAAGAAGTCGCCGGCTATCCCGTATATTCTGTCGCCTGCGGTGAGCTCGTGTGTTGTCTAGCGGACGGCCTGACCATGGAGGCGCTCGACGCTATCGCTGACATGGAGCCGCGCCGCGTACTCATGCGCGACTCGATTCTTACTGATACGCTCAAGCTCAATGCCGTCCAGGCGTTTAGACGTGTGGAGGAACGAGCCGGCTATGAAGTACAGCTGAGGACGGTGTAACGCATGGCTTTGGAAATTAAATATTCCGCTGATCAGGAGCACCAGACCGAGGCCATCGATGCTGTCTGTGACCTGTTTCGAGGCCAGGAATTCATGGATTCCGACTTTGTCGCAGAGATGGGCACCGGCCTCTATGAGGGTCAGGTCGTCCAGGTGGGCCATGCCAACGGGCTTCGTCTTTCTGCTTCTCAGCTGGAACGCAACCTGCATTCGATCCAAGAAGGCAACGCACTTGCTCCATCGAGCGTTGCTACCGACGGGCATCTGCGCGATTTTACCGTCGAAATGGAAACGGGTACGGGCAAGACCTATGTCTATATTCGCACCATCTACGAGCTCAATCGTCGCTATGGGCTGACCAAGTTCATTATCGTGGTGCCGAGTGTCGCCATTCGCGAAGGCGTTAAGAAGAGCTTCGAGAGCACCAAGAAGCACTTTGACATGCTCTATGACAAGACGCCGCTCGAGTGCTTTGTCTATGACTCCAAAGACATGAGTCCAGTGGGTAGTTTTGCTACTTCGAGCTCCATCCAGGTGATGATCATCAACATTGGTGCTTTCGACAAAGATAACGATTTTGATGACGACGAGATTGCTGAGTCTGCCGGCGGCAGGGACAAGCGCAACCTGTTCCATCGTCCGAGCGAATGGCTCATCGGCGGACAAAGTCCGCGCGAGCTTGTAAGCTCATGCAATCCTATCGTCATCATCGACGAGCCGCAGAGCGTTGACTCTACTGCTAAACGCAAAAAGGCTATTCGAAGCTTGAATCCGCTGTTTGTGCTGCGTTACTCGGCAACCCATAAAGAGGCGTACAACAAAGTCTATCGCTTGACGCCTGTTGATGCCTTTCAGCGTGGACTGGTCAAGGCCATCACCGTCGATTCGGTGCTCTCGCAGGAGGACCTGAATGGCTCGTACGTGAGGCTTGAGTCTACAAAGATCGCCTCGCCCATTACAGCCAAGCTGACAATTGATGTGCGCCAGAAGGATGGTTCTCAGAAGCGCAAAAAGGTAAACGTCAAGACGGGTGACAACCTGTTTAACAAGAGCGGCGAGAATGCCGACTATGAGGCCGGCTGGATTGTGAGCAACATCTCCGCCGCTGCTGGCGACGAATGGGTCGAGTTCCAGAACGGCGAACACATCGAGCTTGGTCAGGCCGTTGGTGATGTTGCCGCCGAAGCTATCAAGCGCGCGCAAATCAAGAGCACCATCGAGGACCATCTGCAGCGTCAGCTCGAGCTTGCCCCGCGCGGCATCAAGGTACTTTCGCTGTTCTTTATCGACAAGGTTGAGAAGTACCGTCTGTATGACCCGGTGCGAAACGGCGAGTATGCGCAGATGTTCGAGGAGGAATATACCGCAGCGGTGAATTCGCCCAAGTGGCGCAAGCGCTATGCCGAAGCTGGCGTGAAATTGGATACGGATGCTACTGCGGTACATTCGGGCTACTTCTCGCAGGACGGCAAGGGGCATCTTAAGAATACGTCCGACGCGGCGTCCTCGGCTGCTGACATCTCGACCTTCGAGACTATCATGCGTGATAAGGAGACGCTACTTTCCTTCCCTGCGGACGGCGATGACGACGAGACGCGCGCAAAGAAACGTATCCAGTTTATCTGGAGCCACTCCGCCCTTAAGGAGGGCTGGGATAACCCTAACGTGTTCCAGATCTGCACGCTGGTGGAGACCAAGGACAAGCTGACTAAGCGCCAAAAGATCGGTCGCGGTCTTCGTTTGTGCGTAGATCAGAATGGTGAGCGCTGCTATGACGAAGGCGTGAACGTACTGACTGTCATCGCAAACGAGAGCTATGACTCGTTTGCCAATGGCTTGCAGTCTGAGTTTGAGGAGGATGGCTACAAGTTTGGCATTCTCACCGCTGAGTCTTTCTCGAATGTCGTGGTGGAACGCGAGGACGGAACCGAGGAGCTCTTGGGCTTCCAGAAGTCTAAGGCCGTCTTCGACTCGTTTAAGGACCAGGGGCTCATCGATGATAAGGGCAAGATTACACCCGAGCTCAAGCAGGCGGCCGAGCAGGGTAGTGTCCCTGTTCCCGAGGGTCTGGAAAACGTTAAGACCGAGGTTGAGCGCATTATCCTCAAGAAGGCTCAGAAGCTGCAGATTCGCGACAAGGCCAAGGAGGTTGAGGTTAAGCTCTGCAAGGATGTGACTGCCAACCCTGCTTTCCAGGAGCTTTGGGAGCGCATTCGCAAACGCACACGCTTTGAGGTCGATGTGGACTCCGACAAGCTGGTCGAGGACGCGTGCGAGGAGATTGCCAAGATGCCTGAGGTGAAGGCGCCTGAAATCCTGAGCACGCGTGCGGATCTGACCGTAGATACAGCTGGAGTGAATGCCGAGGCGCGCTCGACCGCGCTCGTGCGAACGGCGGGTCGTGCAGTGTATGACTTGCCCGATCCTATCGCGGAGCTGCAGGATGCCGTCGGTCTTACCCGCGCTACCATCAAGCGCATTTTGGAGGGCTGTGGTCGCTATGACGAGTTTGCTCTCAATCCCGCGCTGTTCCTGGCCCAGGTGGCTTCTAAGGTGAACAAGGTTAAGGCCGTAGCAATTGCCAAGGGTATTAAGTACACAAAGCTGCCCGAAGAAGATTGGTACACGATGAAAGATTTGGACCCTGGTGATCTTAAGGCCTACGTTGGCCAGAACGCTTGGGAGTCCGCGCACCACAAGAGTCTATACAACTACGTTGTCTACGACTCGTCGTCGGTTGAGAAGCCGTTTGCCGTTGAACTTGATCAGGCCGAGGAGATCAAGGTGTTTGCCAAGCTGCCGAGCAGCTTTAAGATCGACACGCCGTTAGGAGCCTACAATCCCGATTGGGCTTACGTGCAAGAGATCGAGGGCGAGCATCGCGTGTATTTTGTTACCGAGACTAAGGGCGGCGGAAACAATGACATCCATACGCGTCCGACCGAGCAAGGTAAGATCGATTGTGCCGAGAAGCACTTCGAAGCCATTTGGGAACCTGACTTCTTCTACAACGTAAAGACGACATATCGCTCGTAAGTAACAGGGGAGGGGGCGTTGAAGAGCTATCTTCAACGCCCCCCCTTGTTATTGGGTATTCGATTGCCGCCTTAATCTCCAGCTTGTTTCTTAGCCACCTGGATGCGGGGCGGGGAGTCGAGTGGGCGCGTTTAGTGCTTTGCAGATTTAACGGTACGCGAGTTCGCCTACACCCCCGCAATTCCGCGCGCCGCACTCAGCAGCTCGTACTCCCTCTGGCTCCACTGGCGCAGCCCAGCCGCGCGTACGGCGTCGCGGCACAGGTCCAAAAACACCTCAGCCCCCTCGCAGAAGCACTCGCGTGCAAAGGTGCCAGATCCGTCCGCAACGCACACGCCGTCGGCGAAGAGCTCCCAGCTAGACGGCTCACGCGAGTCATCTCCGAGCAGCTTGATCTGCAGCACATGTGGATTGCCAGCAGCACAGAGCTCTTCCTCGAGCTTCTGTACCGTAAAGCGCATCTGGTGGGAGAGGCTGTTCTTGACCATGGCCGAGGCATAGCCGTTCGGCTCGTCTAGAAGATGCATTCGTTTTGGCTTGGCTACCAAGTTGTGGAAATTGCGCTCACTGCGCACAGAGAAATTGTCCATACGGACTCCTTTCATCGATGTTGGCAGGGCCACCGTGCCTCTTGGCCGGTTGGCGTCGGGATCGTGGAGCCAACTCTCTACCCCGACTCTGGATAAAACGCGCCCGCTCCTTGCGGGCACGATGGAGTCTATCAGCGCGCGCGGACACAAATCAAGCGCCGCCTGCGAAATGATGTGCGGGCGGCGCTTAATTTCGCCGGCTGCAGCTAGGCTCAAATACGAAAAAGTGTCGAAATCTCCCGTATAAAACTACGGAAAAGTGTCGCAATACACACTTTAATACCTCGAAAAAGTGTCAAAATGATCATCTAACAACAACGGAAAAGTGTATCCTAGTGCTAAAACAGCACGTAATAAGGGGTGCGCTTATGCTGCAGAGAAAAGCGAAAGCACAGTTTGAATCTTGGCTTGCCTCGTCGCCTAACAAGGCTCTTTTGGTCAAGGGCGCCCGACAGGTAGGAAAGTCATATCTGGTCAACGTCTTTGCAAACGAATCGTTCGAAAATGTCGTGACGTTCGACCTTATCGCCGACGCATCCGTGCGCGATTCGTTTTTGGCGGCGAAAAGTGCGGATGACCTGCTTATGCGCATGTCTATCGCTGCGACGCAGCCGATGGTTGCGAACAAGACCGTCGTGGTTATCGACGAGGTGCAGCGATGTCCCAACGTGGTGACGTTTATCAAATACCTGGTCCAGCGCGGCGACTTTCGATACATCCTTACCGGTTCGCTCCTTGGCGTTGAGCTCGAGGGCATCGATTCCCTGCCGGTGGGCTATGTCGAGCAGGTCCAGATGTACCCGCTCGACTTTGAGGAGTTTTGCTGGGCAAATGGCGTTGGTGCCAGCGTTTTTGACATGCTCAGGGGCTGTCTAAAGGATGAGGAGGAGCTCCCCAGCTACCTGTATGACCGCTTGCTCGATCTGTTCCATCAGTATGTGGTGGTGGGAGGCATGCCCGACGCGGTCAATTCCTTCTTGGCGACGCGCAATGTCGACGAGGTTCGAAACATCCACCGCGATCTTCACGCCCTGTATCGCGATGACATCGCAAAGTACGCTCCGCCCGAGCTGCGCCTGGTTATTCGCGATATCTACGATTTGATTCCCAGCGAGGCTGGCTCCAAAAACAAGCGATTCAAGCTGTCGTCGATTAACGGCGTCAAACGTTTTTCGCAGGTGACAGATCATTTTCTCTGGTTGTCGGAGGCAGGCGTTGCGCTTCCCGTGTATAGCGAAACGGCGCCCGTGGCACCCCTTTTATTGGGGGAGCAGCGAAATCTGTTTAAGCTGTTTTACCTGGACACCGGAATGCTCATGTCGTCGTATTCCAAGAAGGTTGCCCAAGGGGTATTTGATGGAGAGGCAGAAGGCCCCTTTGGCATGAATATGGGGGCGGCGTTTGAGGGCTTTGTCGCGCAAGAGCTCAAAGCCCACGGATTCAGATTGCGCTACTTTACGTCCAAAAAGGTTGGCGAGCTCGATTTTGTTGAGGAGACGCTCGATGGGGAAGTGCTTGCCATCGAGGTCAAATCGGGCAAGAGCTTTAAGTCCCACGCGGCGCTCGATAACGCACTGGCAACGAAGGGCTACGGCATCGACCGCGCCCTGGTACTTGCGGAATGTAATCTTCACCGCGATGGTGACGTGCTGTATCTGCCCATCTTTATGGCAGGGCTTTTGGAGCCGTAGCGCACCGCTGACTATGTGGTCGCCCTCAGCCCTCGCTACTCGTCCCCGTCGTTGGGGTCGCCCTTGAGGGTGTTGATATCCAAGTAGTCGTTGTCGTCCTCTTTTTGCTGCGTTGCCGATTCGGACTCGACGGGGCTGCGGAACAGCTGAAATCCCTCAAACGCAATGACGCCAAGTAGCACCACGACGATCGCTATAAAGATAATCTTTGCTACTGGATTGAAATCCAAAAAGCGCGGTGCCTCTTCCGCGGCGTAGTAGTCGCCATAATAATCGTCGTTATCAGTGTGGCTATCGGTGTATGAGGATGTGGGTATAGCTTGCGCATGGTCGTCCGGCTCGTATTCGGAAGCGGACGCGGCGACAAGTGGATTTACCGGCTCGCCGAGTGTCGGCGCGCCGGCAGATGTTTCGTCCAGATCGGCATCAGCCCAGGAATCGAAGGCAAACTGACGGGTCGCAAAGTCGTCGAGATCTGCAACGGGCGGTTCGGGCGCAAGATGCTGCGCCGCGGCGATAAACGATGCCGTCTCGGAAGGATCGCCTGCCGAATGGGTTCCGCCGCCCATGAGCTCGTCGGCGGTCCAAGGGCGATCGCTCATCACGTCATCGAGGCTCAACGCAAACAGATCGTCTTCGCCCTCGTCAAACACGCGTTTCGCATGCCTGGCGCCAGAAGCGAAGCCTCCGCGGTCGTTGCGTGATGCGTTGCTCGACCCCATCTTGTTCCATCCTTTCGAACTGTCTCGTCCTTCGATTATATGGAACTTGCCTTGCGGCCGAGTCTTGGATTCGTGCATTTTGGAACTCGCGCCCAAAAGGGGAGGGGCGCAGGCGCGCTGACTATTTTTCGCCGGCCGCCGCCTTGGCCTCGTTGAGGTAGCTATAGAAGCTGTACTTAGAGATGCCAAAGAACTCGCAGGCACGCCCGCTCGACTTGGAAATGAGGAAGGCGCCGCGACGGTCGAGGTAGCCAATGGCGCGAATGCGCTCATCTTTGGTCATAAGGGCTGCGGGCTTGCCCACGTATTGCTCGCACTCGCGCAGCAGATCCTCGAGCAAGTCGCCGATGGTTTTGGTAATGGGCTCGGGCTCGGTGTAGCCCGTGCCGCCGGTGCCGGTAAAGGCATCGAGCGAGCGCTCAAAAGCTTTCATGAGCGTAATGTCAAAGTTAATACCCAAAATGCCGACGGGCTTGCCCTCGTCGTTGCGGATAAAGATGGTCGAGGACTTAAGCAGCTTGCCATCGGCGGTTTTGGTGAGGTATGGCTCGCGGTCGTGCACGTCGGTGGTGTCCTCGTGCATGGACTCAAACACAATATGGCTGGGACCGTCACCCAGTTTGCGTCCGCTTACATGGCCGTTTTCGATCACTACGATGGAGTGGTCCACGTCCTCGGTCTCCAGATCGTGGACGACGACTTCGCAGTTGGGGCCAAACTGGAGCGCCAGGCCGTGTGCAAGGCGCTTATAAAACTCAATCTGTGCGGGGGTCATCGGTGCCTTCCTAAAAATTAGTTTGGGCTCACTTTGCCATAAACCCCACTTGTTCGCAAATAACGAAAGCGTCGCTGCTTTATGAGCGCAACGCCGTCCGTTGGTTTCAGGCCTAAAGCCGGGTTGAGGTAAGCCATGTAAAGGGGGCGCTCTGCCAACCGGCGGGGTGCCCCTTTTTGCATCGTGGGCGTGCGGGATAAGCGCTTTCGATGTAGGTGCCCCGCGGCGCGCGTTATGGGTACGATGGCTTCAGGGGAGGTATCGCCATGAAACTTGGATGCGTCATTATGGCTTCGGGCGAGGGCAAGCGGTTTGGCTCTAACAAGATGCTTGCCGATATCTATGGCGAGCCGCTGATTGCCCGGACCATCGATTCGGTTCCCCGGGGCTTTGACGTTGTGGTTTCGACGCGTTGGCCCGAGGTTGCTCAGATTTGCGAGGACAAGCATTGCCCGTGCGCGCTGCACGAGGGCGAGCTGCGCAGCGAAAGCGTCCGTGCGGGCCTTTCGTGGGGAGTCGATCACAACTGGAAAGGTTGCCTCTTTTTGCCGGGCGACCAGCCGCTCGTGAGTTCGGATTCCTTTGAGGCACTCGCCGGTGCTTTTAAGGCCAACGGCGGTGTCGCGCCCGTGCGTCTTGCCCTGAACGGCGAGCCGGCCTCTCCGGTGCTGTTCCCCGCGAGTTTCTTTCCTAACCTTATGGGGCTTAAGGGCAAGGACGGCGGATCGTCGCTGCTGCGCGGCCGTGCCGATATCCAGTTGGTCGAGGCACGTGCCTACGAGCTGTGGGATGTCGACACCGCCAAGGGCCAGCGCCGCGTCTCAGAACACGTTGCGGCCTGCTACGTGCCCCGCTAGCAGGGGGTGCCGCCAGGGTAGCTAATTTGGGACGGGGCTCTTTTAGCTACCCTGCCTACCTGATGATTTTTCTCTCAACATGGGGTAGCTAAAAGAGCCCCGTCCCAAATTAGCTACCCCTGGAGGCTGGTGGCGACGACGGGGCGGCCGAGGGCAGCCTCAAAGCGGGCGGCCATAGCCGGGTCGCTGAGCGCGTCGACTTGGTTGAGTATGACGTGCGCGGTGCGGAGCCTCAGCGCCTGCATCTCGGCATTGAGCACCTGGGCGACGCGCTCGGGCGTGGCGGTATCGGTGAGCTCGCAGCCGCAACGCTCGCAAAAGAGCTCGGGGCGGTGGACGGCTTCGTTGATGGGCTTGCCGAGCCCCGAGGCGCCGACGATCCAGACGATGTTGGCCGTGCCAGAGGGAATCACCGGCTCCCAGGCGGCGTGGGCCTTGAGCGGGAGCCGCTTGCTGCCGTCCGCCTCGGCCAAGACGTAGTTAAAGCGCTGTGCCAGCTCGCCGAGCGGCTCGGCGGGGGCGGAGAGCTTGCCCGTCTCGGGGTCCAAGACACCTACTTGGCAGATGCTTCCCCGCGCAAGGCCCGCGCAGGCCTCGCAGGTGCAACCGGGGACATGTGAGGCGCCCGGCTTCCAAGGTGCGGCGTCCAGGCGACGACTCGACCCGTCCCATGGCACGCCGGCGACGGGAAACATATGCGTGGTGGTGCAGAGGAGCACGCGGCCGCCCGCGCGCATAAGCTCAAGGCCGAGCGTCTTTAGCAAGGTCGACTTGCCGCCACTGCCGATAATCGCGGTAATGCCCGGCTCGAGCTTGAGCGCGGAGGCAAGGTTTCCGCTCGTCGTTTCCATCTGTTCACCGCCGTATAATACTGTGATAATAAATAATCATCAGAGTAGCGGTCGAACCGCTTTTGCTCTGCTCAAACCGTAGCACAGGGAGGTGCCCCGGAAATGCTCGTTTATGTTCGCGGCGCCGGCGATATCGCCACGGGCGTCGCCGCCCGTTTGGTACGCGCCGGCGTGTCGGTCGTTATGGCCGATATCGCGGTTCCCACGTGCATCCGTCGCACGATCAGTTTTTGCGAGGCCATTCGCCTGGGCGAGGTCCAGGTTGAGGGCATTCGCGCCCGCTTGGCGCAGACGCCGGCAGAGGCGCTTGCAATTACCCAGGCCGGAGATGTTGCCGTCGTGGTGGATCCTCAGGCCAAGATGCTCGACGAACTTAAGCCCGCTGCCGTGGTCGACGCGATCCTGGCCAAGCGCAATTTGGGCACCATGCGCGATATGGCGCCTGTCGTCATCGCCGTAGGACCGGGCTTTACCGCGCCGGTCGATTGCGATGCCGTGGTCGAGACCATGCGCGGGCATTTCCTCGGCCGCGTCATCACCCAGGGCTCGCCCCAGCCCAATACGGGCGTGCCGGGTGTCATCGCCGGGTATGGCAAGGAGCGCGTTATCCACAGCCCCGCCGCCGGCGTGTTTAGGTCCGACCGCGCGATTGGCGACATCGTGAGTGCCGGCGATGTGATCGGGTATGCGGGCGATGCGCCCATGGTCACGCAGATTGACGGCTGCTTGCGCGGCCTTTTGGCCGACGGCGTTCTGGTGACCGAGGGCTTTAAATGTGCCGATGTCGATCCGCGCGGCGATGCCAGCTATATCAACTATATTTCGGACAAGGCGACGTCGGTCGGCGGCGGGGTGCTCGAGGCGCTCGCCATGCTTACCGGTGTGTTCCAGGGATAGGAAGCGACGATGGAAAAGCTCGATGTGGTGAATGCTGCGCTTGGCGCTCTGAAGGCTGGTAAGACGTGCGAGCTGGTGGTAGTTGCCGGCACGGCGGGGTCATCGCCGCGCGGCGTGGGCGCCTGGATGGCCGTCTTTGCCGATGGCAGCCAAGCGGGCACCATCGGCGGCGGTAAGATCGAGCTCTTTGCGCTGGACGAGGCGCGCGAGCTGCTGGCCGCAGGGCAATCGCGTCTGGTCCGCTACACCATGGGCGGCGAGAACTCCGATACCGGCATGATCTGCGGCGGAGCCATCTGCCTGTGTTATCTGCACCTGGAAGCATCGCAGGCGCCGTTGTTCCAGTCGGTTGCCGACGTCTTGGCGTATCGACGCATCGGCGACTTCGTCATCGACTTTGAACCGTTTATCGCAAGCGCGCTCGAAGGCGACGATGCCGAATACCATGGCGAGGAGTCGCGCCGCACCATTGTGGGTTGCCCCGGGCTTTCGCTGACGGAAGAGGGGAGTAAGGTCACTTACACCAACGCCGCCTCCGAGATTCCCCCGGCGCACATCGAGACGCTTTGCCCCGAGGGCCTGACATACATCTTTGGCTGCGGTCACGTGGGCGCCGCGACGGCGCGCGTGCTCACGGCGGCGGGCTTTGCCGTCGTGGCGTGCGATGACCGCCCCGGCACGTTGACGCCCGAATGGGTACCCGGCGTCTACGACCGTCGTCTGGTCGACTACAAGAACCTGGACGAGCAATGCCCCATCGGTCCGCGCGATCTGGTAGTCGTCGCCACGGCGGGCCACAAGTCCGATATCGATGTGGTGATTCAGGCCTTGCGCGCCAAGCCCGCCTATTTGGGTTGCCTGGGTTCGCGCCGCAAGACGGCCTTTGTGCGGGCTCGCTTGGAGCAGGAGGGCTTTACGCAGGACCAGATCGACGAGCTGCACCTGCCGATCGGCGTTGCCATTCAGGCCGAGGACCCCGAAGAGATCGCCATCTCCATCGCCGCCGAGATGATTCATCTGCGTCGCACCAAGCTCGTCCCCCGCAAGCGCTAGTCGCATCCCAGGGGTAGCTAATTTGGGACGGGGCTCTTTTAGCTACCCTGCCTGCTCGATGATTTTTCTGGGACGGGGATTAAAAAATCATTAGGTACGCAATGATTTTTAAATCCCCGTCCCAGAAAAATCATCTCGAGGCGTTCGCTCACTGTTGGGTAGCTAAAAGAGCCCCGTCCCAAATTAGCTACCCCAGCCCTCTGCCGCATGCGGGTCAAAATGCTACCTGTGCCATATGCCCTATAATGTCCGCCCGTTGGGCGGCATAGGGCCGCTGCCTAGGGTATGGGAGGCGTAAATGGCAGAGTCGGTGGCAGGGGACGCCCTGTTCGAGCGTACGGGAAAAGTTTCGTTTGTGCAGGTATTGCCCCATGCACTGCAGCATGTGCTGGCGGCATTCGCGGGTATCGTTACGCCCGCTATCATCATCGCGTCGGTCTGCGGCTTTACCCCTCAAGAGGAAGCCGCCGTCATTCAGGCGTCGCTGGTCCTCTCGGCGCTTGACATTTTCCTTCAACAGTTCCCCATAAAAGGCATCGTCGGCTCGGGCTTGCCCATCGTGATGGGTGCGAGCTTTACCTTCGTGCCGGCACTTAAAGCGGTCGGTCTTGAGCTTGGTTTCGAGGCCGTGCTGGGCGCTCAAGTTATCGGCGGCGCGCTCGTCGTGCTCTTTGGTCTTTTGTTTAAGCGCGTGAGCTTTCTGTTCCCAGCTCCGGTGCTCGGTACCGTCATCTTTGTCATTGGCCTGTCGCTGTGCCCGGTTGCCGTGGCGTCCATGGCAGGCGGGGAGGGCGCGGCCGATTTTGGCAGCGTCACCAACTGGACCGTCGCGCTCGTGACGTTTGTCGTCACCTTTATGGTCGGTAACTACGGCAAGGGCGCGCTCAAGCTGGGCAGCATCCTGGCCGGTATCTGCGCAGGTTTTGTCGTTGCGGCGGTGTTGGGCATGGTCGACTTCTCGGCTGTCGCGACTGCAAGTTGGTTTGCCCCACCGGCGTTTGGCGCCCATCGTCTGGTGTTCGATCCAGCGGCGTGCGCCGTGGTGGGCGTTGTGGCCATCGTGAACGCCGTGCAGGTTATGGGAGAGTTTGCCGCCGTGTCCTCTGCTGCGCTCGATACCCCCGCGACCGATAGTCAGATCTCGGGCGGATTGATCGCCAATGGTCTCGTCGGTATGCTCTCGGGCTTTTTGGGCGGCGTCCCCACGGCAACCTTTGGCCAGAATGTGGGCATCATCGCCGAGAACAAGGTCGTCAACCGTATGGTCTTTACGCTCGCAGCCGCCATTCTGCTCGTCGCGGGCCTGCTGCCCAAGTGCGCGGCAGTGCTCACGTCCATTCCGCAGCCGGTGATCGGCGGCGCCACGATCGGCGTGTTCGCAACCATCGGCATGAACGGTGTGGTCATGTTTTCCCGCCACGGCCTGTCTCAGCGCGATACCACGCTCATGGGTCTCTCTATCGCCTTTGGCACGGGCATTGAGCGCACGGCCGGCGCGCTTGCCGGCGCTGGATTCCCCGCATGGGTCGACACCGTCTTTGGCGGATCCTCCATTGCCGTCGCCGCACTTGTCGCCGTCGTCCTCAACCTGGTCCTGCCTCGCCAAAAATAACGCCTCATATATGAGTTGCGGTGAAATACGGATTGTTTAAGCCTGTTAGGCCGCCAAACAGTCCCTATTTCACCGCAACTGTTTTTTGGGACCCATTTGTGCGGGGGAGTTGTGGAGTTGTGCAGGCAGACGATGTTTTTCTGGAAATACGCACCCAATGCGCGTATAGTACCGATTGTTTTGTCGGCTCCTGCTGCGTCGAGTCCAAACCGCGAAATGCCATGAGCGGCGCGGATGCAGTCAGGAGGCACGAGGACAACCCACCGTGGCCACGCCCCGTGCTTAAAACCCCAAGAAGGAGTGAACAATGGCAGAAGAGAAGTATGTGCCGCGTCTGAAGGCCAAGTACAACAACGAGGTCAAGCAGCAGCTTCAGGACAAGTTCCAGTACGAGAACGTCATGATGATCCCCAAGTTTGAGAAGATCGTCGTGAACATGGGTGTCGGCGAGGCCGCTACCGATTCCAAGGCCATCGACGGTGCCGTGCGCGACCTGCGCGCCATCACCGGCCAGCAGCCGATGATCACCCGTGCCCGCAAGTCCATCGCTACCTTCCGCCTGCGCGCTGGTATGCCGATCGGCTGCAAGGTTACCCTGCGTGGCGACCGTATGTGGGAGTTCTTCGATCGTCTGACCTCCGTCGCTATCCCCCGTATCCGCGACTTCCGCGGCATCTCCGCCAAGAGCTTCGACGGCCGTGGTAACTTCTCCATGGGCGTCACCGAGCAGCTCATCTTCCCCGAGATCGACTTTGACTCCGTCGATCACCAGCGTGGTATGGACATCACTTTCGTGACCACCGCCAACACCGATGAGGAGGCCAAGGCCCTTCTGGACGCCTTTGGTTTCCCGTTCAAGAAATAGGTTCACCTGCCCTATAAGCGCCGTTCCCACAAGGGGGCGGCGCTTGGGGCGAACAATACTCTATGTGAGGAGGATATAAGTGGCTAAGACATCGATGATCGTCAAGTGCAATCGCAAGCAGAAGTTCTCTACTCGTGAGTACACGCGCTGCCAGCGCTGCGGCCGTCCGCACTCTGTGTACCGCAAGTTCGGCCTGTGCCGTGTCTGCTTCCGCGAGCTTGCACTCAAGGGCGAGCTTCCCGGCGTTAAGAAGGCCAGCTGGTAAGTCACTACCAGCGTTTCAAGCATCCGTTTGGAACAGGGAAAACGTGCTAGTTAGGCTTTGCCGTTAAGGGCGGCGAAGAACCAAGAGCACGTGTTCATCAAGAACGAAGGAGAATCTGTATGAACCTTACAGACCCGATCGCAGATATGCTTACGCGCATTCGTAACGCTAACTCTGTGAACAAGGCCACGGTCTCCATGCCGAGCAGCAAGAAGCTCGTCGAGATCGCTCGTGTTCTGCACGAGGAGGGCTACATCGAGGGCTACGATGTCGAGGACACCGTTCCCCAGAAGACTCTGCACATCACGCTTAAGTATGGTCCCAAGAAGGCTAAGGTCATCAACGGCATCCGCCGCATTTCCAAGCCGGGCCTGCGTAAGTACACCGGCGTTGCCGACATGCCCCGCGTCCGCGGTGGCCTTGGTACCGCCATTATTTCCACCAGCCATGGCGTCATGACCGACCGCGATGCTCGCAAGCACAACGTCGGCGGCGAGATCATCGCTTACGTCTGGTAATTCGCTCGGTAGGTAGAAGGAAAGGAGATCACCGTGTCTCGTATCGGTAATAAGCCTGTCCAGATTCCCGCCGGAGTCGAAGTGGCAGTCAACGGCAACAACGTTGTCGTCAAGGGCCCCAAGGGCCAGCTCGAGCTCGATGTCTATGAGAAGCTCGCTATCAACATCGAGGACAACGTCCTCACCGTTTCCCGTCCCGACGACGAGCGTGAGACCCGTGCCCGCCACGGCCTCACCCGCGCCCTCATCCACAACATGGTTGTTGGCGTTTCCGAGGGCTTCGAGAAGAAGCTCGAGCTCGCCGGCGTCGGTTACCGCGTGCAGCAGAAGGGCAAGAACCTCGAGTTCTCCCTGGGCTTCTCGCACCCCGTGATCGTCGAGGCTCCCGAGGGTATCACCTTCGAGGTTCCCGACAACACCCACGTGAACGTCAAGGGTATCAACAAGCAGCAGGTCGGTCAGATCGCCGCTGAGATCCGCGGCCATCGTCCTCCCGAGCCTTACAAGGGCAAGGGTATCCACTACGTTGGCGAGCACATCCGCCGCAAGCTGGGTAAGGCCGCCAAGTAGTCGTAACCGACTCACTCGCATAAGACCAGCACCCCGTTAGGTGCTGGCAAGATCAACCTTTTTAGGAGTTTACGTATGAACAAGCATAAGGCGAAGCTGGAAGGCCTCAAGCGTCGTCAGCGTCGTGTTCGCGGCAAGATCTCGGGTACCGCCGAGCGTCCGCGTCTTCGCGTGACCCGTACCAACGCCAACATCTATGCCCAGATCATCGACGACAGCAAGGGCTCCAGCCTGACGCTCGTCTCTGCCTCGACCCTCGAGGCCGAGTTCAAGGGCACCCACACCTCGAACAAGGAGGCTGCGGAGAAGGTCGGTCAGCTCGTTGGCAAGCGTGCCATCGAGGCCGGCATCACCAAGGTCGCCTTCGATCGCGGTGGCCGTATCTACCATGGCCGCGTCAAGGCCCTCGCCGACGGTGCTCGTGCCGCCGGTCTCGAGTTCTAGGAGGTATGTAGCACATGGCTCGTAATCAGAAGCAGCAGCGCGAGGCCTCCGAGTTCGAGGAGCGCGTCGTTTACATCAACCGCGTGTCGAAGACCGTCAAGGGCGGTCGTCGCATGAGCCTCGTCGCTCTCGTCGTCGTTGGCGATGGCAAGGGCAACGTCGGCGTTGGCATGGGCAAGTCCGCTGAGGTGCCCATGGCCATCTCCAAGGCGTCTCTCGATGCCAAGAAGAACATGTTCCACGTGCCGGTGACCGAAGAGGGCACCATTCCGCACGAGGTTATCGGCCACTTTGGTGCCGGCCGCATCATCATCAAGCCCGCTGTCGAGGGTACCGGCGTTATCGCCGGCGGCGCTGTGCGTCCCCTCTTTGAGCTTGCTGGCATCAAGAACGTCCTGTCCAAGTCCCTCGGTACCGACAACGGCCTCAACATCATCAAGGCTGCCGTCGAGGGCCTCAAGGAGCTCTCCAGCCCTGAGGACGTCGCGGCTCGCCGTGGCCTGACGGTCTCCGAGATGTTCGTCGGTAAGGAGAACTAAGCATGGCTGACACCATCAAGATCAAGCAGGTCCGCAGCACCAACGGTTGCAAGCAGGACCAGGTCCGTACTGTCCGTGCCCTCGGTCTCCACAGGATCCGCGAGGTTCGCGAGATTACTGACAACGAGTCCGTCCGCGGCATGATCTTCAAGGTCAAGCACCTTGTCGAGATTGTAGAGGAGTAGCAAATGCAGCTTCACGATCTTACTCCCGCGCCCGGTTCCACCAAGAACCGCAAGCGCGTTGGCCGTGGCAATTCTTCGGGTCACGGCACCACTTCTGGCCGCGGCCAGAAGGGCCAGGGCTCTCGCTCTGGCGGCACCAAGGGTGCCGGCTTCGAGGGTGGCCAGACTCCGCTGGCTATGCGCCTGCCCAAGCTTCCGGGCTTCCGCAACCCCCGTCGTATCGAGTACACCGCTGTTAACGTTGAGCGTCTCGAGCGTAAGTTCGAGGATGGCGCTGTGATCGACGGTGCCGCTCTTAAGGCCGCTCGCATCACCAAGAGCGAGTTCGAGCCCGTCAAGGTGCTCGGCAATGGTGAGCTTACCAAGAAGTTCACGGTCAAGGTCGACAAGGTCAGCGCTTCTGCGCAGGCCAAGATCGAGGCCGCCGGCGGAAAGGTCGAGCTGCCGTGCTAAATGGTCTTAAGAATGCTTTCCGCATCAAAGAACTGCGCGAAAAGATTCTTTTTACCATAGCTATGCTCGTCGTGTACCGCATTGGTGCGCACGTTCCTGTGCCCGGCATTCCCTTCCAGGGGATGCTGGGCCTTTTCTCGACCGATAACAATTCGGTCGCCGCAGGTGCTATGGCCCTCCTGAATCTTTTCTCTGGCGGCGCGTTGAGCTATGTGTCGGTGTTTTCGCTGGGCATCATGCCTTACATCACCAGCTCGATCATCCTCCAGATGCTCCAGGCCGTTGTGCCTTCCCTGCATGAGCTTGCCCGCGAGGGCGAGGTCGGTCAGACCAAGATTACGCAGTATTCGCGTTACCTCACCCTGGCTCTGGCAGTCCTCAACTCCGTGGGTTACCTCTTTCTCTTTAAGAGCTTCGGCATCAGCTTTAATGGCGCCGCCGCTCCCGAGATCATCTTCGACCTCATGATTGTCGGCACGCTCACCGCGGGCGCCATGCTGATCATGTGGATTGGTGAGCTCATTACCCAGCGCGGTATCGGCAATGGCATGTCGCTGATCATCTTTGCGAAC
This sequence comes from Collinsella sp. HCP28S3_E9, assembly GCF_052065455.1. Taxonomy (NCBI): domain Bacteria; kingdom Bacillati; phylum Actinomycetota; class Coriobacteriia; order Coriobacteriales; family Coriobacteriaceae; genus Collinsella; species Collinsella sp. HCP28S3_E9. The sequence continues at coordinate 17,126 of NZ_JBQHTZ010000017.1, forward strand.
ATCATGGCCGGTCTGCCGCAGGCGATCTTCTCCAGCACCGAGGGCAATGGCGGTGGCATCATCACTATGGTGATCATCTGCGCCATCATCCTGCTGGTTATCCCGCTGATCGTTTTCCTTGAGCGCGGCCAGCGCCGCATTCCGGTCTCCTACGCTAAGCGCGTCGTGGGCCGTCGCATGATGGGTGGCCAGACCACCTACCTGCCCATCAAGGTCAACGCCGCGGGTGTCGTGCCGATCATCTTCGCTTCGGCGCTGCTGTACTTCCCGGCTCAGGTTGCCGTGTTCTTCCCCGGCATCGGCTGGATTCAGGCAGTTGCCTCTGCGCTTTCGACCGGTTGGCTCAACTGGGTGCTTAACGTTGTCCTCATCGTGTTCTTCGCGTACTTCTACACCTCCATGGTGTTCAATCCCGATGACACGGCCGACAACCTTAAGAAGCAGGGCGGCTTTATTCCGGGCGTTCGTCCGGGTAGGGCTACCGCGGCCTACATCAAGAACGCGCTCAACAAGATTACGCTTCCCAGCGCTGTCTTTTTGGCGCTCATCGCCATCGTGCCTTCGATCATCTTCTCCTTCACGGGCAATCAGCTGATCCAGGCATTTGGCGGCACGTCCATCCTCATCATGGTCGGCGTCGTGCTCGACACGGTCGACAAGCTCGAAGGCCAGATCAAGATGTATGATTACGATGGATTCTTTAAATAGGCTAGAGGAGGATTGCTCATGAACCTCGTATTGCTCGGAGCTCCGGGTGCCGGTAAGGGCACCGTTGCACAGGAGCTCGTCGCCGAGTTTGGCGTCGCCCACATCTCCACGGGCGACCTGCTGCGTGCTGCCGTCAAGGGTGGCACCGAGCTTGGTATTCAGGCTAAGAAGTACATGGACGCTGGCGAGCTCGTTCCCGACCAGCTCGTGATCGACCTTGTCAAGGAGCGCCTTGCCGCCGATGACGCCCAGCAGGGCTTCATCCTCGACGGCTTCCCGCGCAACACCGCCCAGGCTGTGACGCTCGATTCCGAGCTCTCCGCCATGGGTCGCGAGATCGACTGTGCCCTTCTGGTCGACGTGGCCCCCGAGGTTATTATCGATCGTCTGTCTTCGCGTCGAACCTGCCGCGCCTGCGGTTACACCGGCACTGCTGCCGATGTTACCTGCCCCAAATGCGGCGGCGAGATGTATCAGCGCGACGACGATAAGCCCGAGACCATCAAGAACCGTCTCGACGTCTACGAGAAGTCCACGAGCCCGCTTGTCGATTACTATCGTGGCCAGGGTCTGCTCAAGTCGGTCAACGGTGACCAGGCTCGCGAGACCGTATACGGGGATGTCAAAGAGGCCCTCGGTCTATGATTAAGATTAAGTCTGCAACGCAAATCGAGCAGATGAAGAAGGCAGGAGCGCTATCTAAGATGGCGCTCCGCCACGTTGGAGCCATGGTGCGCCCCGGCGTTTCGACTTTTGAGCTCGATCAGCTCGCGGAGCAGATTATCCGCATGCATGGCGGCACCCCGGCCTTTAAGGGTTACGGCGGGTTCCCGGGGACCATTTGCGCATCGATCAACGATGCCGTGGTCCACGGTATTCCCAACCCCGATATGATCCTGCGCGATGGCGATATCATCTCTATCGATACGGGAGCCGTTGTCGACGGTTGGGTTGGCGATAACGCATGGACGTTTTTCGTCGGCACCCCTACGCCCGAGGCCAAGGCCCTGTGCGAGGTTACGCGCGATTGCCTTAAGGCTGCCATTGAGCAGGCTGTTCCCGGTAACCATATCGGGGATGTTGGTTATGCCGTCCAGTCCCTCGCCGAGTCTCACGGTTATGGCGTGCTTCGTGACTATGTGGGCCATGGCATTGGCCGCGTGATGCACGAGGACCCCAACGTTCCTAACTATGGAAAGAAGGGGAGGGGCGTTCGCCTCCAGGCCGGTATGGTCATTGCCATCGAGCCGATGGTAACGATGGGTTCCAACCATGTGAGCACGGGCTCCGACGGTTGGATCGTCACCACCAACGACCACCTGCCCGCCGCGCACTACGAGAACACCGTCGCCATCACCAATGACGGTCCGGTGATTCTCACCACCGATGCGCAAGGATCCTGGTGTTCGCTCCAAGGCGGAGAAATGTAAAAGTCGCCGCCCCCTGATGCCCAACCTCGCCTTTCAATTTCGAAGGCATGACCCCAAGGTCTATGCCTTCTCATTCCAAGGCGATCTTGGGCATCAGGGAACGGCTTTGTTTTACATTTCAAATGTAACAAGTTCCACGTAGTTGTGGAGCCATTACGAAGTTATTACGATGCGTGTATACGTGTTGTAGAATAATCAATCGCTGTCGTTTTCTAGAGAAAGATGATTGCTTGTGAAGAAGGAAGACGCAATTGAGCTCGAGGGTACGGTAAAGGAACCGTTGCCTAATGCCATGTTTAAGGTCGAGCTCGAGAACGGTCATTCGGTTCTGTGCAACATTTCTGGCAAGATTCGAATGAATTACATCCGTATTCTCCCCGGTGACAGGGTTGTCGTGGAGCTTTCCCCGTACGACCTGACCCGCGGCCGCATCACCTATCGCTACAAATAGCGGCACGCATACACGCACTCTATTTCCGACTGCAGGCTTAGCTCAACCTACGGTCGGATTGTGTGTGAAGACCAGCCATAGTTTTAAACGCCTGCGGCTGGGCGAGTAGATAGTAGGGAAGTAGTTTGAGCGCTACCGAAAGGAAGAACGATGAAGGTACGTCCTTCGGTCAAGAAGATGTGCGATAAGTGCAAAATCATTAGGCGCCATGGCAAGGTCCTCGTCATTTGCGAGAACCCCCGTCATAAGCAGCGTCAGGGTTAAGAGAGGAGACTACGTTGGCCCGTATTAATGGTGTCGACCTCCCGCGTGAGAAGCGCGTTGAGATCGGTCTGACCTACATTTACGGCATCGGCCGCACCACTGCGACGAAAATCTGCGTCGAGTGCAACGTTAACGTGGATACGCGCGTTAAGGACCTCACCGAGGATGAGGTTAACGCCATCCGCGAGTATATCGACAAGAACCAGATCATGGTTGAGGGCGACCTCCGCCGTGAGCGCAACCAGAACGTCAAGCGCCTTATGGACATCGGCTGCAACCGCGGCCTTCGTCACCGCAAGGGCCTCCCGGTCCGCGGCCAGCGCACCCACACTAACGCTCGTACCCGCAAGGGCCCGAAGCGTCAGATCGGTGCTAAGAAGAAGAAATAAGGAGCGCTAGATAGATGGCTACTGCTAAGAAGAACGTTCGCGCTGCCCGTCTGAAGCGCGCGGACCGTAAGAACATTTCCGTGGGCCAGGCTCACATCCGTTCTACGTTCAATAACACGATCGTTTCGATCACCGATCCCCAGGGCAACGTCATTTCCTGGAAGTCGGCTGGCCAGGTGGGCTTCAAGGGCTCCCGTAAGTCCACGCCGTTCGCTGCCCAGATGGCTGCCGAGGCTGCTGCCAAGCAGGCCATGGAGCACGGTATGAAGAAGGTTTCCGTCTTCGTCAAGGGCCCCGGCTCCGGTCGTGAGACCGCCATCCGCTCCCTCCAGGCTGCTGGCCTCGAGGTCTCGAGCATTCAGGACAAGACCCCCATCCCGCACAACGGCTGCCGCCCCAAGAAGCGTCGCCGCGTGTAACTGAAAGGATCGTATCAATATGGCAATCGACAGGACTCCTGTTCTTAAGCGCTGCCGTCAGCTCGGGATCGATCCCGCTGAGCTCGGTTACAGCAGCAAGAAGGAATCTATCCGTCAGCCCAAGCGCCGTCGCAAGGAATCTGAGTACGGCATGCAGCTGCGTGAGAAGCAGAAGGTCAAGTTCATCTATGGCGTTCTGGAGAAGCAGTTCCACGGCTACTTCAACAAGGCCCGTAAGATGAACGGCGTCACCGGTGAGAACCTCATGATCATCCTTGAGTCTCGCCTCGACAACGTTGTTTTCCGTCTTGGCTTCGCTCGCACCCGTAAAGAGGCTCGTCAGTCCGTCCGCCACGGTCACTTCACCGTGAACGGCAAGCGCGTGGACATCCCGTCCTATCGCGTCAAGGCCGGCGACGTCGTCGCTGTCGGCGAGAAGTTCCGTGACCTCCTCCCCATCAAGGAGGCTCTGATTTCCTCCGAGCGCTTTGAGGTCCCTGGCTGGCTTGAGGTCGATATCGAGAAGCTGTCTGGTAACGTGCTCGCTCTGCCGACGCGTGAGCAGATCAGCGGTGATATCAACGAGCAGCTCATCGTCGAGCTCTACTCTAAGTAGTCCATCCGGGCTGCTGAGGCTGGAGGTAATACATGTCAGAATTCATTAGGCCTCAGGTTCAGGTCGAAGAGATCAACGAGACGTCTGCTCGTGTCTCCGTCGAGCCGCTCGAGCGCGGTTACGGTGATACGCTGGGCAACTCCCTGCGTCGCGTTCTTCTGTCCTCGCTCGAGGGTGCCGCCGTCGAGGCTATTCAGATCGATGGCGCGCAGCACGAGTTCATGACCATCCCTAACATGGTCGAGGATGTCACTGACATCGTCCTGAATGTCAAGGGTCTTGTCTTCAGGGCTCTCGGCACGACCGACGAGGCGACCGCCACCATCTCGGTTGACGGCCCCTGCGAGGTCACCGGTGCGGACTTCTTTATTCCGTCCGAGTTTGAGTTGGTCAACCCCGAGCAGCACATCGCTACGCTCACCGAGGGTGGCCATCTCACCATGAGCATGCGCATCGGCTATGGCCGCGGCTATGTCTCTGGCGAGGCCAACAAGCGCGACAACGATCCCATCGGTGTGATCCACGTCGACTCGCTGTACTCGCCGGTATCCCGTTGCGCCAAGCTCGTTGAGGCTTGCCGTGTCGGTCAGCACACCGACTACGACCGCCTTGTCCTCGAGATCGAGACCAACGGCTCCATCGCCCCGCGCGACGCCGTGGTCCAGGCTGCCAATATCATCAACCAGCATATGGCTGCCTTTATGAACCTTGCCGAGACCCCCGAGGTCGAGGAGGAGGTTTCGATCTTCGCTCCCGAGGTCACCAACGACAACGCCGAGCTGGACAAGCAGATCGAGGATCTGGACCTTTCTGTCCGTTCCTACAACTGCCTTAAGCGTGCCAGCATTCACTCGGTCCGTCAGCTCGTTGAGTTCTCGGAGAACGATCTTCTGAACATCCGCAACTTCGGTGTTAAGTCGATCGAGGAAGTGAAGGACAAGCTTGAGTCCATGGGCCTGAGCCTGAAGGCTTAATGCTTCGCATATTTGAGGAGAAACTAGACCATGCGTCACAACGTTAAGAAGGGCCTGAAGCTCGGCACCGATGCGAGCCACACCAAGGCCATGAAGAAGAGCCTGGCCAAGGCCCTCTTCGAGAACGACCGCATCAAGACCACCGAGACCCGCGCTAAGGCGCTGCGTTCGGTTGTCGAGCCGATCATCACCTGGGCCAAGAAGGGCGACCTGCACTCTCGTCGTCTGGCTATCGCCAAGCTCGGCGATAAGCAGCTCGTTGCCGAGATCTTCGACAAGGCTGCTCAGGGCATGTGGCAGGATCGCAACGGCGGTTACACCCGTATCATGAAGCTCGGTAACCGTAAGGGCGACAACGCTCCCATCGTTATCATGGAGCTCGTCACCGAGCCTTGCACGCCCAAGGCCAAGAAGGCTGCTCCGGCCCCCAAGAAGGCCGCTGCTCCCAAGAAGGTCGAGGCTGTCGAGGAGACCGCTGCCGAGGAGGCTCCTGCTGAGGAGACCGCTGAGTAGACAATTCGTCTGCATAGGCTATATTCGAGGGGTACGTTCGCGTACCCCTCTTTTTTTGTCGTGATATCGTTGTTTGTTGGGAGCGCCCATGACCGCGCCGTCTGATTTCAATTTGACTCCAGAGCTCGATGCCACGTTGGTGTTTCGTGTTGCCTATGACGGCTCGTCCTATAGCGGATTTGCCGAGCAGCCGGGGCAGACGACGGTTGCCGGAGAGCTGCGTCTTGCCATAGAGACGCTCTTGCGCCGCTCAGTCGATTTGACGTGTGCCGGGCGCACCGATGCAGGGGTGCATGCGGTGGCCCAATACATCAGCGTGCCCGTTACGGATGCTGAGCTCGCTTTAACGCGCCGCAGGTGGCTGCGAGCTATGGATGCGCTGCTGCCCAAAGATATCGCCGTTAATGAGGTCTACAAGGCCCGTAAGGGCTTTTCTGCGCGTTTTGACGCACGTTCTCGGACCTATACCTACCGCATTGCCGATCGCGATGCGCGTCCGGTGCTATCGCGTGGTGCGGTATGGTGGCATCGTTATCCTTTGGACGTGGATGCGATGGCAGCCGCCTGCCCAGCGCTTTTGGGCGAACAGGACTTTAAGAGCTTTTGTAAGGTCGCTTCTGCCGTGGGCAAGCCAACGCATCGTTGCGTGATGCGTGCCGAGTTTGGCCACGAGGTCGCCTTTGGCGAGGATATCCTCACGTTTACCATCGAGGGCAATGCGTTTTTGCATTCGATGGTGCGCACCATCGTGGGAACGCTCGTCGAGATCGGCATGCATCGCCGCGATCCCGAGTGGATGCGCGAGGTGATTGACGCTTGCGATCGTACTGCTGCGGGTCCCACGGCGCCGGCGTGCGGCCTTACCTTTATGGGCGTAGATTATGACCCCACCGAGCTCGTCGCGCTCGAATAGGGGAGAAGCGAGAGCCATCTAAGTATGCTGCTCGTGTGGGCGAGCCGTGTGCAACATCTGTTCTTGGCGTGCAGCGCATCGGGCGACTCATTGCGTTTATTGCCGGGGTGTACCATGAACGGCAGTTGATTATTGCTGTCGAGAGGATGGATAACTTGCTTCGACGTGGCTCGCTTCCGCGACTTTCGGTGATCCTTGTTGTGGAGGGTTCGCCCAGCTACGCGATGCGTGCACTCGAAAGCGTCCAAAACCAAGACCTCTACGATATGCAGATTGTCGTTGCATGTCGCAACGCTGCGCCGGGCGTTCGTCATTCGCTCGATGTTGCCGCGGGCAGAGATATTCACATCGATTTGATAGACGTTGACGATCCGTCGAGCGGAGCTTGCCTTCGCGAGGGTTTTGCCGCTTCGCGCGGGGCCCACATTATCGCAATGAGCGCCGACGAGTGGTTTGCGCCGCACGCGTTTTTGGCAATGCTCGATGTCGCTTGTGAGACCTCGGCAGATATCGTATTTCCCTCGGTGTCGCTCGATCGCTACGATACGCATCGGGAACGCCATTCTCGTATGTTGGACGCGCAATCCATTGCCCTTGCCGACGATGGAGACCGGGCTTTAGGCCTGGCCAAGCTGGTCGAGAGCGGTCTGGTTTGTCAACATTCCGGCGTGATGTATGAACGCTCCCTGTTTGAGTTGTGTCTGCAGCATGCCGAGTCGTATCGTGCGATCGCCTTTTTGGCGCCTGCCCTTTCGCATGCGGAACGCGTATTTGGGTGCGCCGAAGCTTGTTTCCATACGGCCGCGCCATCGGTTGCGGATTCATTCGACCCCACCATGTTCTCGCGACTTTCCGATGACGCCAAGGCGCTTGAAGAGCTTTGCGTGCCATTTGACGCAATAGATGACGATAACCATCTAAAGCTGGCCTGCCAACGGTTTTACTATGGCCGCTTGGTTGCTTGTATCGAGAATTTGTGCCTGAGCCCCCATGGGGTGTCTTCAATTGAGCGCACGGCACGATTGCGTGATATGCTCAATGACGTGCGGACCCGCCAGATGGCGGTGGCCCTTAAGGGAGAGCGCCGAGGCCTTGGACTTTTGTTTGGGCCGATTGCCAACGTTAAGCCTATGCGCTGCGTTATGTATGCGCATCTGGCTGCTTTTTTGAACAGAACGGGCGCAAGGATAGCCTAGCTGCGTCATATTCGCAAATAATTTGCATAGAATTGTTTCGAAATGCGTTCTTATTCACAAATAGCCTCAAATAGCGCTAAACTATTCAATCACTGATAGATTGTCTTCGCCATCTATGGAGTGAGGTTTTATATGGCTAAAAAACGCAACGGGCGCCAGGATGCCATCAGAGATATCGTGCGCAATAAAGACGTGCGTACGCAGCGCGTGCTGGTGGACGAACTCCGCGCCATGGGCTTTGATTGCACGCAGGCGACGGTTTCGCGTGACATCGCCGATATGGGGCTGCGCAAACTGCCCGAGGGCATCTATGTTCTGGCTGAGGACCTGCACCTGCAGCGCATGGTCTCCGAGCTTGTTACCGGTGTGTTGCGCACCGACAACCTGGTTATGATTAAGGCTCAGCCCGGCACCGCCTCGGGCATTGCCGCGGCTGTCGATGCGGCCGAGCTGCCCGATGTGCTCGGATCGCTTGCCGGCAATGACACGATTTTGGTTATCGCTCAGACTGCCGAGGATGGCGAACGCCTCGAAGCGCTGATTAACAAGCTCAGCGCCGCGCGTAAATAGCTTTACGCGCGTATACAACGCCAGCTAAGACGGCAGAAATACAGGGGCGTCGGTTTTGAGCCGACGCCCTATTTGTGACGGTGCTATCGTGGCATCTCGATTGCGCGCGATATGCCATGTATGTCCCAGCAAAAAGCGCCCGAGCATTTGAGCTGCTCGGGCGCTTTGCTATCTACTGACCTGTGGAGGGATCGGGGGTCGGGCTAGGGCTGGGATCGGGGGTCGGGCCAGGGTCGGGGCTGGGGCTGGGATCGGGGCTGGGGCTGGGGTCGGGAGTAGGGGTGGTACTGCCGCCATCGCCTTCGCCGCCGGTGTTGCCGCCCTCGTTGCCGCTCCCGCCGGTGGTCTCCGTCTCTTCTTCCTCGTCTTCGTCCTTATCCTCGTCCTCTTCCTTCTTCTTGTTGTTTGTGCCGTAGAACTTCCAGACGTTATTGTTCTTGTACGTGGGAGCCGTTCCGGTCGGGAACTCCTCGCGCTCGGCGCCCGCAAGAACGGTGTTCATGAACTTCTTAAAGACGGGCAGGTTGGTGCTGTCGCCCAGCAGGTCCGAACCGTACTTTTGGATGGGAATCTCGCCTGCGGAATAACCGGTCCACAGGGCGCATGCCAGTTGCGGCGTGTAGCCGCAGAACCACAGGTTGGTGGTGTTGTCAGTGGTGCCCGTCTTGCCGGCATAGGGCTGGTTGACGCTCAGCGCGCCGGCGGCACCCGTGCCGCTGCCCTGCATGACGCCGGATAGAACGTCGGTAACCGCGGCAGCCTCACCTTCGGTGAGCACCCGCGTGGGATTGTCGGTGTGCTGGTACAGAACCGAGCCGGTACGCGAGTCGATCTCGGTGATGGCGATCGGCTGGCGATAATAGCCGCCGTTGGCAAAAGCGGCGTAGGCCGATGCCATCTCGAGCGGTGAGATGGACCCGGTGCCGAGCGTCATGACGGGAACGTCCTCGATATTGTCCTTGGCGGGATCGATGCCGAGCTTTTTGACGAGCGACATGATCTTGTCATTGCCGATGGCTTCGGCCACCTGAATATAGCCGGTGTTGGATGAGTATGCCGTTGCCTGCTTAAGCGTGATGTTGCCATAGCTCTGTTTGCCATAGTTTTGCACCTCGGTCGTGGTGCCCTTGGCCTTGAGTGGCGAGTTGCAGTTGAGAATGACGTTGGGGTTCATGCCGTTTTGGATGGCAGTTGCCAGCGTAAAGGCCTTAAACGTGGAGCCCACGGGGCGCTTTGCCGTAGCGTGGTTCACGTGATTCTCGTCGGCGTTGTAGTCGTAGCCGCCCACCATGCACTTGATGTAGCCGGTCTTGGGGTCAACGACAACCATGCCCATGTCCAGGCCATCGAGCGAAAGCGTGTCGAGCTGTGAGCGCACAGCCTCCTCGGCCACCTGCTGCATGGTGGGGTCGATGGTGGTCTTAACAGTCAGGCCACCCTTAAAGAGTACGTCGGTGGAGAACTCCTGCTCGAGCAGCTGCTTGACGTAGGAGACAAAGTAGGGCTGTGAGTATACGTCGACGCCGCTGCCCGAGATCTCGGTCACGTTGAGGGTGATGGGCTCAGCCTGCGCGGCATCGTGCTCTTCCTGCGTGATGTGGCCCAGGCGCAGCATGTTGTCGAGCACCTTATTGCGGCGGGAAAGCGCCAGGTCGGGATTGACCGTGGGGTCGTACTGTGAAGGCGAGTTGGGCAGACCGATGAGCAGCGCGGCCTCGCTCAGGGTGAGGTCGGAAGCACTCTTGGAGAGGTAGGTCTCGGCGGCGGCCTCGATGCCATAGGCGCCGTGGCCATAGTAAATGGTGTTGAGGTACATCATGAGGATCTCGTCTTTGGAGTACATGTCCTCCATCTTGATGGCGATATAGGCCTCGCGCACCTTACGCTCGATGGTCGAGTCGAACTGCTCCTCCTGCAGGATGGTGTTGCGCACCAGCTGCTGGGTGATGGTCGAGGCTCCTTCGTGGCCGCCGGCAAGGGTTGCCACCGAGGCACGCGCGATGCCCAAGAGGTCGATGCCGCCGTGCTCGTAGAAACGCTCGTCCTCGACGTCGATCGTGCCCTGCAGGACGTACGGGGAGACCTGGTCCTTGGTGATGGACTTGCGGTTTTGGGTATAGAAGCTGGCGATCTTGTTGCCGTTGCAGTCAACAATCTCGGTGGGCTCGCTGACCAGATAGGCGTTGGCGTCGGTGTAGTCGGGCAGGTCGGACAGCCAGCGGTTGACGTTGCCGATCATGCCGATGCCAAATGCTACGCCCGCGATGAGCAAAAAGCCCAAAAGCGAAAGCAGGATGACGGGCAGGACGTGCGTCTTAGAGCGACCGTGTCCCTGTCGTTGGCGAGGACCCATATGTTGACCTCCAAGTATGTCGTGCCAGGCGGCGGGTGTGCGTCGGGCAGGATGGACATAAGTTATTACACGATAAACCAATCGAGCCGCGCGAAGCCTCGTGTATGCTGGTTGACGGCAATTAACAGAGCGATTGCATACCTTGGTAAGGAGTTTGCCGATGGCGATTTGGGCGACGGAGCCTAGCAGACAATGCGGGAATGGGACGCCAACATCGGGGCTGGCACTGCCCGAGCTGTTGGCTCCGGCTGGCGGGCTCAATCAGATGCTCGCCGCGATCGCGGCAGGTGCCGATGCCATTTATGCCGGATTGAGCGGATTTAACGCCCGCGTGAGTGCGCACGGGTTTAGTGATGACGAATTTGCGCGCGGGTGTGCCGTGGCGCACGCCCATGGTGCGCGCGTGTACGTGACGCTCAACGTATTTGTGTTCGACGACGAGCTGTCCGAAGCCGTGGCACTGGGGGCACATGCGCATGCGCTGGGCGCCGATGCATTGATCGTGGCAGATGCGGGCCTAGCCCGCGCGCTGCATGCGGCAATTCCGGGGGTCGAGATTCATCTGTCCACCCAAGCGGGCGTCCATAGCAAGGGGTCCGTGCGTTTGGCGGCTGACGAGCTGGGGGTCGAGCGCGTGACGACGGCGCGCGAGCTGACCGTGGCAGAGATTGCGACGCTCTGCGCTACCGGTGTGCCCATCGAGGTGTTCTGCCATGGCGCCATATGCATTGGCTATTCGGGCGCGTGCGAGTTTTCGGCCCTGCGGCGCGGACGGTCGGCGATGCGTGGCGACTGCACGCAGCCGTGCCGCCTGGCATACGATTTGGAGGATGAGGCTGGGGAGAGCGTCGTTGCCGTCGAAGGCGATCGTCTGCTCTGCCCGCGTGACTATCTGGGCATTGCTCATTTACCCGAGCTTGTTGCTGCCGGGGTGGCGTCGCTCAAGATCGAGGGACGTATGAAGAACCCCGACTACGTCTACAACGTGGTGCGGGCGTGGCGCCGGGCGCTCGATATGCTGCGTGATGGCGCGTGGGATCCCGATGCCGTGCGGGCGCTCGAACGTGAGCTGGGAAGGTCGTTTAACCGCGGGTTTACCGACGCGTATCTGCGAGGCCGCTCGGGCGCGGAGCTTATGAGTTTTGAACGCGCGATCAACCAGGGCGTGCGTGTGGGCCGTTTGGTTGCCGTGGGACACGAGGAAGTGACCGTCGAGCTCGATGCCGCCGTGGCGGCGGGCGATACGCTCGAGATCAGGTTTTACCCGGGCGCCGACGCTCGGCCCGATGTACCTAAACGCTGGCCGCAAGTTCCCTGCCCGGTGGATGCCGCGGTGGGGGAGCGCATCGTTGTCCATTGCAAGCGCAAGGTCGACGCGGGCTGCGAAGTGTATCTGATTCGCAGCGCTGGCGTGCTTGAGCAAACGGCGGCGGCACTGGAGCGCATGCGGGCCGAGGCCGATGCGGCCGTGCTTGCGAAACGCGCTGTCGAGACGCTGCCGTTTGCGGGCGTTCTGATGGATGGTGGCGCGCAGCCGGAAGAACCTGCAGAGTCTGTCGCCGCTCGCTTGGTCTTTGCCTGGCAGCTGATGGACCAGGACCCGAACGAAGAGCTCGACCTGTCCGATGCGACTGTTGTGCTCGACGAGGTCTGCCGTGTGGGCGATATCGAGCGCACTCGGTCGCTCATGCAGCGCGCCGGCCGCATCGTCTGTCGTAATCTGGGACAAGTGGCGATAGCTCGCGAACTGCGCGTCGCCTTTGACGTGGCGGCGCCGGTGTTCTGTGCGAACCGGGCAACGCTCGCCTGGTTGCGAGGGCTTGGGGCGCAGCGCGTGTTTTTGCCTGCCGAACTTGTCGCTCACGATGCGAAACGCGTTGCCGAGCTTGCCGCCTGTCCTGGCGTCCTGGGCCCCGTCGATACCGATCGTCCCGAGCTCATGGTGTGCGAGCACTGCCTGCTGACCGCCGAGGGCGTCTGTGCCACCGATGCGACGGGAAAGGCCTGTTGCCGCGACTGCTTGCGTCGCCGGCAGACGCGCTATCTGGTTGAGCGTGACGGTACACGTTTGCCAGTTGCCATCGACGCATGCGGCAGGACGAGGATTTTCCTGTCGTAGGTGCCGCGTCGCGTCAGTTTGTTATCATATGAGAGTTTATGGACTTCCAGCACCGCCGTTTTCGGCGAGGGTGCTATAGCAAAAGGAGGATACCCAATGCTGTCTGTTGACGAGCAAATGCGTATCATCACCTCGGGCGCCGCGAAGATCGTCCCCGAGGCCGACCTTCGTAAGAAGCTTGAGAAGGGTGAGCCCCTCAACATCAAGCTCGGCGTCGATCCCACCAGCCCCGACCTGCACCTGGGCCACGCCGTGCCCCTGCGCAAGATGCGCCAGTTCCAGGACCTGGGCCACAACGTCACCCTGATCATCGGCAACGGTACCGCGCTGATCGGCGACCCCTCGGGCAAGAACTCCACCCGCCCGCAGCTTTCTCAGGAGCAGATCGAGGCCAACGCCGAGACCTACGTGAGCCAGGCCATGAAGATCTTGGACCCCGAGAAGACCACCATTGTGCACAACGGCGACTGGATCTTGTCGATGGACCTGGCCGGTCTGCTGCAGGTGTGCTCCAAGTTCACCGTCGCCCGCATTCTTGAGCGCGATGACTTTACCAAGCGCTATCAGTCCCAGACGCCGATCGCCCTGCACGAGTTCCTGTATCCCGTGATGCAGGCATACGATTCGGTCATGATCAAGGCTGACGTGGAGATGGGCGGCACCGACCAGCTTTTCAACCTGCTCGCCGGCCGTGAGCTCATGGAGAAGATGGGTATGGAGCCGCAGATCGCGCTCACCATGCCGCTGCTCGAGGGCACCGATGGCGTCCGTAAGATGTCCAAGTCCTATGGCAACTACATCGGTCTGACCGACGCGCCCAAGGATATGTTCGGCAAGACCATGTCCATCCCCGACGAGATGATCGGCAAGTACTACCGCCTGGCGAGCTCGCTCACCCCGGCCGAGGTCGACAAGATCGACGCTGCCCTGGCCGATGGCTCTGCCGATCCCTATGAGCTCAAGCGCGCTCTGGGCCGCGACCTGTGCGACACCTACCACGGCGCCGGTGCCGGCGACGAGGCCCAGGCCGAGTTCGATCGCGTGTTCAAGGAAGGCCAGCTCGCCGACTTCCCCGAGAAGCATATTGAGCTGACCGTAAACGACGAGGGCCAGATTTACCTTGCCGGCCTGCTCAAGGACCTGGGTCTTTCGGCCAGCGCCGGTCAGGCCCGCCGCGACATTGACGGCGGCGGTGTCAAGATCAACGGCAAGGCCGTGGCTCCCAAGAGCTACAACATCGACCCCAGTGCCCTCAAGCTGGGCGACACCCTCTCCGTGGGCAAGCGCAAGGGCTTTAAGCTTATTTAGTTACGCGGTTTTACCAAACCGCGTAACAGCTCGACGCTGCCCTCAGTTCCGCCGTTCTAACGAACGGCGGACCGGTCGACGCTGCGCGGGCACCAGAGCGACAACTTGTCATTCAAAGAGGACGGCATGACCAGAAGGTCTATGCCGCCCTCTTTTCATGCCAATTTGTTCGCTCTGGAGTCCGCTCGCTGTCCGTCCTCCACCTACGGCGTTGTCCTGGTTGGCACTTAGGGACGTTCCTTTTTGGTACAAAGCAGCCTGTCCCCATTGCGCCAAGTGGTGTGTGCCGTTAAGCAGAGGGGCGTATTGCTGGCCCATCGTTTGGGCATACAATGGCTATTGGCTTGCTGCGGTGAAGGTCTGTCCGCTCCGCAGCTTTTTTCTACGGTTAAAGGAGTATGTATGTCCGTTGAGGTCATGAGGTCTGTGATCGATGCCGCCGAGGGCCGCGTGCCCGTCGACACGCTGTTTGCCAACGCGCAAATCGTCGATGTGTACGGTCAGCGCGTGGCGCCCGGTAGCGTCGCCGTCAAGGACGGCGTGATCGTCGGTGTTCTCTACGATGGTCGAGATGACGCTGCTGGTACGTACGAGGCAGCTGAGGTCATCGACTGTCAGGGTCGCTATCTCGCACCCGGTTTTATTGACGGACACTTGCATATCGAGTCTTCGAACATCCGCCCTGCCGAGTATGCGCGCATGGCGGCGACGCGTGGCACCACCACCGCTATTGCCGACAGCCACGAGATCGCTAACGTTTCCGGCCTAGACGGCCTGCGCTTTATGATCGAGGACGGTTGTCGCGCACCCATCTCCATCAAGTACATGATGCCTTCGTGCGTGCCCGCACTGCCCGACGAGCAGGCCGGTGCCGTCATCACTGCTGCCGATATGCAGGCGTTTTTTGCCGAGCATCCGGGCGACGTCTTTGGTCTGGGCGAAATGATGAACCTGCCGGGTGTCTTTATGGCCGACCCCGAGACCTGCGCTCGCATCGATGCTGCCAACCAGACGCCGTCCAAGCAGGTTGACGGTCATGCTCCGCTTGTTGCCGGCAAGGATCTCAACGCCTATGCCGCGGCGGGTATTATCGCCGACCACGAGTCGACGATTCCCGAGGAAGCGCTCGACAAGCTATCCCGCGGCATGTATGTCATGCTGCGCGAGGGTACCTGCAGCCATGATCTTGCCAACCTGTCGCCTATGCTGCTGGAAAACCCCGCCCGTGCTCGCCGCTGCTGCTTTGCGACCGACGACCGCGCTCCCTCCGACGCGCTTTCGACCGGCATGATCGACAACGCCTGCCGCGTGGCCATCGAGGCCGGCATCGACCCGGTGGTCGCCATCTCCATGGCGTCCCTTTCCACGGCCGAGGCCTTTGGCCTGGACCACGGCTGTCGTGACCCGCATGAGCTCCGCGGCGCCATCGCTCCGGGCAAGCGTGCCGACCTGCTGGTGCTCAACGATCTGACGTTTGCCACGGCCCCGCATCGCGTATATGCCGCCGGTGCTCTGGTGGCGCAGGATGGCACCTTTGTGGGCGAGATCGCACCCGAGATGGCCGAGGTTGCGGCCCTTGCCGATGAGCTGCGCGCCTCTGTTAAGCTGCCGAAGCTTTCGCTCGACGTTTTCGACTATGCCTTTAAGCCGGGCGAGGCTGTGATTGACGTGGTGCCGGGTAAGGCAATCACGGGTATGGCTCGCCCCGAGAGCGCCGAGGGCCTGCGCCGCATTATGCTGATTGAGCGCCATGGCCGCGGCGTGTCGCTGCAGGCCGAGGGCGTCGACGGCGACGGTCCCGCTGGCCTGGGCCTGGTCGGCAAGCATATCGGTCGCGGCTGGGTGCGCGGTTTCACCATCACCGGTGGTGCCATTGCCTCCACGATCGGCCACGACTCGCACAACGTGTGCGTGGTGGGCGACAACGCCGCCGATATGATGGCTGCTGTTGAGGCCGTGGGCCAGGGCGGTCACGTGCTGGTGCGCAACGGCGAGGTCGTGGCGCGCATTCCGCTGGCGCTCGGTGGCCTGATGAGCGAGGGCACGGCCGAGGATGTCGCGGCGCAGCACGACGACTTTATGGTCAAGGCGCGCGCCATGGGTATTGAGCCGCCGCTCGACCCCATCATGGGCATCATCTTCCTGCCCCTGCCGGTCATCCCGACGCTCCGCATCCGCCCCGAGGGCATGTTCGACGTCACGACCTTCACCTACGCCGACTAGTCATCGGGGACGTTCTTAAACGACTAGTCGCTGGGGACACTCTTTGGCGTGTCGCCTGACGCCGCGACCGTGGGCTCTCTGGCGCGCGTGAGCTATTTGCCAGGTCTATGTAACGTTTATGACTGCGGGGTCTTATTTGAGCTCCCTTTGGGTACGTTGGAATCGGATACACGTTCGATTCCAGCAAGCCCGAAGGGAGCTTTTCTATGTTTAAGCTGATTGCATCCGATATGGACGGCACGTTGCTTGACGAAAACGGCCAGGTGCCTCCCGAGACCTACGAACTGATTTTGGCGCTACGCGAGCATGGCGTGCATTTTGCCGCATCGTCAGGCCGCCGCTACGATCGCCTGTGCGAGTTCTTTGCGCCCGTTCGCGACAAAATGGACTTTGTCGCAGCTAACGGTGCCCAGGTCTACGCCGACGGCAAAATGGTAGGCCGTGAGGTGTATTCGCACCTGGCGATTCGAAAGCTAGCCCAGGCCGTCGCGACGTTTCCCAATCTGCATCTTGCGCTCTTTGACCGAACCAAGTCCTTCTTGCTCGATGACGAGAGTAAGTTCGTGCGCGAGGTGGATAAGGACCTTCCCAATGCCGAGCGCATTTGGGAGCTGCCCGATCCCAGCGTAAATATCATCAAGGCGAGTATCTTTTGCGATGATGGTGCCGTTATGGACAGCGCTTACGTACTGCAGCGCGAGCTCGGCCAGTTCTTTACCTTTGCGCCTTCGGGCAACGCGTGGATCGATGCCATGCAGCCCGGTGTGTCGAAGGCCTCGGGCATCGCACAGCTCATGGAGCACTATGGCGTCGAACGCGACGAGGTCATGGCTTTTGGCGACTCGATGAACGACTACGAGATCATTCGCTTTGTCGGCACGGGCTGCGCGATGGAAAACGCGCGCCCCGCGCTCAAGGCAGTCGCCGATCGCGTGGTGGGGTGCAACCGCGACCACGCCGTCCAGCAGGAGCTCCGTCGCGTGCTGGAGAGTCTCGCCTAATTCGGCAGATGGGGACAGTCCTTGCAGCGCCCCGCGAAGAGTGCCCCCAACGACTACTGTGACCAGGGTAGCTAAAAAAGCCCCGTCCCAAATTAGCTACCCTGCCGGGTTGCTGCTGCTAGGCGAGGGCGGCCATGATGGTGTGGGCGACGCCGTCGTGGTCGTTGTCGTGTTCGGTGATGGCGTCGGCGGCCTTGCGGTCCTCGGGCTCGGCGTTGATCATGGCCATGCCGTGGCCCGCCGCCTGCAGCATGGGTATGTCGTTGATGTTGTCGCCGAACGCCCAGGCGTCGGCGAGAGGCTCGCCCAGATGCCCACATAGCCAAGCCAATGCCGTTCCCTTGGTGGCGCCCCCGCCCATGACCTCGATATTCATGGCGTACGAACGCGTGACCTCAATGCCTTCGAGTGTGTCGAGCGCCGCCACGATAGCATCGCGGTCGGCTGAGTCGTGCCAGTACATGGCGATGCGTTCGAGCACCTCGACCTCGTCGATTTTGCTGTCGATATCCATGTCGATCGGCGTTCGCGTGCGCTTGAGCGAAGCCGCGATGTGAGGATCTCCGCCGCAGAATTCGTCCAGGCGCGTGTAGAGCGAGCGGGGGAGGAAGCACCGCCCGTCCGCGAAGATATCGAAGGTCACATCGTGGCCGGCGGCAATGCTATGGACGCGGTGGGCGATGGCGCGGTCGAGCGGTCGGCTCAATATGCGCGTGGCGCGTGAGGCATCGGTGGGCACATCCTCGTCGAGCTGCCAGACGCTAGCGCCATTGGCGCAGACTGCGTAGTGCACGGCAGGATGGGCGAGGATGGCCTCAAAGACGCCCGACAGCGGACGCCCCGTGCACGGTACAAACTCAATGCCGCGACGTGCGAGCTCGTCGAGCATCGTCCAGGTGGCGTCGCTCATCTGCTTGTCACTCGTCAACAGTGTTCCATCCATATCGGAAAAAACAAGAGGCTTCGGTAGTTTGTGTGACAAGGGGCTAGCCTAGGCAGCAACGCTCTTCGCTCCCTTCACGCCCTTCTTCCTCGCCTTCACCGGGCGACCCGGGAGCTGGGGCTGGC
>NZ_JBQHTZ010000018.1:0-30619 GCF_052065455.1 Collinsella sp. HCP28S3_E9
GGCGGCGTAGCATGCGCTAGAATGACGGCATTCTAGGTGATTCTCGGCTCCTCGGGCAGCCTGCGGCTACCCTCGAAAACCGAGCTCTACACCAACATTCGGGACACTACCCGATTGGATTCCGGGCTCAGCGCAGTTCTACGAAAAGGAGGTTTTTAAAAGACTCCTTACCAAGCTATCGGATGAATATGGAGTCCTATATTGCGAGGACTTCATAGGCGTTTTAGGACTTTTTGAGGCCGAAATGAGCTTCCTTCCCAAACCACTCATTTGGTACAAATGGGGAGATGGAATATCGACCAACGGCTCCAAAGAGTCGCGAAAGAGAATGTATGCAGACCACAGGAGCTTTTACAACGGCATCAAGCGCGATTACCCTTCAGTTCCCGGAGTGCGAACTGCGTGCGCACTGTTCGCACTCCGGGAGTTCGCCGCACTCCACACACCCATTGCTGGACTTCTCCAACGATTCGTCGCCAGTTCATATGAATCCTCGCGTTCAGTAACATATACCCCTACCTCGTTGTTCAATGAAACTAGAGCGATCGTTGATACGTATCTACGCCAGAAATAAGTAAGAAATAGCGGGGTCGAGCACGAATGCCCGGCCCCGCCGAAGCAATAGCGCCCACAAATAACGTTACGCCCCCATGATCTGGTTGATCTTGCTCGCATCCCCCCATACACCAGGAGAATCATAGGGACGGTCCGGATACTCACCGTAACCGAGCTTGATGCTAAGGCCATTCTCCTCAATAAAGCCCTCGACAGCCTCCCCAAGCGAAAGTGGGGAGCCTGTGCAGCAATTGATGACGCCGCGAACCGAGTCCTGAAGCAAACAAGAACTTATCTGCTGAGCGAGCTCGTCAACCTTAATGAAATCATATTTGTTTTTGCCAGAGGTAAACGGGAAGGTTTCTTGACCTGCAGCGTCAGCACGCAGAATCTTTCCAAAAATAGACTGGGAAGCGATATCGTCGCCATAAATATAATAAGCACGCAGCCACTGCGCCGTAATGTTTTCGCTTTTCACTCGAGCAAAAAAAGCGCGACGGAGCGAATCCTTGGCAATTCCGTAAAAGCTCATGGGATTACAGGGCGTATCTTCGCTTATGGGGCCTTCCCAATATCCAACCTCATGCATGGTTCCCATTACAGCAATCTGCTTTATGCCAAACTCAACCATTTTACAGAGGAAACGATAGTGGCTGGAAAGATCGAGCATGTGCGTTTCGGCGTTATGATTGAAGCCGTTCCGCCATGCAAGGTGAAGGCATGCATCCGGCTCGTACGCCTCAAGGACAGAAGAATCGAAGTTAGGATCTAGGATATTGCCCGTCACCCAAGCAACACCAGCCTTTTCAGGCCCCTCATTCAAATCAAGAGCAACGACACGTGCCCCCTTTTCCACGAAGGCATCAACAACATGCCTTCCAATATACCCATTGGCGCCGGTCACCACGATTGTCTTCATTGTCTACCCCAGTCCCTAAAGAGCATTGCTCTTTTCACTATATGCATAAAAGTGATTCATCAAAGCAGCAATAGGCTTCGGCCACAGAGTTGAGAGGATCTCTTGGTCCTCACGTTTGCGAATGTTCTCCCCAAGATTCTTAGTGGTAGCGGAACCTTCGTAAATCCGATGTCCCATCAGCATTTCCGGAATATATACAAAGCGACCGCAAATGCTAGCAAGGTTAACCCAAGTCTTGTAATCGCAGCTATTGACATACTTTGAATCAAAAACTGACGGTCCAAGAACGGCGCAATTAAGGGTGACCGCCGGGCAACAAATCGGACAGCCGAGAGATAGAACCCTCCGCTTCACAAACTTACTGCCATTGAAAAGGGGGAAGCGAAGAATATAATTCAAAACCCGCTTCACCTTTAGCAACAAGTTAGTTGCCACGGCTTCACCATTTCGAAGTTCATAATAGTCCGTATACAGGAGCTGAATCGAATCCGAATCATAAGAATCAACAGTCGCAAGAACACGCTCGGTGAAACGGGAATCATATACATCGTCTTGATGCGCCATGGTAACCCACTCGGCTCCCGCGTGATCATAGCCATAATTCCAATCACAACCAGCACCGCAGCGATTGGGATTGACAACCATTTCAATACCATGCCGAGAGCAGATATCCTCCAGATACTCAGACGGCGTTGAAGTCGACAAAACAATTTTCGACTGAACAGTTTGAGCTTCCAGAGACTCAATAGTGCTCTCAACATACGGGTTCTCTCCGTAGGCGCACACGACAAAGGCATGCTTGGCCAAGCTTGAAGAAATCAACAGCACTCCCGATCGCTATTTATGCTTGAGCGACTTCGCCACTCATTCCAAAAAAGACCAATATAAGATAGCACCAGTCCTCCCTAGTTACCGAACGTCCCCATTGAATCCCCAAGCAATCGTACTTATCTACACAATCGGTCGAAGAACTGCAAGTATAGGTGTTGATGAATACACGCTCGCGTAACGTACTCCAACTCTAGGGGAATACGCTTCAATGATGCGATCTCCACCAACGTAGATTGAAACGTGACCATTAGTCATTATCAAATCCCCAACTTGGCGCTGATCGCGTGCCGAAAGTTGGTGTAGGGGCCGTTTCTTGATTCGCAAAATGAAGAAACGGTCATCGCCTAGAATTTGAATTGTTTAGGTTCGGATTCACGGAAAGGCGATAACCGCATATGGACAAGATACACGAGATGGCAGCCGATGGCTCCCTGATGCCCAGATTCGATGGCGGCATGGTCAACATGTCCGAGCTCATCAGGGTGATGGCCGAATCCCTGGTCAACGAGATAATGGACGCCCAGGCCGATGAGGCCTGCGAGGCCGGCAACCAGCGCAACGGCTACCACGAGCGCAGGCTGGTCACCAGCGTCGGCGCCATCACCCTCAGGATACCCAAGCTGCGCGTCGGCACGTACTTCCCCGAGGACCTGGTGGAGCGCTGCTCGCGCGTGGACAGGGCGGTCATCGCCGCGGTGTCCGAGATGGTGACCAACGGCGTCTCCACCAGGAAGGCGAAGCGCGTGGCGCAGTCCATGGGCATCGACCGCACGAGCGCCAGCCAGGTCTCCAGGATATGCTCGTCGCTTGACGAAACGGTCGCCGACCTGCAGTAACGCGACCTGTTCGACGTGTCGTACCCCTACATCTGGCTGGACGCAACGTACATCAAGTGCAGGGATGCCGGCCGCGTGCAGTCCACCGCGCTCGTCACCGCCATCGGCACCGGGTCGGGCAGCTACAGGCGCCTGCTGGAGCTGGACGCCATCGACACCGAATCGTACGACGGGTGGAGATCGTTCCTGATCTCACTGCGCGCACGCGGCGTTTCCGGCGTGGTCTGCGTCACCAGCGATGCGCACGAGGGCCTCAAGCGGGCCATCAGGGAGGTGTTCCCAGGTGCCTCGTGGCAGCGCTGCATCGTCCACCCGATGCGCAGCGCCGCCGGAAACGCCAGCACCAGGCAGAAGAAGACCGCCGTGCTGGGCATACTGAAGGCCGTCTTCGCGGAACGCGACCCGGAGCTGGTGCGCGAGCTGTACCAGCTTGCGATCGGCCAGATAGAGGGCTTCTGCCCAGCCGCTGCCAAGCTACTCGAGGAGGCGGAGGCCGACGCGCTGGCCTACCTGGACTTTCCGTACGAGCACCCTGTGAGGCTGCGGACCAACAACGTTCAGGAGCGCGCCAACCGCGAGCTCAAGCGCCGCAGCCGCGTGGTGCAGGTGTTCCCCAGCAGGAAGTCGCTCATCAGGATGATGGGCGCCGTCTTCTCCGAGATGGATGAGGACTGGGCTGCCCGACGCTGGTTCAACGACGATTCCATCGGCAGGGCCGTGGAGGGCGCCGAGGTGAACGCTCCCGCGCACGCCTACGAAGGCACGGCTGCCGAGCATGCGGCAAGGATCATCGCCCTTGTCGTGGCCGACAACCCGATTCCCGGCAGGAAGGAGGCGTGACATGCACTAGAATGACGGCATTCTAGGCGACTCTCGGTTCCTCGGGCAGCCTGCGGCTACCCTCGAGAACCGAGCCTTACACCAACATTCGCGACACTACCCGCTACAGGTGGTACGGAGAAAGACGATTACTCACGAATCAAGAAACGGCCCCTACACCAACTTCCGACACGTTATCTTTTCTCCTTCCGTCGATCGGTTGCATGGCAAGAAGATTCTACGGAAGGGGCAAAGCGATACGGAAACAGCGGAACAGGTGATACGGAGGCGGCGAATCCGTGAAATGAAAGGCGATACGGAAAACGTGAAACGGGTGCTACCTAGAGCGCACAATAATCATTAATTATGTTTATTACTAAAAAGAGAATAACAAAGTAATAAACACAGGAAGGCCATTGTAAGCAGGTAGGACATTCCAGCACCCAAAACACCTAATGCGGAGACTATCGGAACAGAAACTAGCAGGGCAAGTAGACCGGCAACAACATAAGAGATCAGAACAGCCCTTTGGCACCTCATAGTTACAAGTCCATAATACAAAACCGTACAGACAACGTTAAACGCACCAGCAATCATCAGAACAATCAGGGAATCGAGATACGGACTCAGATCGACGAGATAAATGGCTGACAATATAGGCAGTCCTATAAAACCAGCAACAACTATAATCGGAACTGATATTAATGCTGACCCAATAACACCTTTTTTTATTAATGATATAAAACCATTCCATCCTTGCTCGGCAAAGGTATCAGCGAGTGTTGATAACATCGGCTGGAAAACAAAACCACCAATTAAATTAATGACCATTGAAGGCATTACGAGAATCGAATAAATCGTAAGTGCTTCCATAGAAAGCGCCCGTTCAACGGCAAACTTTGAAGCATTTACCAAATAACTCGATAAGAATGAAGAAATGAACAGCGGAAAACAAATGGATAACAACTTAAGAATTTGCTGTTTTGAAAAGCGCAGCTCGATATTAAATACCGATTTTGAGATAGGGATGTTTAGCAGCAGCACTGAAACAAACGTGATTGCACCAGTAACTATCGCCGTTAGCAACAGATTGCCGGTTCCCGCAAACACCACGCAGAATACGACTGTGGTAATGCAGACACGAATGCAGTACGAACGTGCCCCCAAATCAAGTCTGCCCAAACGTTGAAGTTGCCCCTGGTATACATCCTCATATGCATCAGCTAGTCGTAATCCAGCAATCAGAAATAAAGCCAAAGTATCACCGGAAAGGCCTGAAGAGACCACGCATTGAATTAGTATTGCCACGACCATTGCAAGACAGGTAATTAAGCGGGCTGAATGATACGTTTGAAATGAAAACTGCCCTTTAGTGTCGGTTACCTGAAATACTCGCGTTTCGAAAGCCCCAAGTGGGCGGTACTGCAACCCTATCGCATAGGCAAGCGAAAAAAGACCACCAACATAAGCATTTGATAAGCGTGTTAATATCGCAAGTAATACAACCCCCTGAAGTGCGTTAATGGTACTTCCAAGCGTATTCCAAAAAAAACCGCTCAAGATTAAGCTGCGTTCTTCCTTTTTAACCTGCATTAATATGATCCAAAATCTAACGCTACAGGGTAGTGATTCTTTCTTTGTTCCATAGGAGGCAGCTCCATATACGCACCGTATTGACGCGTAAGCAAGCCATCCCAATCATGAGGAATCTTGACGGTAAAGTCATCAAAGGGAGATTCCAATAAAGGATAGATCTCGTCGGAAGTGGCTGACCACTTCATAGGATGCCCATCAGAAAAATCTGTGACGAGCTGACATTCTTCATTTTTTGCCAGCATTGCACAGCGCTCCCAATTCTTCTGAATCCATCGTGGTGAAACATGAAAGAACCTGAGTCCCTTATGTGCTATACCGCATACAAGATAGATAACGTCCTTCTTAAGCCCATCAAAAGGCAAATATGGTTTTGGAGTTGCCGAGAGGAACCCTAAACGCCCCCAAAACCAAGTTCCAACCAGCTGATGCATCCTTCGAATTGAATTATTGGAAACTTTATCCAATGGGAAAATATCAATACCTATAGAACGAGTCCATTTACAGTGCTCGAAGAAATCAGGCACATTCACTGTGCCAACAAGGGCAAGATATGAAAACGGCGAAGGGTAGAATTCTTGAGTTCGCGCGTTATCGATTCTGTACTTATCTCCTAGAATCGAAAGGCCTTTAGATAGGAACTTCTCATAATCATCGCGCGGCATAGCAACATCCACGTCGTCGTCCCATGGAATAAAGCCCTGATGGCGTACGGCACCGATACAAGTACCGCCGTACGCATAATAATCAAGATCGAGTTTGTCACATGTATGGATAAAATCCTTCAGAACCTGCTCGATAGTTCGTTGAAGCCGCTTGAGCTCATTTATATCTTCATATTCCCTAAATGCCATAAAGCACTTTACCTTTCCTGTTGCAAATCCTGCAACGAAGCAATTACACGAATGGACGAGATGCGCCGATTACATTTCCCCTAGCGCTAATGGGATGAATTCCGACGCCCTGATGAGGCCAGGAGTCAATCATCATACCGCCGCCGAGCGCAATTGCAATATGCCCACGGTAATAAATAACATCGCCGCGTTGGATCGAACTCGTACTCACAGGCATAAAGATGTTGCTGCGATACCAATTCATAGAATTGTAGGTTTGGTTCGGATCCCATCGATGGTTGTAGGGATTGTAGACACCCATATCCATGCCAGTGGCATAAAGGCACTGCAGAACAAAGCCCGAGCAATCTACAGCGCCGCCCGGAGCAGTGGACCAGGGCTCGATATATTGAGTACCAATGTATTCATAGGCACGTTGAATGAAAGCTTCTACGCAATCCTCGCGTGTGGCTTCGACAGAAATGCGAGAAGGGGTCACATAGGTAAAGTAGCCGGTGCAATAGCTGGGCAGCTGAACAGTCCAGGAGCTCACCTGAGGATACTGTGGAGGATTTTGCCAGCCAACCTTGTCGCACTGGCCATCGCTCCAGAAGATTCGACGAACGCCATCAATAGTTCTGGCGCCAGTCGCCATAGCCCCGCTTCCGTCTAGCCAATACCACTTACCCGAGTCTTTAAGCCAACCAACGTGCATGCTGCCATCCGGATCAAGGTAATACCATGTTCCACTCAGGCATTTCCAGCCAGTCGCCATTTTTCCGTCAGCGTTCAGGTAGTACCAAGAACCGCCGGTAAATAGCCATCCGGTTTTCATCACGCCGGAATCGGCATCAAGCCAGTACCAATCGCCGTCAACCTGCAGCCAGCCACGGTGGATGACGCCCGATCCGGGCTCGGCGTAACACTTCTGGTTCGCGACATCAACCCAACCAGACGCGATCTGCCAGCCATCAGCCCCGGCCGTCTTAAGAATGGTCCCGCCCTCGCGAATCACATCCTTGCAAAGGTATCCGTTATCGTCGGCATACCTCTCTTCGCCGTCCTCAACGGCAACCCAGCTTGAGACCACGAGCCTACCGCTCTGGTCTGCAAAACAATCGTTGCCGCCCACCTCAAATAGGCCTGTTTTCATAAGATGACTAAATGCATCCAGGTAATACCAGCTCGCACCCTCCTTATACCAACCAGAAGCAAGCGCGCCAGATTGAGAGGCAAAGTACCAGCCGCCCTCCGACAGAGCCCAACCGACAGCCATGGCCCCATCGGGTTTGAGATAATAAGCCGCGTCGCCGAGGTCCAAATAGCCGACGGACATCTTCCCATCGGAGGCCGGATCGAGGTAATACCAGGCGCCGTCTACGAGTTTCCAGCCAGTGCACGCAATGCCATCGGAGCAGTAATACCAGTCAGCTCCATCATTGCACCATCCATTTGCGAGGCCATAGTCGCCAAAAAAGTAGATATTCCCATCGATATCGCGACGCCCCTTGGACATGGCGAACGTCTGCGGGTCAAAATAATAGCGGGCCGCACCAATCGACTGCCATGACGAAGCGAGTGCACCTGACGAATAGGCCCAGTACCAGCACCCGTCGACGAGAATCCAGCCCGTTTGCATTGCGCCAGAGGCATCTAAATAGTATCTTTCACTCCCGAGGTCAACAAAACCGACCCGCATAACATGGGTGGCAGGATCCAGGAAATACCATGTTCCGTCTTGGTAAAGCCAACCGGCAGCAAGATCGCCTTCAGCATTGGCATAAAACCATTTTCCATCTGAGTTAAGCAGCCAGCAGTTCTGGTATAGCGCACCGTAAGGTCTTGAGGCATTGCTTTCGTTCGCATAAAACGAGGTAGTTGATCCACCGGCATCGGTCACATTAAAATAGCCAGTCTGCATTGCACCACCATTGGCGGGATCAAGCCAATACCAATAGCCCCCAGTTTGCAACCAGCCAGTTTGATGTTTACCGTTTTTTCCGTAATACCAGACCCCAGACGATTCGTCCAGCTGCCATCCATCTTTTATGACAGTAGAAATCTCAGGTTGGTAATCATCAGAAACCGCAGAAGCAAAATCCGCTTTCGACTCAATAGTCTGAGACTCGCCGAAGTCCAACGCAGACGCCGTATTCGCACTTAAGGGCAAACAACAAGCAATGGTTAATGATGCAGCGGCACAAACAAGTGCGGCTTTCTTTTCGAATCGATACATAACCAACCCTCCAAAATAATCTCTATAATTATTGTAATCCACACTACAAGATAGAATTTCACCATAATCTGTTCAGTATATATATGATTTTACTGTAAATTGAACATATCGTTGATTTTTCAATATTGGTCGCAAGTAATTAACACCTTAAACGGAGGCCTATGGTTCACCCGGGTGACACTTTTTAACAAGAAGAAACGGGGCGGCCGGAACACAGGCATAAGAGACGCACAAATAAAAACGGGCACCGTGCCTTCCGACGCGATACCCGCAGTGAACGAAATGCAATCTCCCGTTTCATGGCAATCAGAGCAATCCCGAATTTTTACTCAAGTGAAACGCGGTTGTACCAACCCCACTTCGGCGAATAGGTCGTTGTGTAATAGCTGAGCCATTCATCGAGCGGCATCGTGCGAATGCGGCCGATATTGTCCATGACGGTATTGTTGCCTACGTAAATGCAAATGTGGCCCCAAATCGATCCCGCGTACGTATGAGTATGGGATAGAACCGCGATAATCATGCCAACGCGAAGCTCACTCAGATTATCGAGGTCGCAATAGGCATAGAACATGTCGTCGGCATCGTAGTCGTTATTGGGAAGCAATTGCCCTTGCCCAATACACTTAAACACCGAAGCGACCCATTCCGAGCAAAGCCCTGGCCCAGGAGTGGGAACCACGCTACAGGCGGCAACGAGCCGTCGCTGTATGTCGGTTGTCGCCAGCGGCTCCGCTTCGCGCATCGCCCCATCGCCGCCAAACTGATAGTAGTGGGAATCGATGGTATGCCACCCTGTCACCATTGCTCCCGACGATGCAAAGTAATACCACTTACCCGAGTCTTTAAGCCAACCAACGTGCATGCTGCCATCCGGATCAAGGTAATACCATGTTCCACTCAGGCATTTCCAGCCAGTCGCCATTTTTCCGTCAGCGTTCAGGTAGTACCAAGAACCGCCGGTAAATAGCCATCCGGTTTTCATCACGCCGGAATCGGCATCAAGCCAGTACCAATCGCCGTCAACCTGCAGCCAGCCACGGTGGATGACGCCCGATCCGGGCTCGGCGTAACACTTCTGGTTCGCGACATCAACCCAACCAGACGCGATCTGCCAGCCATCAGCCCCGGCCGTCTTAAGAATGGTCCCGCCCTCGCGAATCACATCCTTGCAAAGGTATCCGTTATCGTCGGCATACCTCTCTTCGCCGTCCTCAACGGCAACCCAGCTTGAGACCACGAGCCTACCGCTCTGGTCTGCAAAACAATCGTTGCCGCCCACCTCAAATAGGCCTGTTTTCATAAGATGACTAAATGCATCCAGGTAATACCAGCTCGCACCCTCCTTATACCAACCAGAAGCAAGCGCGCCAGATTGAGAGGCAAAGTACCAGCCGCCCTCCGACAGAGCCCAACCGACAGCCATGGCCCCATCGGGTTTGAGATAATAAGCCGCGTCGCCGAGGTCCAAATAGCCGACGGACATCTTCCCATCGGAGGCCGGATCGAGGTAATACCAGGCGCCGTCTACGAGTTTCCAGCCAGTGCACGCAATGCCATCGGAGCAGTAATACCAGTCAGCTCCATCATTGCACCATCCATTTGCGAGGCCATAGTCGCCAAAAAAGTAGATATTCCCATCGATATCGCGACGCCCCTTGGACATGGCGAACGTCTGCGGGTCAAAATAATAGCGGGCCGCACCAATCGACTGCCATGACGAAGCGAGTGCACCTGACGAATAGGCCCAGTACCAGCACCCGTCGACGAGAATCCAGCCCGTTTGCATTGCGCCAGACGAGTTCGTGAAATACAACGTGCCGTTATCGTTCACCCACCCGGTGCGCATGTTCCTAGTTTGGGAATCGAGGTAATACCACGAACCTCCGACAAACACCCAGCCAGAGGCCACTACGCCATTCGAATAGGAATAGTGCCACGCGCCATCGACGATATACCAGCCCGTATACATATAGCCCGCTGAATCGAAGCTGTATAGGGTGCCATCGACCTCGAGCGTGCAATTCGCCGGATAGCCGCCATCGTCGTAGGCGTACCACCATCCGGTAGCATTATGCCGCCACGATCCAGGAAGCGCGATTCGGTTGTCTGCGCTTCTCACGATATCGAACGACATGCGTGCCTCAAAGCCGGCATAATTTCCCAAGCCCTCAATGAGCACAGAAGCCTCACCGGGAATGACGTTGTTTTCATACAAAACGGCGTAGTCAAGGCCCTCAGCAAGCACCCGCTCCCCATCGTGCACCGTAACCTGCTGGGCAATTGCGGCACCGGTATATTCAGCCGAAGTGCTCTCCAATTCGCACAGTACTTGGTCAAAATACGGCTGCGCCTCTTGCGAATCTTTTTCTTCAGCTTGCGCCCCACTCACTTCCGAAACGGCAAGCACCGCTTCATCGCCAGCCTGCTCTGCGACGGCAAGCGATTCAACGGGAGCCACGGAAGAGTCTTGCGCCCATGCCGCACTCGGAAGCAACGCCAGCGACACCGTCGCCGCAAGGGCCAGAGAGCACGTCGCCCTGCGCATTTTCTTCATGTTTCAACCCTTCTTTATCGCATGAGGATTACTCAAGACGGGCCATCGCTCACAAATCCAGAGATGCTGTTGCCCATGCCACCGAAAGAATGCCAGAAGCGATTCTCGTAAGGAGTGTCCCCCCAGAAAAACCCGATGTGGCAGTCTGTCGAATATGGATTAAACGGGTAGAAGAACACCAAATCGCCCTTGCGAGCCTCGCCGCTCGCAAGCAATTCCGAAACGCTGTTGAACTGCAATACCGTGGCTCCACTGTCGATGGCGTATCCATACCAACGGTACGCATTGCAGAAGCTTCCGCGGCCCGGGCCTCCCAGCCATGGCGAATTTGATTGGTTGTTTGCGATCTTTGACAAATCACCGCCGGCCTTCGCATAGACATGCGACACGAAGCCGCCGCAATTCATTCCGGTAAACCCATCGCTTCTTGGCTCGCCGTTGGGATACGTGCAGTTCGCAGGGGTTAAGGATGTGTCATATCGCGTGCCAAAGTAGTAGGAATCGTTCTCATGGGAAATGAGCTGTTCGAGCAAACGCTGCCTGCTTACGCCCAAGACCGAGCCGGACGCATCGACCCACACGCCCGAAGCGTTAAACCACGAGCGGGTTCCGTCGCAATCATACCAACCGGAAGACGCCATGCGTCCCGTTGCCTCATCGAGCCAGTACCATACAGAGTCATAATACAACCAACCCGTTTGCATGGCGCCGCTCGAACCAAGGTAATACCAAGCACCGCCCCAGCTCAACCAGCCCGTTTGCATTACGCCCGACGAGTTCGTGAAATACCACGTGCCGTTATCGTTCACCCACCCGGTGCGCATGCTGCCGGTTTGGGAATCGAGGCAATACCACGAACCCGATATTGCGCGCCAGCCCGTTGCCATCGAGCCATCTGGGTCAAGGTAATACCAGGACGAGCCGTCCCAATACCAGCCTGTTTGCATTGCGTAATCGGAATCAAAAAAGTAATACGAATCGCCTATGCACGTCCATCCCATTTGCAGCGCGCCATCGGGATTCGCGTAAAACATCCTACCGTCGACAGAGAAAAATCCAGGGAGAGCCTGCTCCCACGAATCGCCGCGTACGGTGCTTTGCGCCCCGCTCTGCACCACGGGCGCACCCGAAGCATTTTTACCCGCAACGAAAATCACGGCACCGTTCGATTTGAGCAGCGCCAGGCCCTCGCCATAAGGCGCCCATCCAGACATTTGAATTGCACCATTGCCCAGGGCGTAATAGTGGTCGCCATACGCCTCGAATTCCCCGGTCGCCATCGCGCGGGTTTCGAGGTCGAGCCAGTACCACGATGAGCCATCCCAATACCAGCCCGCATCCAGCGCACCCGACCCCGCGGCATGGTACCAGGCGCCATCGAATTGAGCCCAACCGATTCGCATGGCACCCGACGCGTCCGTGACGTAGAGATTCGAGCCATCGTCCACCAGGCCCGTCGCCATAGCTTTCGTTGAGGGGTCGAGCCAATACCACGCGCCCCATGCATACAGCCACCCACTCTGGAGTGTTGATGTTCACTAAGAAGTGGTCCGAGTGATCACTGGGAAATGAGCACCGTGAGCACGAAAAATTGAGCAGTTTAAGCAAGAGGGCCGCGCCCCGGGGCCCGGGGGCGGGGCCCTCGCCGTATGGTTTCCCCGGGCGGTTACTTTGGCGAGCCCGCCCGGGAAGGATGGAGGAGATGACCGTGCCCCTGGACACAGTGAATGATATACGGTCGATGGATGCCGCCGGGCGCTCGAGGTCCGAGATCGCCCGAATGCTCCACGTGAGCCGGAACACCGTGGCGAAGTACGCCGACATGGAGGACATGTCGCCCGCCGCGCCGATGCCCCGGAGGAGGGGCAGGCCCGCGCTCGAGGGCAACGAGGAATGGGTCGCGGGCGTTCTCGAGGCCGACCTCGGGGCCCCGAGGAAGCAGCGCCACACCGCCAGGCGGATCTACGACAGGCTCGTCGCCGAGCGCGGCTACGGCGGCTCGTACTCCACCGTGCAGAGGTTCGTCCGCGAGCTCAGGCTCGCCCGGGCGGCGGCGGGCGGAGAGGGGTACCTCGAGCTCGAGTGGGCGCCCGGCACCTGCCAGGTCGATTTCGGGAACTTCCGCGCCGCGGTCGGCGGGAGGACCCTCGACCTCAAGCTGCTGGTCGCGACGCTCCCGCACTCGAACGACCGGCAGTGCGTCGCCCTCATGTCGCAGAGGTCGGAGTGCCTGTGCGCCGGGCTGCTCGAGATCTTCCGCCGCTGGGGCCGCGCCCCGGCTGCGATGGTGCTCGACAACGCCACCGAGGCGGGCAGGATGGTACGCGGCGAGGTCACGGAATCGAGGCTGTTCTCGCAGTTCAGGGCCCACTACCGCTTCGAGAGCCGGTACCGCGACCCCTATTCGGGAAACGAGAAGGGCTCCGTCGAGAACGCCGTGGGGTTCCTCCGGCGCAACCTCCTCGTCCCCGTGCCGGCGTTCGGCACGCTCCCCGAGCTCAACGCGTTCCTCGCCGGGGGATGCGCGAGGGTCAGCGCGGCGGCGCGCTGCCGCGACGGCAGGCCGCACGGGGAGGCCTACCGGGAGGACCTAGCCGCCATGCGCGCCCTTCCCGGCGTGGAGTTCGACGCGGTGAGGTGGGTCGCCGCCCGCGCCGACAAGCGCGGCTACGTCGAGGCCGACGGGCGCGAGTACGTCGCCGGGCCCGCCTGGCACGGGCGGAGCCTGCTCGTCGGCATGCGCGCGACGACGGTGGAGATCCTCGCCGACCGCGGCCGCCGGGTCGCCGTCCTCCCCAGGGCCTTCGGGGAGGGCCCCGCGGTCCGGAACCCCCTCTCGCTCGTGCCCGCCATCATCGCCAGGCCGAGGGCCTTCGGGGAGTCGACGATCAGGCGCGACATGCCGCCGGGGCTCGCCGAGGGGATCGACCGGATGGACTCCGCCGGCAGGAGGCGCACGCTCAGGTCGATCGGCCGGGCGAGCGAGTCCTCGGGCTTCGAGGCGGCATGCGAGGCGGCGCTCAGGGTCGTCGAGGGCGGCCGCGTCCCCGACGACGCCACGGT
Source organism: Collinsella sp. HCP28S3_E9 (assembly GCF_052065455.1). NCBI lineage: Bacteria > Bacillati > Actinomycetota > Coriobacteriia > Coriobacteriales > Coriobacteriaceae > Collinsella > Collinsella sp. HCP28S3_E9. Next base: position 14,243 of record NZ_JBQHTZ010000018.1, read on the forward strand.
CGACGTGCCGGCGAGGCGCATCGCGGGAGGCGGCGGCGGGGCCGGCGGGGCCGACCTGTCGGTCTACGACGGGTTCCTGAAGGGGGCGGTCGCCGATGGCAGCTGGCGAGGAGCTGGCCCGCAGGGTCGTGGAGGCCGGGCGGTCGTGCTCGCTCACCACCGCCGTCCTGGAGGAGTGGTCGAGGCTCGGCACCCCGAAACAGGCGGGGTACCTGGCGGGCTACCTCGAGGCGGAGAGGTCCAGCCGCGAGGCCTCGAAGCGCGCGACGCTGCTCAGGCGCTGCGCGCCGCCGGCGCCCAAGACCTTCGGCGGCCACGACCGGTCGGCCGTGTCGTGGCCGGAGGGCATGGGGCGCGAGCCGCTGCTCGCGCTCGACTTCGTCGAGCGCAGGGAGGACCTCGTGCTCATGGGCGACGTCGGCACCGGCAAGACGCACATGGCGTCGGCCCCCTGCGCGCTGGCGTGCGAGAGGAGGCTCGAGGCGCGCTTCTTCACGGCGTCCTCGCTCGTGATGCGCCTGAGGCGCGCCCGCGACGACGGGAGGCTCGACCGGGAGGCCGCGCTCATCGGCAAGGCCCGCCTGCTCGTCATCGACGAGCTCGGGTTTCTCCCGCTCGACGCGGACGGGGCGAGGCTGCTCTTCCAGGTATTCGCCGACGCATACGAGAGGCAGTCGGTGGTAATCACCACGAACCTGGAGTTCAGCAGGTGGGGGTCGGTGTTCGGGGACGACCAGATGGCCGCCGCCGTGATCGACCGCATCGTCCACCACGGGAGGCTCGTCCAGTTCCGCGGCGAGTCCTACCGCGTCCGCCATGCCCTCATGCAGGAGGGCTAGCCGCTCAAAAAGCGTGCGCGCTTCCGATGCTCAGGCTGCTCAATTTCCGATGCTCTTTTTGCTCAAATCCTCTTGACGAAACACACCATTCAGGGAGATGGCGTCGGGGCGAAACTTTCGTAATGAGCTTAGTGTAGGCGCTGGGTCCTATTTGGTCTGTTTTGTCGGACGGCTAATTCCTGAAAAGGCATTAAAGCCATTCTTGAGGCATCGAGAAGCCGCAGGCTTGTCGAAGCGGGTGTCGTCTTTGTTCTAGCGGGAGACGGTGCATTATCAAAAGAAGTCAATAATGCCCAAGGTGAATCGCTTAGATGGGTTGGACAGCTCTCATCTTCTGACATTTCTTCACTCCTTCAGCAGTCCGATCTGCTGTGCCTCCCTACACGGTCGGAAGGCTTTGCTACAACCTTGCTAGAAGCTTCTTCGTGTGGGTGCCCTTCAGTCGTTACGGACGTGGGCGGGACGCGAGAGCTTTTTCCAAACGAGCAGTTTGGAAAAATTATTAACTCAATGGATTCCGAAGATGTTGAGCAGGCCTTCTATTCACTTGTCAAAAACCCCGATAAGTTGGCCGAGCAGTCGCGTTTGTGTCAACGTATGGTTGAAAATGAGAGTTCATGAGATAAAACGGCGTCCTTGGTCGAAAAAGTGCTTTCTGGTACGAAAAGGTAAAACAGTCGCAAGTCACCATTGTTTTTCAAGAACATCATCTTCACAGGCGGCCACGGCCTTATCGGCGGAAACTTCGAGCACCATATTGTGAACAACCATCACGAGGCGAACCTCACCGTCCTGGACAAGCTAGTCTATGCGGGAATCACTTCGAAAATAATGGCGCAATCGAGAGGGTGTGAAAAGTCCCCCTAATGCAAAAGGACTTCGTCCTTTCCTAGAATCTAAAGCAGTGATTAACTAAGTTCTGGAAAAGGACGAAAGCCGCAACGGAAATCAATATAGAGTCGAATCTGGGTTTGCCCCGATTTCATAGACAGCTTCAACGCCGCCTAAGGACGCCCTTTCCTTTAGGCAAATTGGCTTCCTCGAACCCTCCCAGTCTCATGAATCATATTCAGAAATTGCCACTCCTTTAATACGTAACAACCTTCGTTCCATAGGGAATGTTATCGTAAATCCATTTTGCATTCTGGATCTCGAGACGCACACACCCAGCAGATGACGGAACGCCCATCGTTGGATCCATCACCCGGTTGCTATTAACGTAATAAGGCGATGAATGGAATAGATAGTCGCCGTAGAATTGCGTGTAGTAATAACAAGTGTACCCATGGCCAAAGGAATAACCCTTGCCGTAGACCTGATACTCCCCCAACACCGTAGGCGTGCTTGCTTTGCCGGTGGAACATACGTATCGACGGTTCAAAGACCAATTCCCTCTAGACCCCGTGTAAATGCTTGTAAGGCAACGCGACGTATCAACAAGTATCAACCAATTGGTATTGCTAGAATAGCCCTGTGCCTTTGCATCCATATAGTCAGATACCCAAGCGCCATTGGACATAAAGTACTGCCAAGAACCGTCCACAATACGCCAGCCAGTTGCCATGGCTCCACTTGAATCAAGCCAGTACCAAGTGCCGCCGAGATTTACCCAACCGGTCTGCATGTATCCAGATGAGTTCAAGTAATACCAGGAACCGCCAACAGCAATCCAGCCGGTTCTCATAACAAAGGTAGACGGTTCGAGATAGAACCAAGAACCACCTATATATATCCAGCCGGATCGAGCGTAGCCATCAAACTCATCAAAGAAATACCAAGAACCGTCTATATTCTTCCATCCAGAGCACAGGGAGCCATCAGTTGGGTCTGCAAAAAATTTACAACCGCCCAGTGTTACAAAGCCCTGCGCCTGGACCAGTTCTCCATCACCGTTGGAAATAAATAGCTTTCCCGCTCGCAAGGCTCCAGTTAAAACACAGTCAGAGCCGGCAAAAACCTTACAAGACTCAGCTTCAGCAGAATCCTGGATGTCAACCCACTCACGACAAGCCAAGGCACCTGAAGCCTTTGCAAAATAGTATTTCCCGTCTACGGCAAATTGTCCAATTGACATTTTCCCGCCAGCAATGGGGTTGAGATAGTAATAGCAACCGTTAAGCGTTAGCCAACCGGTCTTAACAATACCTGAAGCGTTTACGGGATCCGAGTAATACCAGTCACCGTCACTCAGATACCAGCCAAATGACAGCGCGCCCGAATCAGTGAAATGGTACTGGTTGATGCCAATTGACATAAACCCTGTAACCATTTTGCGGTCATTAGCGTCGTCGAACCAATACCAAGAGCCGCCTATCGAATGCCAACCAGAAGTAAGCGCACCAGAAGATTCAGCATAGTACCAATTTAGCCCATCAAAAGCCCAGCCAACAGCCATGGCCCCATTGGGGTTCAAAAAATACGCTGCGTTACCAAGGTCTAAATATCCAACGAACATTTTGCCGTCGGAAACTGGGTCGAGATAATACCAAGCGCCGTTAACGAGTTTCCAGCCAGTAGCCGCAATACCGTTGGAGCAGTAATACCAATCTGATCCATCCTTGTACCATCCATTTGCAAGGCCATAGTCACCAAAAATATAGGTACATCCATCGATCTTTTGACGACCCTTGAACATGATGAGCGTCTGTGGGTCAAAATAATAGCGAGTCCCACCTATCGTCTGCCATGACGAAGCAAGGGCACCCGATGAATAAGCCCAGTACCAATTCCCGTCAACGAGAATCCAGCCGGTTTTCATAGCGCCCGAGGCATCTAAATAGTATTTCTCGCTCCCGAGGTCGACAAAACCAACCTGCATTACATGGGTGGTAGGATCCAGGTAATACCATGTGCCATCTTGATAAAACCAACCAGCAGCTAAATCGCCTCCAGCATTGGCATAAAACCAATTTCCATCTGAGTTACGTAGCCAGCAGTTCTGATATAGCGCGCCAAAAGGCGTTGCGGCATTACCGTCATTCGCATAAAACGAAGCAGTCAAACCGCCATCATCGGTCACATTGAAATAACCTGTCTGCATTGCACCATCATTGGCTGGATCAAGCCAATACCAATAGCCCCCGCTTTGCAGCCAGCCGGTTTGGTGTTTACCGTTTTTTCCGTAATACCAAACTCCAGACGACTCGTCTCGTTGCCAGCCATCTTTTATGACGGAAGAATTATCAGGTTGCAAATCATCGGAAACCACAGAAGAAAAATCCACTTTTGACTCAATACTCTGAGCCTCAACGGAATCCTGTGCAAACGCGACATTCGCACTCAGGGGCAAGCAGCAAGCAGTAATTAATGACGCAGCAGCACAAACAAGCGTGGCCTTCTTTTCGAATCGATACATAAGCGACCCTCCCAGATATCTCCTTTATTTATTTTAATCCACATTCCAGGATTGATTTTCGTTACTGTCTGTTCAGTCTATGTAGATAAATATATTAAATTGAACACAACGTTCAATCATTCTATTCTTTCTCTAAGCAATGAACATCTTAATTGGAGGCCTGCAGTGGAACTGACCAAGCGTAACTTTACTGTTCTGTACGAATACCTAAAGAACCCATATGCCAGCCAGCGAGAAGTTGCCGAGCGCACTGGCCTCTCACTTGGATCGGTAAACGCAGCAAATAAAGAGCTTACGAATGAGGGCCTTCTCGAATCGGACAGCCTAACCGACAGCGGTTACGAAGCACTTCACCCCTATAAGGTTGAAAACGCAGTGATATTGGCTGCGGGGCTTTCGAGCCGCTTTGCTCCCATTTCGTATGAAAAGCCCAAAGGCCTTTTAAAGGTACGTGGTGAGATTCTCATCGAACGTCAGATTAGGCAGCTGCAAGACGCAGGTATCAGCAATATCACCGTCGTTGTCGGCTATAAAAAAGAGTATTTCTTCTATCTTGAAAGCAAGTTCGGCGTTTCGATTGTCGTCAACAACGAATACGCATCCAAAAATAACCACGCATCGCTTATGTGCGTAAAAGAGCGACTTGGCAACACCTACATTTGCTCAAGCGACGATTACCTTCTAAACAATCCATTTGAAGCATACGTTTGGAAAGCATTTTATTCTGCTCAATATGCTGAAGGCGCCACCAAAGAATGGTGCATTCAAACGGGAGCAATGGACAGAATCACCAATGTTACGATTGGCGGTTTCGATGCTTGGTATATGCTCGGGCACGTCTACTTTGATAAAGCTTTCTCGCTTGCATTTAAGCAGATTCTTGAGACGGAGTATAGCAAGCCGGAAACAACGGACAAGCTTTGGGAAGATCTATATATCGAGCACATCAAGGAGCTCGATATGGTTATCAAGAAGTATCCTGAGGGCGAGATCAACGAATTCGATTCTCTTGATGAGCTGCGTGCCTTTGATCCGCATTTTATCGAAAACGTTGACTCCGATATTTTCGATAACATCGAGCAAGTGCTCGGCTGCTCCAAATCAGAGATTCACGACGTTTATCCCCTTAAACAAGGTCTTACGAATCTGTCGTGCCACTTTAGAACCAATGATGGAGAGTACGTTTACCGCCATCCGGGAGTCGGGACCGAACTGCTTATTAACAGAAATGGAGAAGTAGCCGCACTTAAAAAAGCTAAGGAACTCGGCCTTGACGATACGTTCATCCATGAGGACCCAAAGCGTGGTTGGAAAATTTCGAAGTTTGTACCCAACGCAAAGCAGCCTGATCCGCATGATGCTGCACAAATGAATCGAATGATGCAGATGTGTCGTTCGCTTCACGAGAGTGGTGCAAACGTCGAAACCGAATTTGACTTCTACCTCGAAGCAAAGCGCTACGAATCACTTCTTCTGGAAAAAGGTCCCATCGACATTCCAGGCTACAGGGAAATGGCCGCCGAAATCGATGAATTAGAGCGCTTTGTACAGGCCGACAATGCACCAAAATGCCTTTGTCACAATGACTTCTTTTACCTCAATTTCCTTATCGATAAAAACGACAAGTACTATCTCATTGACTGGGAATATGCTGGCATGAGCGATTACGCGAACGATTTTGGAACGTGCAGTGTCTGCTGTGAGCTTTCCGAAGATGAAGTCGACCGCGCGCTTGATGCATATTTTGGGCGCAAGGCAACAAACAACGAAGTTGCGCATAACTATGCGCACATCGCCCTTGCAGGATGGTGCTGGTACCTCTGGTCTCTTCTGAAAGAAGCCGAAGGTGACTTCGTGGGCGAATGGCTCTATATCTACTTTAATTACGGTGCCAAATACCTCAAAAAGGCACTGGAGATCTATCGGAAAGGTGAGTAACGATGCAATTCGGCTTCTTTAGCGGCCTTCTTTGGGGCCTTGATACAGTAATTCTTGGAATCGGCTTGGCGCTCGCGCCCTATATTGGATCGGCGGAAGCGCTTGCATGCGCCTCCATTGCGGGATCTTTTCTCCATGATGCCTTCTGTGCAATCTGGCTCTTTGGCTACATGGGAGTCCGAGGCAGACTGAAAGACACGCTCGCTGCGCTTAAAACTCGTTCGGGCAAGGTCGTCATCGCCGGCGCTCTACTCGGTGGACCTATCGGAATGACCGGCTACGTATTGGCAATTAATAACATCGGAGCTGCCTACACGGCAATCATCTCCGCCTTCTATCCCGCAGTCGGAGCATTCCTTTCCTTCGTGCTGCTGAAGGAGAAAATGGGCAAAGGCCAGATTCTTTCCCTTCTCGTTGCTCTTTGCGGCGTAATGACGATGGGCTATCTATCGGCCGGGTCGAGTGAGATTGCAAATGCCCCCCTCGGCTTACTCGGGGCGGTGCTTGCCGTTATTGGATGGGGATCCGAAGCGGTGCTGTGCGCATGGGGAATGAAAGATGATGCCGTTGATGACGAAACAGCTTTGCAAATCCGCGAAACTACAAGTGCGCTTGTTTATGGAGTGCTTGTACTTCCCCTCTTCGGAGCATGGCATTTCACGCTGGGCGCAATCCCGAGCATGCCCACATTGATTATTGCACTCGCCGGACTCGCAGGAACTGCATCCTATCTGTTCTATTACAAGGGCATTGCGGCAATCGGAGCAGCGCGTGCGATGGCTCTGAATATCTCCTATTCGGCATGGTCGGTGGTCTTTGGCCTGATCTTGCTTGGAACAATTCTCGACATGGCATCCGTAATCTGCTGCGTTGTAATTGTGTGCGGAACAGTTTTGGCAGCCAGTAACTGGGACGAACTATTTGGACGAAATAAGACGGCGTAGCTTGATTAACAATGCAGTAAAAAAGGGAGAGCTCGACGAGCTCTCCCTTTTTTAGCATTATGGCTATTCAATTACCACGGCCTGGCTATCCATCTGTTGCCACGTGCCGAAGAACACCTGGGCATTTCGCGTAACATTGCCGTTAATCGAATCCGAAAGAAAGACAATTCCCCGCTCGTCATCATAGCCTTTAAGGACTACGGCATGATTACCGCCCCACAGACCATAGGAATGCCCGTTATACCAACGAGCAGCATAACGGCCCCCTGGCCAACTTCCCCACTCGGTATTCCACATCTCAACAGGTTGACCACAGGTCAGCCTGTTCTTAATGGAAGAAATTGACGAGAAAGAGACGTCTTTTGCCTGCTTGCCACTTCCAGCAGCACGCAGAAAATTATTTCCAGCAATAGTAATCGCAGGGGCGACACATCCCATGAGACCCCCGCTGCTACGCCTCGGGTTGCCATCAAAAGCGGTAACAAAGTTGCCGTTGCTTCCCTTGGGCAAGTAATAATCCGCAATAATCGTCTTACCTAAACCGAAACCATAGTAGTTAAGCAAGTTTGTTAGGGCAACCGACTCACAGCCAGTAGGAAGTTCCGGATACTGCGAATAGCAAGGGACATCGACCCAAGCGCCAACCATTGCGCCGGATGAACTGAACTTGTAGTCAGTAGAGCCGATCCAATACCAACCGTTACTCAACATTACTCCCCCACGTGCGACATCAAGGTAATACCATGTGCCTCCAAGGGAAAGCCATCCCGTTTTCATCGCGCCAGAAGCGGAATCCAGCCAGTACCAGTTGCTGCCATCGTTAAGCCAGCCGGTCGCCATTCGACCATCCGGGTTAAAGTAATACCAAGACCCAGCAATTTGCTGCCACCCAGTCAGAATTACTCCACTAGCAGAACAATAATATCGAGCACCCTGACTCTCAATCCAACCAGTTCTGGCATTACCGTCATCGTCAATCAGCTGGATTCCCGAATCGGTCATGATGCCTTTAAGGTCAATTGCGCCGCTGGATGACGAATGATACATCCAAGACCCATCACCGTTTGACCAGCAATTAGCCATCATCTTGCCGGTACTATTAAATATGTATTCACATGATCCGATAGTTTGAACGCCCGTGGTCATGGCATGCGTCGAGGGGTCGAGCCAGTACCATGCACCGCTTAGGTTGAGCCAGCCGGAGGCGAGGGCGCCGGAGCCCGTCGCGTAGTACCAGGTCCCGCCGTCGAGCACCCATCCGGTCGCCATCGCGCCGGAGGGGCCGAACCAATAGGCAGAGCCATTGCATGCGTGAAGGCCCGTCACCATGGCGCCGGCCGCCTCGGGATCGAGCCAGTACCAGGAACCGCCGGTGTAAAGCCAGCCGGTCGAGGCGATGCCGTTCGCAAACCAGTACCAGGAGCCGTCGACGAGGCCCCAGCCGTTTAGGGGGCCGCAGCTGCCGAAGTAGCGGCGGACGCCCTGGGCATCGGTCTGGTAGCCCGTCAGCATGGCCCCCGTCCGGGCATCGAAGCAGTAGGGCACGCCGCCGACGGAAACGGGACCGTGCGCCAGCGCGCCGGAGCCCGTCGCGTAGTACCAGGTCCCGCCGTCGAGGACCCACCCGGTCGCCATCGCGCCGGAGGAGTTGAACCAGTACAGGGAGCCGTTGCACTCGTGAAGGCCCGTCACCATGGCGTGCGTCGAGGGGTCAAGCCAGTACCACGTACCGTTTAGGTTGAGCCAGCCGGAGGCGAGGGCGCCGGAGCCCGTCGCGTAGTACCAGGTGCCGCCATCGAGCACCCACCCGGTCGCCATCGCGCCGGAGGCGTCAAACCAGTACGCTGAGCCGTTGCATGCGTGAAGGCCCGTCACCATGGCCCCGCCCGCCTCGGGATCGAGCCAGTACCAGGAACCTCCGGCGTTAAGCCAGCCGGAACGCAATGCAACAGGATTGGTCGAATCCGCGTAAAACCACTTACCGTCAACCGAATTCCAGCCCTGCTTCCATTTAATGGATCCTTGAGCAGCGACCCCCTCGATGGAATCGGATGAAATGGCGGCCGAAGAGAAGGCTTGCCGTTCGGAAATAGAAGGCTCGGAAGAGTCTACAGAAACCTCATTCTCGGCACCAGCCACACTTGGACCAGTGAGTAATATCGCAGACAGAACAAATAGAGTTAATATTGTCAGCTTATTTCTTACCATGCACGGCCCCCAGAGAATACCAATCGTACATAGACATAGTCTACAAATGGACTAGCTCGCGCAATATGTAATTAGAAAAAAGCAATTAAAGAAGAGCTGTTAGCCGAGCCAAACGCCGTTACTCGAAAAAGAATACTGTGACCCGTTGATTTGTTGAGTGCCAGTGACCATCGCGTGTGTCGATGGATCCAGCCAGTACCACGCACCGCCGACGTAGGCCCATCCCGAAGCGAGGGCGCCGGAGCCAGTCGCGTAGTACCAGGTGCCGCCGTCGAGGACCCAGCCGGTCGCCATCGCGCCGGAGGAGCTGAACCAGTACATGGAGCCGCCGCATTCGTGCAGGCCCGTCGCCATGGCGTGCGTCGAAGGGTCGTGCCAGTACCAGGTGCCGCTTAGGTTGAGCCAACCGGAGGCGAGGGCGCCGGAGCCCGTCGCGTAGTACCAGGTCCCGCCGTCGAGCACCCATCCGGTCGCCATCGCGCCGGAGGGGCCGAACCAATAGGCAGAGCCATTGCATGCGTGAAGGCCCGTCACCATGGCGCCGGCCGCCTCGGGATCGAGCCAGTACCAGGAACCGCCGGTGTAAAGCCAGCCGGTCGAGGCGATGCCGTTCGCAAACCAGTACCAGGAGCCGTCGACGAGGCCCCAGCCGTTTAGGGGGCCGCAGCTGCCGAAGTAGCGGCGGACGCCCTGGGCATCGGTCTGGTAGCCCGTCAGCATGGCCCCCGTCCGGGCATCGAAGCAGTAGGGCACGCCGCCGACGGAAACGGGACCGTGCGCCAGCGCGCCGGAGCCCGTCGCGTAGTACCAGGTCCCGCCGTCGAGGACCCACCCGGTCGCCATCGCGCCGGAGGAGTTGAACCAGTACAGGGAGCCGTTGCACTCGTGAAGGCCGGTAGCCATGGCACCGCCCGCGTCGGGCTCGAGCCAGTACCACGTGCCACTCTGAAACAACCATCCGGTATACGCCTTGCCGTTGGAGGCTGCATAATACCAGGTGCTGTCAATTAGTTGCCAATGATAAAGGGAGACATCAACATACGCGTAGTTCATATCAACGTTGCCGTTGATTCCAGGGACTTTTCCGTTGCTCTTATACTGCCAAAAACTGTAATTACCGGTATAGTCACATTGCGAGTTATATTGAGCAATCCAATGATCCCAAGAACCACTCTTAAATACAGGGTCGGTCAATATATTGTTAAACCAATTTAGGTTCGCATAAATGCCTGACTTATATCCAGCGGCAGAAATCTTATTACAGAATGTCTGAGCTCTAGATGCAATTCCAGATTGACGACCATCTGCAATAATTTTGTTATCCTCAAGATCGTAATACACCGGTAGCCTAGGATTGTGCCCGGATAGGCAGTCAATCACCATGGACGCCTCATCGGCTGCCTGCTGATTATCAAAAGCATATGAATAGATATAGACGCCGTAGGGAATTCCGAGTCGCTCGCACTCAGAAATATTTCGATTAAATTGATAGTCAACTCGACCGCCGAAGGACGGAGCGCCAAATCCAACGCGCAGAATAGCGAAATCGATGCCAGAAGCTTTAACTGCATCCCAGTCAATTCGTCCTTGATGCTCGCTGACATCGATGCCCTGCGCTGCAGCCCCATCAGGAAGAATATCCATTGACAATAAGGCTATTCCACCTTCTTCGGAAAAAGCATCCTCATCGACCAATTGTCCATCCTCATAACGCCAAGAATTCTCGACTGGGAACTGTGCAGCTTCCGCATTTGACGGGAATAGAAGCATTGAATTGGGCGTTAGCATCAGCAACGTTAATGCCAGTAGGAACATTTTAATATGTTTCACCATGTCAACTCTACTTTCGAGTAAATCATTGTTAGCCTACAGCATATATCAAGTATGTTCCCATGGGTTACCAAATGGTCTTGGTCAAAATAACGTGAAAGCAATCCACGCGCTTCGTTGTCTATACACACTTACTCATAGACAACGCTTATGCTAGTACTATTATCGGGGCACCTGAAGTAACTAAGGAAAGCAAATATATGACAAAGCCAAAACAACGTGCATACGGCATCGATATTGCTCGACTGACCTCAATGTTTATGGTTGTGCTGCTACACAACCTTGGACGAGGGGGAGTCCTTGACTGGACGCTAGATTCCATTAGAGACTTAGCATATATGGCAATTGAGAATTATGCGATTGTCGCTGTAAACGTATTTGCATTAATGTCAGGTTATTTATCCGCCGGCAGACCGATTAAGGGACGTTCCATTTTCTCGATTTGGGCAACAGCATGTTTTTGGTCCACAGCATCCGCACTAACGGGATTCGCGCTTGGACAAATCAGTAAAATCGAATTGTTTGCTTCGCCATTTCCGGTTTCCACTGCAGAATATTGGTATCTAAATAGCTTTCTTCTTCTGCAGCTAATGGTGCCATTCCTTAATTGCGCAATCGAATCATTGACATCATTTCAGTTGGGCTTAACATCTTCAGCGTTGCTAATTGCCTCAACTCTATTTGAATCAACAGGGTTAAATGAAGGCTATTCTACGATGTGGCTTGCCGTACTCTGGCTTGCCGGTGCATCGATTAAAAGAAATAAAGAAACTATAGACAAGGTCGTGAGTACAAAACGGCTGTTCTTTGTATATTTATTGCTGCCACTTGTCGTTTTATATCACCAGTGGAACGACGTTCATGTGCTACAGATGAATCCCCTTCGATGGCTCGCCTATTCCAACCCCTACGTTGCAACGAGTTCTATTTGTCTCTTCATCCTCGCAACAAGAATTAACGTCAGTTCAGAAAAACTGCAACAGCTACTAAAGCAAGCTTCACCGTTGGCCTTTGCAGTCTACACAATAGATAATAGCAATTGGTTTTACAGCATCTGGCTCAACGGAAGACTCAGCTGGCTGCTAGACAGAACCACTTTAATTGGTGTGCCCCTTCTGATATTAATAAGCCTTGCCTTTTTCGTGGCCTTTTTAACTCTTGAGCTATTTCGAAAAAAGGCAGTGAGCCTGTTCAGCTCCGTAAAGCCTAATTGATCTAGCACCCATCGTTTAACATATTAGAAATATGTTGGACACAGTCATCAAAAAGACGCCAAAAAGATGCAAAGAAGTAGGGGCAACTTGGCCCCTACTTCTTTGCAGTTTAGCGAATCAAGATTACTTTCGATGGACCCAAAGCAGTCAAACCGGAGATGCGATTTCCATAACCATCACTATGCCAGAACAAATTTTCGCTCGGCGAATTGCCCCAGAAAAAGCCAATGTGGCTATCGTCCGCATATGGGTTGTAAGGATTGAAGAACACAATGTCCCCCTTACGAGCCAAACCGCTTCGTAACAACTCATCAATAGAGTTGAAATAAGTCACGTTCGCGCACGTATCGATAGCGTAGCCGTACCAACGATACGCGTTTACGCAGCCGCCCCTTCCGGGACCTCCACTCCAAGGGGAATGGCTCTGCTCGGCGGCAATGGGAGCTAAATTACCGCCCGCTTTCATATACGCATGCGATACAAATCCACCACAATTCATGCCCGTATAACCGTCCCAACGCGGATCGCCCTTTGGGTATATGCACGTTTCCTGGCTGAGATGTGTGTCGTAGCGTGTTCCACGGTAATAGCCATCGTTTTCGTGGCTCATAAGCCAATTGACCAGGCTGGACCTATTGACCCCCAAAACAGAACCAGACGTATTCAACCATGCACCGCTTGCATTGAAGTAGTAGTCGACGCCATCAATTTTCAGCCACCCATTAGCAAACATGGCGCCCGAAGGCTGGAGCCAGTACCACGTACCGCCGTCATTAAGCCATCCAGTTTTCATCTTGAATGTAGAAGGGTCCATCCAATACCACGCACCGTTGACATATTGCCAACCAGACTTAAGGACACCATTGGAAGATGCGTAGTGCCAAGAATTGCCATTTTCGTCAGAAGCGTCATTCGACATAATCCAACCAGATGCCACATTAACGACACCGTTTGCGTCCGCATAGAAAACCGCGTCTCCAATATGAATTGTACCTGGCAATGAAGACAAGTCGGCACGATCAGCGATTACGGGAGATCCATCAGATGAAGTAGGCAACGGCTCGCTCAGTGCTCCAGACGAATTCGCCCATGACATACCGTCGCCCAAGTTAATCCAGCACGAAGATGCCATCGCGCCGGAATCATAAGAAAAATAGCGCGTGCTTCCTACCGCGAATTCACCAGTACGCATTGCGCCGGATACATCATCAAGGTAATACCAGGCGCTTCCGGACTTTATCCACCGTCCTCGTTGAATAGCTCCGCTTGATGCGGCGTAATACCAAGTACCATCAGCAAGTGCCCAGCCTGTTGCCATGGCACCTGAACTCGTAAGGAAATAGGTGGACGAGCCCACTTGCACAAAGCCCGTGAGCATAATATGGCTTCCTGGATCCAGGTAATACCAAAATTCCCTAGAAGCAACCAGCCTCCATGCAGCAAGCCGTTGGAGTCAGCGTAATACCAGTTATTGTCAACAAGTGCCCACTGAGAGGAGAGCATGGCCCCCGACCCGTTAAAGATATAAGGGGTTCCATTGCATGCATTCAGCCCGGTTGCCATAGAACCGTCCGCAGGATCAAGCCAGTACCAACGGCCCCCATCCGAGAGCCAGCCCTTTACCAGGGCGCCAGAGCCGGAGAAATAATGCCAGACGGAAGCATCAAGGTGCCATCCGATAAGCATTGCGCCAGAAGAGGAGAATCCATACGTGGCTTCCCCGATCTGCAGCATTGTATCGTGGACCATCTTGCCCTCATCATCCAGCCAATACCAGTTGCTGCCGTCTGAAAGCCAGCCTTTTACCATGGCGCCAGAACCGGAGAAATAACGCCAAGCAGAAGTGGAGCCCGTAGAATCTAGGTACCAGCCGACACGCATTGCGCCAGAAGAGGAGAATCCATAAGTCGCACCCCCGACTTGGACCAATCCATCCTGAGCCATTCGGCCTTCGTCGTCGAACCAGTACCAGCTACCGTTTATATGTCTCCAAGAAGAAACAGCAATTGTTCCGTCGGACAAGCCCCAACGCCAAAAACCAGCCCCCTCTTCGGGCGATATCCACCCCTGATGCCAAATAATTTGATTCGAAACCTCAGAAGAGACCTCATTATCCACCTGAGAGTTCTGCTCAACGGCGAAGGCCGATTCGCGCTGAGCATCAACACATGATTCGACAGAAGCAATAACAACGGCAGAAGAAGGGCCCTCATCATGGTTTGCCAAATCAAGAGCGCATGACATCGAGGGAGAACCCAATAGGAGCCCAAAAGAAATGAGGCCCGAAAAAACCAGCACTCCGAATGACCATTTCTTCATAGCAGCACGGTATCCAATCACGCAGCGACCCCGTCACCTCAGGGCAACGGGGCCTCAATCAAAACTAGATCAATAATGCGTTAGCCAATTTGTTGGCAGTTCTTGCACTCTCGTAAAGCACCGCGCTTCTGGGCCTCCTGGATAGAGATCTGCGAATAGCCCTTTGCGTCCTTGCCAACGGTACGACACTTATGCGTATGGTAAACATCGCTACCGCTCTTATACCAAACTAAACCGTAGCCCGGAATCCACTTGCCGTCCTCGCCGACATAGTAGGAGCCAACCCAGGCATTCGTAGCCATGGCGCCAGAAGACTGGAGGTAGTAGTCGCCGACCCAGGCGTCGTGGGCCATAGCGCCGGAACCGCTAAAGTAGTACCAGGCGCCGCCGACCTGACGCCAGCCGGTGGCCATCGCACCGGAATCGTCGAACCAGTACCAAACTCCACCAACGTTAGCCCAAGAGTTAGAGGCCATAGCGCCCGAACCTCCGAGCCAATACCACGTGCCGCCATTGCTGAGCCAGCCGGTTGCCATGGCGCCCGAACCGCTCGCATAGTACCAAGAGCCGCCTGCCAAGAACCAGCCAGTAGCCATT
The DNA here is from genome assembly GCF_052065455.1 of Collinsella sp. HCP28S3_E9. Lineage (NCBI taxonomy): Bacteria > Bacillati > Actinomycetota > Coriobacteriia > Coriobacteriales > Coriobacteriaceae > Collinsella > Collinsella sp. HCP28S3_E9. Next base: position 29,487 of record NZ_JBQHTZ010000018.1, read on the forward strand.
GCACCGGAGTCGCCGAACCAGTACCAGGAGCCGCCGAGGCTGCGCCAGCTGTTAGCGACCATGGCGCCCGAGCCGTCGAGGTAGAACCAAGTACCGCCGATGTTGAGCCAGCCAGTGACCATCGCACCGGAGGCATTAGTGTAGTACCAGGTACCCGAATCGTTGATCCAGCCAGTCAGCATGACCCCAGATTCATTGAAATAGTACCAAGCCCCGCCGAGATTATGCCAACCGGTCAATAGCTCACCGTCGGAGGTCGCATAGGACCACTTTCCGTAGATGGAGTCGTAGAACCAGCCGCCATGCTGCATGCGGCCATCGGCGTTGGCGCCAGGGGTGTTCAGGAAGTAATTCTTGCCGTCAATTTGAACTCGGCCGTATGCCATATCATGGCTTTCGGGGTAGAAGTAGTACTTGTCCCCACCGATAGACTGCCAGCCCGAAACTGCGGTCCCGTCAGCGCCAAAATAGTACCAGACGGCTTCGTAATCGTTATGCCACTGGTTCGTGACCATGGCGCCAGTTTTCGGATCGAAATAGCGAAGTTCGCCGTCCTCGCACCAGACGAGTCCGGTCTTCATGAAACCATCTTTGTTGAAATAGTATGTACCTGCGGGACGTGATGTAACTACAGAAGAATCGGTCCTCGAGGCGCTCTGATCAATTGAGTTTAAGCCTACTAGAAAATCCCTGTGAGTAGTCCCCCCAGCATTGCACTCAACGCTATACCGCGTAAGAGGGTCAGACGTCTGTTCATTTTGAGTGCCGTTCCAACCGTCATAGCCCCAGTAAGAAATCGGACGACCGTCGGAACACCATTCCGTAATCGGTCCACCGCCTCCGCCACCGCCAGCAATATCAGCAAATGAGGGCGCCGGGGCAACCGTCATGCAGGCAGCAGCAAATGCAACAACTCCCAGCACTGTTAGTCCGTGCCATCTTTCTCGAAGGTTTTTCATACGACATCCTTTCTCCGAGATTTAAGGCTCTCTAAAGTTATTTTTAAACTATCAATTCAGTTTTTCGGTAGTGTCCCGAATGTTGGTGTAGAGCTCGGTTTTCGAGGGTAGCCGCAGGCTGCCCGAGGAGCCGAGAATCACCTAGAATGCCGTCATTCTAGCGCATGCTACGCC
>NZ_JBQHTZ010000019.1:0-20121 GCF_052065455.1 Collinsella sp. HCP28S3_E9
GCGCGGCTGCGCCTATGGCACTTCAACATCATTGTCGCAGCCCCGACCCGCGGTCACGAGCGGGGGCTCCTATCTTTTTAGTGCCCTCGGATTGGGTCATAGTGTCTGTCCGTCCTCTACCTGCGGCGGGTAGTCATTGGGGACTTATGCTCAACCTGCGGCGCCTCAGAGGTAGTCATTGGGGACGTTCTTAAATGACTAGGTTGGGTAAATTACTTTTCGAGTTTATTTAATCTGCTTTGTTGGAAATTAATCTGTCTACCTGCTTAAACTAATTAATAACCTTCATCTGCTATTGAAAATATTGCTCGAAAAATCGTCCAAGAAGTCGCGGGGCCCTTTTTGGTGCGTCGCACGTCAAGTGATTTGGCAAGTTCTTGGTTAGATATTGGTCAGTTTTGGGGCAACCTTGCCAAAAGCTTGACGGATACAGATTTAGACGTCGACGAATGAACACTCTAGGTAGGCTCCAAGCAAAATTCTGGGCTGATTCTCGATAATCGCTTCCAATCGTCTCTCGCCGCGTGCCGCCCTCGCGTACAATCTGCTCCGACATTCGCGCGCCGCCCGGCGCTTAAGAGGGGAGGACCCATGGCAAACGAGATCTGGACCATCAGGCGTTGTCTCGAGTGGACCAAGGAGTACCTAGCCGAGCGCGGCGAAGAGCACCCCCGTCTTTCTGCCGAGTGGCTGTTGTGCGCAGCCACGGGCCTAGCGCGCATCGACTTATATATGCGTATGGACGACACGCTCGATGCAGCGCAGCTCGAGACCATGCACGCGGCGGTTGTCCGTCGCGCCAAGGGCGAGCCGCTGCAGTACATCACCGGCAGCACGCAGTTCCGCATGATCGACGTCGCGTGCGCCCCCGGCGTGCTCATTCCACGTCCCGAGACCGAGATGCTCGTCGAGGAAGTCCTCAATTATCTGGATGCCGAGGTTCTGAGCCCCGAGGCTGCCACCCGCCAGCGCGTAGAGTTGCCATGGAACGACGAGGTCGAGCAGGCGCGTAAAGCCGAAGTCGCATTGGCTGACGAACGCGCGACTGCCGAGCGCCGTGCCGCCAACCTCACGGCTGCCGATGAGGCAGCGTTGGGCGGAGACGTGCTGGGCAGCCGAGCTTATGCCGAGGAGCTGGCCGATCGTGAGGCCGAGGAAGCCGCCGCGCAGGCAGCTGAGGCCGAGACCGCGGAAGTCGCTGAGCCCGAGCTCGACGAATACGGCATTGCCATCGAAGGCGTCGAACAAGAGACGGCCCTAGTGCAGGATGCAGCCGCGTCTGTGCCTGCCGACCCCCGCATTGCCCGTGTTCTCGAGGTCGGTTGCGGCACGGGCTGCATCTCGCTCTCCCTTGCTTGGGAGCGTCGCGGCCATGTCGCCTGCACCGCTACCGATATCGAGCCGCGCGCCATCGACCTGGCCACCAAAAACCGCGATGCACTCGGGCTGACGTCCGATGAGGTCGCCTTCAGCCTCACGAACCTGGTGAGCTCTATCCCCCGCGAGGAGTGGGGCACCTTCGACGTGCTCGTTTCCAACCCGCCTTATATCCCGACTGACGTCATGCGCTCGCTGCCGCACGAGGTCAAGGACTTTGAGCCCGATTTGGCGCTCGAGGGCGGCGCCGATGGCCTTGATATCTTCCGCCGCCTGCTCAATGCGGCGCCCTATATGCTGCGCGCCGGCGGCCTGTTTGCCTGCGAGCTCTATGAGGGCGCCCTCGACGCCGCGGCCGAGCTCTGCCGCCAGGCGGGCCTTTCGGACGTACGCATCGTCCGTGACCTCACCGATCGTCCCCGCATCGTTCGAGCTATCGTCACCGAGCCCAAACAACGTCAGTAAAGTACGAAGCGTATTGGCGGCGCGGCGGCGGGAGCGCTGCGCCGGAAATGTAAAGAGGCTTGTCACGGCTCAATTACCCTTCACTTTCACCGACTGCTATAGCCGCTCACCAAACCAACATGCGCTGTGGACAAATAGGTTAAACGTTTCGTGCGAGAATGCCCCTCAGTAAACAAACTTTCACCAGAGTGTAAGGGGCTGGCATACACATGCAGACGGTCTATCGGGTATTCGAGGGAGCGCGCGAGCCGCATCGGCTCGCCGTCGAGCGTACGGCCGAGGTGCTCGGCCGTGGCGGCCTGGCCCTGATCCCAACCGAGACCGTCTATGGCGTCGCTGTGGCAGTCAACGCCTTCTCGGACGCCGTGCCCCAAGATACAAGCGAATCTCTGCCGTGGCCGCGCGATCCGCAGGCTGCCGTCAACGGCGCCGCGGTGCCCGCGCTCGGTACCGGCTACCGTCGCATCTTTACCCTCAAGCAGCGCGAGCTCACCCAAACGGTCGCCTGGCTGGTCGATGATGCCGAGGCCCTCGACCGCTACGGCGTGGATATCCCAGAAGAGGCACGCATACTTGCCCGACGATGCTGGCCGGGCGCCCTGACTATTGTGGTCAAGGCGGCTCCCTGCGTGCCGACCTTTATGCGTGCCGCCGACGACACGGTGGCTCTTCGCGCGTCGGCATCGCCCGTGGTACAGGCGCTCATTCGCACCTGCGGCAGCCCACTTGCCTGTACGAGCGCCAATACACACGGCGCGCCCGCGCCGGCAAGCTTTGCCGACGTTGAAGACCGCATTCTAGAAGGGGTCGACGTGGCCGTCGACGCGGGCGAGACGCCGTGCCGCGACGCTTCGACCATCGTGTCGTTCCAGCACGGCGGGCTTCAGATCCTGCGCCAAGGCGCACTTCCCGCGCCAGAGATTGAGCGGGTCCTGTCCGACCCGATGCATAGAAAGGTGTAAGCGATGTCGTTGAATCTGGGCAGCCTGGGCATGGAAGATGCCTCGTTTGACTTTGGCGGTTCCTACATCATGGCGCTCGACTGCGGCACCACCTCGGTACTTGCGACCATCGTCGACGAGTACGGCTGCATCGTCGCCCAAGCGCGCCGCAGCGTCAAAACCAGCTTCCCGCGTCCCGGCTGGGTGGAGCAAGACCCCATGGCGGTCCTTGCCAGCCAGATTGCGGTCATGATGGAGGTTCAGTTTAAGAGCGGGATTCATTCCGATCGCATCGCCGCCATCGGTATCTCCAATCAGCGTGAGACCACGGTGGTCTGGGACCGCGTGAGCGGCCAGCCCATCTATAACGCCATCGTATGGCAGTGCCGTCGCACCGCGTCTCTGATCGATAATTTGGTTGAGCAGGGCGCAGAAGAGCTGGTGCGCTCCCGCACGGGGCTTACGCTCGACCCGTATTTCTCGGCCTCCAAGGTGCAGTGGATTCTCGACAACGTCGACGGCGCACGCGAGAGCGCGGCGGCGGGCGACCTCATGTTTGGCACCATCGACACCTGGCTCATCTACAACCTCACCGGCAGCCAGGTCTTTGCCACCGACTACACCAATGCCAGCCGCACGGCACTCTTTAATATCCATACGCTCGATTGGGACGACGACCTGCTGGCGCTCTTTGACGTTCCGCGTTCCATGATGCCCGAGGTTCGCTGGAGCTCGGGCGACTACGGCCGCGTCGCGAGCGACATCATGACCAACATGCCACCCATCATGGGTGTGGCGGGCGACCAGCAGGCGTCGCTGTTCGGCCACTGCTGTTTCCATCCCGGCCAGACCAAAAACACCTATGGCACTGGTTGCTTTATGCTCATGAACACCGGCGACGAGGTCATCGAATCCAAGAACGGTCTGGTCTCCACCATCGGTATCGCCGCGGACGGCAAGATCAGCTATGCACTCGAGGGTTCCATCTTTGCCGCCGGCTCCACCATGAACTGGCTTCGCAACAACATGGGCATCATCTCGAGCGTGAGCGAGTCTGCACAACTCGCCGCTTCGATTAACGACAACGAGGGCTGCTACTTCGTTCCCGCCTTTGCGGGTTTGGGCGCTCCCTGGTGGGACCCGCGTGCCCGCGGTATCGTGTGCGGTCTGACCGGCGCCTCGAGCCGTGCGACCATCGTACGTGCCGCCTGCGAATCCATGGCATATCAGAGCTACGACGTGCTGCGCGCCATGGAGCAGGACGTGGGGCTTTCGATCGAACGCCTGTCTGTCGATGGCGGCGCGTCGCGCAACGAGTTCATCATGCAATTCCAGGCCGACCTGCTGGATATCCCCGTGCTGCAATGCGAGACGGTGGAGACCACGGCAATCGGTGCCGCGTACTTGGCGGGCCTTGCCGTCGGCTATTGGGAAGACCTAGAAGAGCTGGAGCAAAATGCCCAGATCGTTAGGACCTTCCTTCCCCACATGTCCGCCGAGCGCCGCGAGCAAAACCTTGCGGGCTGGCGCGATGCGGTCAAGCGCTCGCTCAATACCGCACAGTAGGGCTGCGATGGGATGCTCGATACAACAAACCGCTAAACTGATGCATGGCGTGCAGCGGCAACATTGCTGCGCGCCTTGTCAGCAAGGCCATTTTGTGGCCGCAACGAAAGGGGAAAGACCCATGACCGTTACCTACGATGCGTCCCGTGTGACGCTTGTCGATCATCCGCTCGTCCAGCACAAGCTGTCGATCCTGCGCGACAAAAACACCGGCACCAATCAGTTCCGCCAGCTCGTGCGCGAACTCGCGCTTTTTGACGGCTACGAGGCCATGCGCGACCTGCCTATGGAAGACGTCGAGGTCGAGACCCCCATCACTACCGCCACGTTCAAACAGCTCGCCGGCAAGAAACTCGCCATCGTGCCCATCCTGCGTGCGGGCCTTGGCATGGTCGACGGCATCCTCGACCTGGTGCCCTCCGCTCGCGTGGGACACATCGGTATGGAGCGCGACGAGGTTACTCACGAACCGCATGAGTATTACTGCAAAATGCCCAAGGATATCGACCAGCGCATCTGCCTGGTTGTCGACCCCATGCTCGCCACGGGCGGTTCGGCCGAGATGGCCATCAGCTACCTGCGCGAGCGCGGTGTCAAGGACATCCGCATGCTGTGCATCGTCGCGGCCCCCGAGGGCCTCAAGTCGCTGACCGAGAAGGACCCAGATGTGCATATCTATACCTGCGCCATCGACGACCATCTCAACGAGGCTGCCTACATCGTTCCCGGCCTCGGCGACGCCGGCGACCGCATCTACGGCACGCTCTAGTCGCCAGGCATGGGCAGCTGCACGTGCTCATTCGTGCATGATTGGTGCGTGCGGGTGTACGAGTGACGCCTGCACGCATATTTATGAGTGTCGTCGCAGCCACCGAGGGCCCAAAACGCGCTATACCGTAGGTACGGTATAAAGAGTGTCTTAAGAAAATGTACAGTTGTGTATTAACTTACGTTTTCCCACTTGTCATTGCGTATTCGGTTCGTACAATAGTCAACAACGCTGTCGTGCTGCGCTTACGCGGGTGCGGCGGCGTTTGTCAAGTACGCTCGTCGGCCATCGCGACCCATTCGTCCTCAGTGCTCGGCCTTTTGTCCGTTTGACACCCCAAGGGGCTAAAGACGCGATTAAGGTTGGGTAACAGTGCATTGATTTTGCAATCACGCGCCCTAAAATACTAGGACGATGTGAGCGGGGTATGGCTCCATGTGGGTTATATGTCGCGAGAAGGGAACGCACATGCCGGTTGAGCTGGCAGGCCACGTGCCGTTCATCGCAACGGGATTCGTCGTCGGTCTTGTTGCATTTTTGCCGTTGTACCTTGCGCTTGCTTCGGTGCTGGCGCATCGACGCGATGCCAACATGACGGTAGGCATGTTGGGTATCATGGTGTCGTTTGCGGTGCTCTTTATGGGCGTCGTAATTGTGCACCTGGTAGCCCCCGTGGCGCTCATCGCCTTTTTGTGCGGCGAGCTCGCCGGGTTTTTGATTTGTTGGATCGTGATCGCCTGCATGGTGATTATGAAGGATTAAAGGCGTTGCCCCACCTTGGTGCGGGCAAACAGGGAAGGTGGAATCTTGGACGCATTTGCCAAGTTACCCAGCGCGATCGCCGAGCTCGTCGCTGAGTTCTCCTCGGCTCCGGTCGTGGGTGACCTTAACGCGGGCCTGACGCAGTACTCGTTCTGGCTGCTTATCGCCGCTGTCGTCATGTTCGTGGTCTTTTTCGCGTTTACTAAGAAGCAGAAGGTTGTCCCCGAGGGCTTCTTCGTTAACGGCGTCGAGTGGGTCATCGAGTACGTGCAGGACGATATCGCCAAGGGTGTCGTTGGCGACAACTGGAAGAAGCACTTCCCGTTTTTGGCCTCGCTGTTCTTCTTTATCCTGATCAACAACTTTATCGGCCTCATCCCCGGCATGAAGCCCGGCACCGGTGCCATCGGCTGTACCGCCGCCCTCGCACTCGTGTCGTTTGTGTACTTCATCTATTTTGGTATCAAGAAGCACGGCTTCTTTGGGTACTTCAAGAGCCTCGCCCCTGCGGGCGTCGCCTTCCCCATGAACGTCTTCGTGTGGGTCATCGAGCTCTTCTCGCTGTGCCTGCGCCTGGTCACGCTCGCCGTCCGTCTGTTCTGCAACATGTTCGCCGGCCACATCGTCATGGGCTCGTTCGCCATCATGGCCACGCTCTTTGCCCAGCCGATGCTGGAGCACTTTACGGCCATGAACGCCGTGGGCGCCCTGCCCAGCGTGGCGTGGGTTTTGATTCTTTTGGTAATCTACGCCGTCGAGCTGATCGTTGCCTTTGTTCAGGCATACGTTTTTACGGTCCTCGAGGCCGTGTACATTCAGATCGCTGAGGCTGACGCCCACTAGCGGTCGCATTTATTTGGTGTTCGGAGGCGCGGCACCCGCGTGCGCCTCTACAACATAGGTATTTATCCTGCGCACACGCGCACGACAAAGGAGGAATCGTGGGAGTTATCGGATATGGTCTCGGCGTTATCGGTGCCGGTCTCGCAATTGGTCTTGCAGCACTCGGTGCTACGGGCGCTATGGCTCGTCAGCCTGAGGTCCAGGGCCGTGCCTTCACCGTCTTCATTCTTGCATCTGCATTCACCGAGGCTCTGGGCCTGATCGGCTTCGTCGTTACGCTGATTTCGTAATTGAGCACGAAGGTAGTCGCCATGAAGCATTTCAACCACGCGAAAGTCGCTGCTGCGCTGACGGGCGCCATGCTCGCCATGCCGGTGTCGGCATTCGCCGAGGAGTCTGAGAACAAGGCCGAGATCCTCGTCCCCAAGATGGCGGAATTCGTCCCTGCACTCATTGCCTTCCTCATCATCTTCATCGTTTTGGCCAAGTTCGCCTGGCCGCAGATTCTGCAGACGATGGAAGAGCGCGGCAAGCGCATCAAGGACAGCCTCGATGAGGCTGAGACCACCAAGCGCAAGGCCATCGAGGCCCGCAAGGAGTCCGACGCCCTCCTCACCGACGCCCGTCGTCAGGCTGCCGACATCGTGACCGCCGCCCGTCAGGACGCCGAGTCCGAGCGCGCCCGCATTATCGCCAAGGCTCACGAGGAGGCCGAGGACATCATTGCCAAGGCCCACGCCAACGCCGAGGACGAGCGCAACTCCATCTATGCCGCCGCTGCCGGCTCCATCGCCGATCTTTCCGTCTCCGTTGCGACCAAGATTGTCGGCGAGGCCCTCGAGAACGACGACGAGCAGCGTCGTCTGATCGAGCGCTACATCAAGGAAGCAGGTAGCCTGAATGCCTAACAGCCGCATGGAGAACAGGGTTCTCGAGACCTATGCACGTACCCTCCTGGAGGCCGCTAAGGCCGAGGGCCGTGTGTTCCGCGATCTTCACGAGCTTGAGGTCATCGCGAACGCCAGCCCCGAGGTGCTTGCTGTCCTCAGTACCGTGTTCGAGCGCGGCCAGCTCGATCTTCTGCCGCAGATTGCATCGGCTTATCGGATGGTAACCGCGACCGACGAGGACGTCGTAGGCGTCACCGTCACCACGGCTGTCCCGCTCGATGACGAGCTGCGCCGCACGATTACCGAGAAATGCGAGGCCGATCTAAAGCGCAAGGTGTTCCTGATCGAGAAGGTCGATCCGTCCATCATCGGCGGTCTGATTCTCGAGGCCCGCGGCCAGCGTCGCGACGTTACCGTCAAGACCCAGCTGCGCGCAGCGCGTGAGGCCCTCGGTTCCACGATTTTGAATAACGGAGGTGAAGCCTAGTTATGTCCGATACCCTCAATGCCGAAAGCATCGCCCGCGCCCTGCAGGCGAAGCTCGATGGCCTGGCGGCTACCGTCGACACGCAAGAGGTTTCCCATGTTGACGAGGTTGGCGACGGCATCGCGCGCGTCTCGGGACTGCGCAACGCCATGGCCGGCGAGCTCTTGGAGTTCAAGAGCTCCGAGAGCGGCGAGACCGTCTACGGCCTTGCCCAGAACCTCGACCGCGATGAGGTCGGTGCTGTTCTGTTCGGCGCCGTCAACGTCATCAAGGAAGGCGACGAGTGCCGTACCACCGGTCGCGTCATGGATATTCCCGTGAGCCGCGCCATGCTCGGTCGCGTCGTCAACCCGCTGGGCCAGCCCATCGACGGCCTGGGCGATATCGTCGCCACGCACCGTCGCCCCATCGAGTTCAAGGCCCCCGGCGTTATCGACCGCACCCCGGTCTGCGAGCCGGTTCAGACTGGTCTGCTCGCTATCGACTCCATGGTTCCTATCGGCCGTGGCCAGCGTGAGCTCATCATCGGCGACCGTAAGACCGGCAAGACTGCCATCGCGATCGATGCCATCCTCAACCAGCGCGGTAAGGACATGGTCTGCATCTACGTCGCTATCGGCCAGAAGGCCTCTACGGTTGCCAACATCCGTGAGACCCTCGCCCAGCACGGCGCACTCGACTACACCATCATCGTCTCGGCTACCGCTGCCGACTCGGCCCCTATGCAGTACATCGCCCCTATGGCCGGTGCCGCTATCGGCGAGTTCTTTATGTACAACGGCGAGAACGGCGAGCCCGCCAGCGAGACCAACCCCGGCGGCCATGTGCTCGTCATCTACGATGACCTGTCCAAGCAGGCTGTGGCCTACCGTCAGATGTCGCTGACGCTGCATCGTCCGCCCGGACGCGAGGCCTATCCTGGCGACATCTTCTACCTGCACTCTCGCCTGCTCGAGCGTGCCGTCAAGATGTCCAAGAAGAACGGCTACGGCTCCATGACGGCCCTGCCGGTCATCGAGACCCAGGACGGCGACGTTTCGGCCTACATTCCGACCAACGTCATTTCCATTACCGATGGTCAGATCTACCTGCAGTCCGAGCTCTTCTTCCAGGGCCAGCGCCCGGCAGTCGACGTCGGCATCTCGGTGTCGCGCGTCGGTGGCTCCGCTCAGACCAAGGCCATGAAGCAGGTCGCCGGCAACCTCCGTCTGGACCTTGCCGCCTACCGTGAGCTCGCCGGTTTTACCCAGTTCGGTTCCGACCTGGATGCAGCCACCCAAAAGCAGCTTACCCACGGTGCGCACATGACCGAGCTTCTTAAGCAGGCGCGCTTTAAGCCGTTCGACGTCGCCGAGCAGATCGTTACGCTGTTCGCCGGCAACGAGGGCTTTATCGACGACCTGCCCCTTTCCGAGGTGCTGCCGTTCCGCGCCGAGCTGCTCGAGTACATGAATGCTGGCTTTGGCGGCTTGCTGCAGAAGGTCCGTACCAACAAGATCGACGGCGAGACCAAAGAGCAGCTGCTTCAGGCCATCACCGATTTCAAGAACGAGTACGCCTCCAAGCATGCCTCCACCGCGAGCGCAGCTGAGGGCGCAGAGGAGAACTAAGCTCTATGGCTAACCTTCGCGACATTAAGAAGCGAATCTCCTCGGTCACGAGCACCAAGCAGATCACGCGCACGATGGAGATGGTCTCTACGGCCAAGATCCGTCGCGCGCTCGATCGAGCCACGCAGGCTGAGCCCTACAAGAAGGCGCTCACCGACGTCATGCACACCGTTGCGAGCGATACAGAGACTGCCGGCGACAACCCCATGCTCAAGACGCATGAGGAGTTCAAGCGCGGTCTGATCATCGCGATCACGTCCGATCGCGGTCTGGCGGGCGGCTTCAACGTCAACGTTGAGCGCACCTGCGAGAAAATCGCTCGCGAATGGGCACATGATGGCGCCGAGTGCGAGATCATCGCATGCGGTCGCAAGGCGAGCGAGTATTTCCGCAGCCGTGCCAACACGGTCATGCACTTCGAGGGTTCCTCGGCCGACCCGAGCCTCGAGGATGCCCGCATGATCGCGAGCTATATCTGCGACGAGTACTCCAAGGGTCAGCTCGACCGCGTCGAGATCGTGTACCATCACGCTCGCAACCGCGTCGATCAGGTTCTTCGTACCGAGCATTTGCTTCCGCTCGACCCCGAGATGATCGCCATGGCACATGGCCCGCGCAAGAACGCAGACGAGGGCCCCGAGCGCGTCTCGTCCTCGTTCAAGTTCGTGCCGAGCGCCCAGCATGTGTTGGCTGAGCTGGTCCCCAGCTACATCCTGACCGTCATTCACCAGGCGCTGATCGATTCGGCCGCCGCCGAGCAGGGTGCGCGCCGTAAGGCCATGCACTCCGCCACGGAGAACGCGTCGTCGATCATCTCGACTCTTACCCGTACGTATAACCGCGTGCGTCAGGCTTCCATTACCACGGAGATCAACGAGATCGTGGGCGGAGCCGCAGCATTGGAGGAACACTAATGGCAGATACCACCGTTAAAGCGGCGGTCGAGGAGGCCACGGCACGTCAGACGGCCGGTGAGGGGCGTATCGTCCGTATCATCGGCGCAGTTGTCGACGTTAAGTTCGATGGCGCTGTCCCCTCGATCTACAACGCGCTCACGGTCGAGGCCGATACGCCGATGGGTCACATCAGCACCATCCTGGAGGTTGAGTCTCAGCTTCCCGGCGGTGTCGTTCGTACCGTCGCCATGACGTCGACCGACGGCTTGCAGCGCGGCGTCGTCGCGGTCGACACCGGCGCACCCATGAAGATGCCCGTCGGCCCCGAGACCCTCGGCCGCATTTGGAATGTTATGGGCCAGCCTGTCGATGGCAAGCCCATGCCCCAGATCGATGAGTTTTATCCCATCCATCACCCGGCACCTCATTTCGACGAGCTCACTACCAAGACCGAGATCTTCGAGACCGGCATTAAGGCCGTCGACCTGCTCGAGCCCTACATCCGTGGCGGCAAGACGGGTCTGTTTGGCGGTGCCGGCGTCGGCAAGACCGTTCTGATTCAGGAGCTCATCAACAACCTCGCCCAGGAGCATGGCGGCACCTCGGTGTTCACCGGCGTTGGCGAGCGTACCCGTGAGGGTACCGACCTGTTCCTCGAGATGAGCGAGTCTGGCGTTATCGATAAGACCTGCTTGGTCTACGGTCAGATGAACGAGCCGCCTGGAGCGCGTCTGCGCATTGGTCTGGCCGGCCTCACCACCGCTGAGTACTTCCGCGATCGTGGCCAGGACGTCCTGCTGTTCATCGATAACATTTTCCGCTTCTCCCAGGCCGGTTCCGAGGTTTCCGCCCTTCTGGGCCGTATGCCGTCCGCTGTTGGCTACCAGCCCACGCTGGCTACCGAGATGGGCGACCTCCAGGAGCGCATTACCTCGACCAAGACGGGTTCCATCACCTCCGTTCAGGCTGTCTACGTCCCTGCAGACGACCTGACCGACCCGGCTCCCGCCACGACGTTTACACACCTCGACGCCACGACCGTTCTTTCGCGTTCCATCGCCGAGCTCGGTCTGTATCCCGCAATCGACCCCTTGGCTTCCTCTTCCGACGCCCTGGATCCCTCGATTGTCGGCGAGGAGCACTATCGTGTGGCCGTCGCAGTCCAAGAGCTGCTCCAGGAGTACTCCGACCTGCAGGACATCATCGCCATTCTGGGTATGGACGAGCTGTCCGAGGAGCAGCGCCTTACGGTCAACCGTGCCCGTAAGCTCCAGCAGTTCCTGTCTCAGTCCTTCCACGTCGCCGAGCAGTTCACCGGCAACCCCGGTGTCTACATCCGTGTCGAGGACACGGTCCGCTCGTTTGCCGCCATTGTCGACGGCGAGTGCGACGACCTGCCCGAGCAGGCGTTCCGTTATGCGTCCACGATTGACGACGTGCGCGAGCGCGCCGCCAAGATGGAGGAGAAGTAGTGGCTATGCAAATCCGCATCGTGTGTCCGGAGAGCTGCGCCTATGAAGGTGAGGCGGCATTTGTCGCCCTGCCTTCCACGGACGGCGAGTTCGGCATTCTTCCGCGTCACGCTAGCGAGATCTGCACGATCGATCGCGGCTACGTTCGCGTTTGTGATAAGCAAATGGGCGCCGTCGACCACACGTTTGCTGTGGACGGCGGCTATGCCCAGGTTGCGGACGATGTCGTGATTATCCTCGCCGAGCGCGCTTGCGATTTGGCGACCGTCGATGCCGACAAGCTTAAAGCTGATATTCAAGGTTTTGAAGAGAAGCTGGGTAATTTGTCGGAGGATGATGCACGCCGCGCCTACCTCTATAATGAAATCGCATGGTGTAAGCTCATGCTTGCCCAATAGTCAAACGATTTGGCGTTCGACCATTTGCGAACACATCATGCCCGGGGTGGCCCAGCCATCCCGGGCATGCTTTTTGAAAGGGTAGACCTTGGATATTATCCGTGTTGAAGGTGGCCACACCATCGGAGGCTCCGTGCCCGTTTCGGGTGCAAAGAACTCTGCACTCAAACTCATGGCGGCAACGCTTCTGGCACCGGGGAAGACGACGCTGCAGAACGTGCCCGATATCTCGGATGTCCATGTTATGGGCAAGGTGCTCAAGGGTATGGGCGCCAAGATTGACGTTCTCGATGAGCATACGCTCGAGATCGACACTTCTCAGGTTGATTCCTGGGAGGCTCCCTACGAGCTTGTCGCCAAGATGCGCGCCTCCACGGCCGTGATGGGTCCCCTGCTGGGCCGTTTCCATCGTGCCAAGATTGCCATGCCGGGTGGCTGCAATCTGGGTGCCCGTAAGATCGACATGCACATCTTGGGTCTTGAGGCGCTGGGCGTAGAATTCGACACTGCACACGGTTACATCAATGCCAACGCTCCTCAGGGGTTGCGCGGTACCACGGTTACGCTTGAATTTGCCAGCGTCGGCGCTACCGAGAACCTCATCATGGCGGCCGTGCGCGCACAAGGCACTACGGTTATCGATAATGCGGCTCGCGAGCCCGAGATCGTCGACCTTGCCAATATGCTCAACGAGATGGGCGCCAAGATTGTTGGCGCCGGCACGCCCGTCGTGACCATCGAAGGTGTGGACGAGCTGCATCCCGTTACCCATCGCGTGGTGGGCGACCGCATCGAGGCCGGCACCTTTATCGTTGCCGGTGCCCTGATGGCCGATGACCGCGGTGTCGACGTTACGGGCTTTTGCCCCATTCACTTGGGCATGGTGCTCAAGAAGATGGAGCTCATGGGTATCGAGTGTGAGCGAATCGAGAATGGCGTTCACGTGAGTCGTGTCGAGCACATCAGGCCGGTCGATATTCAGACACTTCCGTTCCCGGGCTTCCCGACGGACATGCAGGCGCAGATCATGGTGCTTTCCGCTCTCGCTGATGGCAGCTCTGTGATTACCGAGAATATCTTCGAGAACCGCTTCATGTTCGCGTCGGAGCTGGTCCGTATGGGCGCAGATATCCGCATCGAAAGCCATCACGCCATGATTCATGGCGTCAAGGGGTTCTCGGGTGCACAGGTTACCTCGCCTGATCTGCGCGGCGGCGCCGCGCTCGTCGTTGCTGGCCTTATCGCCGACGGCGTTACCGAGGTCTCGGCCATTCATCACATCAAACGTGGCTATGAGCAGTTTGTCGAAAAACTGCAGGCACTTGGTGCAAACGTCGAGCACGCCACTGTTCCCGATCCCGTCATCTACTAATGCAGGTTGCCTATGTTTAATAATAAGAAGCCCTTAGCGGATACTCGAAGACCTTCAACCGGCGCACAGGCCAAGATCTACAGTCGCGATAATGTTGCACGCTACTCCGAGCGCGCTCGTCAGCGCCGCCGCGGCCAGACAATCCGTCGCGTTGCGCTTATCGCCGTGCTTGGCGTGCTGTTGAGCGCTACGACTGCCGCCGGGCTGTGGTTCGCCAGAATTATGGGCAAGCTCGGCGATTCCAATGTCATTACCGACAATCTGCGCCATATCTTGGTGGATACCGATGAGGCCAAGGATCCGTTCTACGTGCTTCTTTTGGGTACCGATGGTCGTCCGGGCGAGGACACGTATCGCGCCGATTCAATTATCTTGGCGCGCATCGACCCTACGCAAAAGCAGGCTACGCTTATATCCATTCCACGTGATACCAAGGTTGTCTATAACGGCGAAACCATGAAGGTCAACGCCTGCCATACCTATGGCGGTGCCGAGGCCATGGTTCAAGCGGTCAATGAGCTGTGCGGCGTGCAGATTTCCCACTATGCCGAGGTTAGCTTTGACGGTATGCAATCATTGATTGACTCTGTGGGCGGTATCGACATCAACGCCACCGACGATGTCGATGACCCCGAGCATCTGGACATTAAGATTACGGCAGGCCAGCAGCACATGGACGGTGCTACCGCGCTCACCTATGCCCGTTGCCGCTATACCTATGCCGACGGCGACTATACGCGCATGCGTCACCAACGCCAGGTGCTTGGTGCCCTTGCCAACCAGATTCTCAACAACTTTGATGCTACGAAGGTCTTCGACCTGGTTAATTCGCTGTCCGATATGCTTGTGACCGATATGAGCGTTCAGGACATCGTGTCTACGGTCAATGCTATGCGCGGCATGGATGTCGATGGCATCTATTCGGCGAATCTGCCTTCCTACGCAGATGAAACCACCATGATCGACGGCCAGAGCTATGTCTTTGTCTACGAGGACGAGCTTAAGGAGATGATGGCGCGCGTCGATGCCGGCAAGGATCCTAAGGGACCAAACACCATGGGCCTATCCGACGGAACCAGCTCCACAATCGGTGATTTGAGCAACCATACTTCTGACGATTACGCCTACGGTACGGCCGGTTCGTCGGAAAGCTCGGGCGATTCGAGCTATTCGGACGATTCGAGCTATTCGGACGATTCGGATTACAGCTCATATTATTACGAGGAGCCCACTGGCGACGGCAACGGTTACGAAGCCAACTACTAGGGTTGCGCGGGCTTGCCAGCCCGTGCAACGGCTCGACGCTGCGCGCCGCCCAGAGCGACAATTTGTCATTCAAAAGGCAGGGCATGACCAGAAGGTCAATGTCCTGCCTTTTTCATGCCAACTTGTTCGCCCTGGACGTCGCTCGCTGACGTTGATTCAACCAGCGATGCCGACTACTCCCCTTGCACCAAAAAATCGCCCCGTTCTCGGTTTTGAGGACGGGGCGATTTTGCTTACCTAGATTATTCGAGTTCCTTATGCGAAGCGGGCGACGAGCTCCTGCAAGACGTCGGTCATCTTGACGAGCGAGCTGACCGGAACAAACTCGTTGACGCCGTGGTAGCAGTAGCCGCCCGTCGAAAGGTTGGGACAGGGCAGGCCGCGGAACGACAGCTGTGCACCGTCGGTGCCGCCGCGAATCGGCAGCA
This sequence comes from Collinsella sp. HCP28S3_E9, assembly GCF_052065455.1. Taxonomy (NCBI): domain Bacteria; kingdom Bacillati; phylum Actinomycetota; class Coriobacteriia; order Coriobacteriales; family Coriobacteriaceae; genus Collinsella; species Collinsella sp. HCP28S3_E9. Next base: position 15,543 of record NZ_JBQHTZ010000019.1, read on the forward strand.
CCTGGGGCTCAACATCGCAGGCAAGGAAGGATTCCTTAGCGACTTCGATCAGCTCTGGGTAGTCGCGGACAATCTCGGCCATGTTACGGTACTGGTGCTTGATCTCGACCGTTACGCGCTCCTCGCCCAGACGCTGGTTGAGCAGCGCGGCGGCAGCATCCATCAGATCGAGCTTCTGCTGGAACTTGGCGGCATCGTGATCACGGACGATATAGCGCGCCGTGGCATGGTCGACTGTGGCAGAAACGCCCTCGAGGTGATAGAAGCCCTCGTAGCCCTCGGTGTATTCCGGACGCTGCACGTAGGGAAGCAGGGCATTGAAGTCGCAGAACAGATTGCCCGCGTTAACCATGCGGCCCTTGGCGTCGCCGGGGTGAATGGACTGGCCCTCAAAGCTAACGGTAGCCTCGGCGGCGTTGAAGCACTCCCACTCAAGCTCGCCAACCGGACCGCCGTCGACTGTGTAGGCATACTTACAGCCAAAGTCCTCGATATCCAACAGCTCGGCACCGTGGCCGATTTCCTCGTCCGGGCAGAAACAAATACCAAGCGTGGGGTGGGGCAGGCTGGGGTCCCGTGCAATGCGTGCGACGAGCGCCATAATCTCGGCGACACCGGCCTTATCGTCGGCGCCCAGCAGCGTGGTGCCGTCGGTGCAAACCAGGTCCTCGCCCAAAAGGTTGTTGAGGGCGGGGAGCTTGGCGGTGCTCATGGATACGGGCTTGCCGTCGACGATGCCGCAAACCAGGTCGCCGCCCTCGTAGTGCACAATGTGCGGCGCTACGCCGGCGCCCGGTGCGACCTCGGTGGTGTCGAGGTGCGCGATCAGGCCCAGGGCGGGCTTATTCTCGGAGCCGGCGCTCGCGGGAATGTGAGCGCAGACATAGGCGTTTTCGGTTACATGGGCATCGGTTGCACCAAGCTCGCGCAATTCCTCGGCAAGCACATTGGCAAGATCAAACTGGACGGTGCTCGACGGCACCTGGTCACAGTTGGCATCCTCGGACTGTGTGTTGATCTGGACGTAGCGCAAAAAACGCTCGAGTACGTCGGGGTTCGTGGTGGTGTTTTCCATAGAGACCGCTCCAATCTTGGTTGTCGTGTGCATCAAGAACTCTAGCACGGTATGCCGCGGCATACCGCGACGCTTGGATGGGGTAGAATCAGCCATTGAATGCAGAAGGGACGGATGTTCATGGATACGACAAATAGCTCGCGCGAGCTACATCTAACGGTGGCGAACGAAGACTACTTGGAGTGCATGGTTCGCATCGAAAGCGAGGATGGGGAGACTAATGGCGTGCGGTCGGTCGATATCGCACAGCGCCTTGGCGTTTCGAAGGCATCGGTCAACAAGGCGGTTTCGGCTCTCAAGGCATCCGAGCTTGTCGAGCAGTCTCACTACGGCAAGGTTATCCTGACCAACCGTGGGCGCGAGGTCGGTTTGGCTATCTGGTATCGCCATCGCCTGATTCGCACATTTTTGGTCCAGGAGCTCGGCGTCGACTTTGAGCGCGCCGATGCCGAGGCCTGCATGATGGAGCACGCGCTTTCCGAGGACACAATGGTCCGTTGGCTCGCCTATCTCGAAAAGCAGGGAATCAGCATCGAGGAATAGCGAAACATATATATGGATACGAGTTATTACAATCGCTTCGGCGGCGAGGAGCTTATGCGCCGACTTGCCAGCGAGACGCTGCTGGCACAGGGTCCGATGGGCAGCGTGCTGCTGAGTGAATACGGTGCCGCCGATATTCCGCCGGCATTTTGGAACCTCGCCGAACCGCAGACGGTTTCTCGCATCCACCGACTGTATGCCGCCGCTGGTGCACAGGTGCTTATTACCAATACGTTCCAGGCATCGGGTTTTGCGCTCGATCGCGATGAAATCGCTCCATCTATGGCAGAGGTCAATCGCGGGGCGGTCGACGATGCCCGCCAGGCAAATCCCCAGCTATTGCTGGGGTCCATGGGGCCTATTGCGATTGAGTGGTTTGTCGAGGATTCTTCCGAGTATCGAGAGATTCGCGCAAATGCTCGCGAGCAGGCGTCCGCCCTGCTCAACGCCGGCGTCGACGGGATTCTGGTCGAGACGATCACGTCTATCCGCAATCTGCAGCCCGTGCTCGCCGGTGTCCATGATGCCGCTGATGGCATGCCCGTTCTGGTGAGCTTTGCTATTGATGACAAGGGCGACCTGCTGGGTGATGGCCTAAACATCGAAGGTGCCATCTTGTATGCCGAGAAGCACGGTGCGAGCTCGGTTGGGGTCAATTGCTGCACCCTGACAGCGGCTACCGCTGCGGTACCAAGAATGGTCAAGATAGCCACGACGCCCGTTACTGTACGTCCCAATGCGGGAAATCCGGTCCAAACGCAAGATGGGCCCGTGTGGCACGAGGACCCCGAAGCTTTCGCGCGCGCATGCGTCGAGTGGAAGCGGGCTGGCGCCGCAATGGTTGGTGGCTGTTGCGGAACCACGGCGATCACGACGGCTGCTATGGCAGACGCGCTCGATATATAGAGTCCTAAGAAAAGCACATTCGAATTACCGCCCCAACCGGGGCGGTTTTTTTGTCTATATGCGCCCTCGATGGCTTTTGCCTAAACGGTGAATGCGTGTGCCGGCGGCTTGCCGGGCGCTCGTTGCGGGTATACCACTTGCGTACCATGATCCAAACACTGCGAGGTGTCTGCGAGTGTGCGCGATAATTCATTTTGGAACTGATGGCTGGCGCGCTCGCGTCGGCGAGGATTTTAACGCTGACAATGTTGCCCGTATCGCTGATGCCGCCGGCGAGCTCTGGCAAAAGACATATCCCGGCAAGACGGTATATATCGGGTATGACACCCGTCCCCGGGCGCGCGAGTTTGCAGAACTTGCGGCTGGCGTGCTTGCGGCCCATGGCCTTGATGCCGTGCTCGCGGCCCGTTTTGTACCCACGCCTGCCATCACGTGGGCTGCCGCATACGATGGCGAGGCGTGCGGGGCGCTCATGGTGACCGGTTCACATCATCCGCAGGGCTATCTCTGTCTCAAACTGCGCATGGGCGATGGTTCCACGGCAAACCAGGACGTCATCGAAGAACTCGAGGCAACGATGGCCGCCGAACCTCTGGGGCTCGAGGAGCAGTATCGCACGGCGGATATCATTCCCGACTATATGCGAGCGGTAGCATCGTTTGTCGATGCCGATGCCATTCGTGCCGCTCGTCTGCACGTGGTGGTCGACCCCATGGGGGGAGCGGCTCAAGGTTATCTTGCCGATTTGCTGCGCGAGCTGGGTGTTGAGGTCCATGAGATTCATGCGGGGCAAGCATCGGATTGGGGGGATATCTGTCCCGATCCCGTAGAGCCGTGGGTGGATGCCTGCGAGCGTGCAGTTATCGAAGACGGTGCGTGTGCCGGCCTGGTGACCGATGGCGACGCTGACCGTATTGGCGCGGTCGACGAGCGCGGTAGATATATACATCCGCATCAGATCATGGCGCTCGTAATGGGCGAATTGGTTCAGTTTCGCAATTTGAAGGGGCGAGTCGTCGTCAATCTATCGTGCTCGACGCTTGTGCGTCGTGTTGCCGAGGCACTCGGTTGCCGCGTGACCGTAAAACCGGTTGGCTTCAAATATATAGCCGCCGAGATGAAAAAAGACGGGGTGCTTATGGGCGGTGAGGAGGCCGGTGGCATCGGCATTGCCGCGCATATGCCCGAGCGTGACGGCATTCTCGCTTGCCTACTCCTGTGTGAGCTCATGGCAAAGACGGGGGCTTCGCTGGGCGTGCTGGTCGATCAGCTCGAGGCGAGTTTTGGAAAAACAAGTTATGGCCGTCGAGATTTACGACTTGAGGCAGAAGATGCCGAGTCGCTGCGCACGCTGCTTCCCGGTGTGAATCCAAAGTCGATTTGCGGCAAGGCGCCGCAGAGCGTAAGTCACATGGACGGCTTGCGTTTGGCATTTGAGGATGATACCTGGCTGTTGGTTCGCCCGAGTGGCACTGAGCCGGTGGTGCGAGTGTACGCCGAGGGCTTTTCGGTGGAGGAGCGCGACGAGTTGCTTGATGCCGGCTGCGCTTTGGCTCGGGGCGCATATCGGCTCTAGCCATGGGGCTGCTCAATATAAAGATATGCTCGGCGAGTGGTAGGTAACGACTGGCAAGCGTCAGCTGCGGGTATAAATGTGTAGGAGTTGTGTGCAACCAGATTCCCGCCCCGCGGGCCCCTCCGGTCTGGCAATATATCTCCTTGCCGCGCGGCCCGGTCGGACCGGATGGACCGCGAGGGCGTGCACCTTGAGAACCGGATACTGCGAGGATGGACACACCAGGTGTGTCGCATCCGGGCAGACATCGAACCATTTGAAATGGTCTGACTTGGATTCGTTTTTCGCAAGGCCGCCGAGAGGCGGCCCCGAGGAATTCCTTTTCCTATCAAACAGAACCATATGAATCGAACGGAACCGATCAGCGAATGACTGAGAGGACCGGACGGGCTCGAGGCCCAAACATATTTGGACGGAGAGTTCGATCCTGGCTCAGGATGAACGCTGGCGGCGCGCCTAACACATGCAAGTCGAACGGC
>NZ_JBQHTZ010000020.1:0-17450 GCF_052065455.1 Collinsella sp. HCP28S3_E9
GGCGCGTGGCGGGGGGGGGGTGGGGGGGGTGGACATTTAGGAGGCGCCCCGCCGCGGGCGCCGGGGGGTTAGGCGCCCCGGCCCGCCGCCAACGTGCCTAGCGTTTACGGATACCCCAGACCAGGGCTCCGACGCCGGCTATGGCGATAACAAATGCCATGAGCAGTGCGGCGGTCTGCTGGTCACCCGTGGTGGGCAGGAAACCCTTGACCGCCTTGACGATGTTCGTCACGGTCTTGGGCGTGCCGGGATCGGGCGTCGGCACGGGCGTCTCGGGCTTCTTGTACGTGTTGTTGAACACGATGCCCTCGACGCTCTTGTCGCCCTTGGTAAAGGCGACATTCGCCTTGAGGTTGCCCTCGCCGCCATCGGCCACGTTGACGGTCGCGGTAAAGACGGACTTGTCATAGGTCATACCGGCCTCGTCGCCCTTGACCTCGCTGATGGTGTAGACGTACGTACCGGGCTCGTCGTACTCGAACTTGTCGAAGTTGATCTTGCCATCGGCATCGTTGGTGACCGTAGACTCAATGTCCTCGCCAACGAGCTTAAAGCTAAACTCGTCCTTCTTGAGCTCGCGTCCCTCGAGCACCTTGATGGCACCGATGGAGACCTGCGTGGGCATGGCATGATACTTGTTGGTAAAGCCAGCCGACTCAGTAGTTCCCTCGAGCTTGTGCGTCGCGGTCAGCGTGCCGTCGCCGTTGTCGGAGACGGTGGTCACGACGGTGTAGGTCGTGCCGTCATAGGTGACGCCCTTGTACAGGCCGAGCGCGTTGGGGCAAGCCTCGCGCAGCATGTACGTGTGCGCGCCAGGCGCCTCGTAGCGGATCGGGCTCAGCGCGACGGTGCCATTGGCGTCGTTGGTGCCGGTCGCGACAACCACGCCGTCCTCGAGCAGCTCAAACGTGAACTCGCCTGCTGCAAGGTCGCGTCCGGTCAGGCGCTTGACCGTCTTGACCTGATCGGTCACCACAGAATCGGTAGGCGTCACGCTGTAGGTGTTGGTGAACGTGAAGGCAGCGCCGTCGTCACCCTCGCGCACGACCTTCAGATGTCCGGCACCGTCGTCAGTCACGGTGTAGGAAACCTTACGCGTGGCGTTGGCGTCGTTGGTCACGCCAGGGGCGCTACCGGACTCGGTCACCGTGTAGGTAAAGGTGTGCGAACGCGGGGCAATGGGGGCTGCGGGCTCGGACTCGCCGCCGGACTCGTCGGCATTGGCATCAGCGTCGACGTCGGCCTCTTCAGCCTCTGCCTCGTCGGCCTCGGCTTCGTCAGCTTCGTCTGCCTCGGCCTTATCGGTCGCATCATCCGTCACGCCCAAGGCGCGGTTGAGGTCCTCGAGCGTAAAGTGGATCTTGCCAAAGTCCACGTTGCCGGCCGCGTCGTTGGTTGCGGCCGTGCGCTCGGGCATCGGGGCGCCCGCCTCATCGGCGGTCACGGTAAAGGTGAACTTACCCGTGATATCGGCCGGGGTCAGGCCCTCGGCAGCCTGGAGCTTCTTGGCGCCGGCGAGCGCGGCGTCAACGGCATCGGCGCCGTAGACGTTCTCGAACACGGGCTCGACGCCACCGTAGTCAGGCTTCGCCGTCAGAGTGCCGTCGCCGTTGTCGACGACGATGACCTTAAAGCTAAAGCTCGACTTCGCGGCAGTAATACCCTTTGCTGCGAGCGGGGACGTGTACTCAAACGCCGTGTAGTTGATAGTCCACGCAAGCTTGGCATCCGCGTCGGTGCGGATGGCGCGTTTGGCGTTTACCAGGTCGGCAAGCATCTCTGTCGTGTAATGCAGCGTGCCAAAGCTCACCTGGCCGTTAACGTTCCACGCCGTAGTGCCGTTGATGGCTTCCGTCTCACCTGCATAGGCAATACCGAAGCAGAACTCGCCGTCGGCCATCGGACGACCGGTCAGGGTCTTGGTTGCGACAACCTGAGCAGCGGTGCCCGGGTTATCGGTCGATGCGTGGTAGCTGTTGGCGAACGGGACCACGGCGCTCTCGACCTTGTTCTCGCCGCTCTTGTGGACCGTCGCATGCGTGCCCTCGGGTCCGCCAGAAACGATCGTCGTGGCGGTGAGCGTGCCGGCACCATCGTCGGCGATAGCGATCGTCACGGTGCGCACGGCCTCGTCGTAGGTGTAACCGGGCTTGCCGTCGTTCTTCTCGGCAACGGTGTATGTAAAGGTCTTGCCCGCGTCAGCCTGCGTAAACTTGACCTCATGGCCAGCCAGGATGTCGATCAGGCCAACCGTTGCCTCTGCCGTTGCAGGGGACTTGTACACGTTGGCGCCCTCGTGCAGGCCGAGCGCGATGGCCGAAGCCTCGTCGGCAGGCGTCACGGTAAAGGTGAACTGACCCTCGGTCATGGGACGTCCGGAGAGGGTCTTGCTGAGCTTAAGGCCGCCGGCCGCGGCGTAATCGAGCTCAGAGCGGTACGTGTTGGTGAAGCGGCCGCTTTCCTTCTTGGTGACGTTGGCGGTCAGGGTGCCGTCGCCGTTCTCGGTCACGGTCACTTCGGCGGTTGCGACATGCGCGTCATACGTCATACCGGCCGCGCTGCCCGCGTTCTCGCGGATCTCGTACTTGTAGGTTCCGGCAGCCGTGTAGTGGATCTTGCCGAACTTGATGGCGGCGATGCCATCCTCCGCGTCCTTCTTGCTCACGGTTACGGTTGCGGGATCAGGCAGTGGGGTGCCCTCGGGGGCCGCGATGGTAAAGCTGAACTTGTCTGCATCCGTCCAGTCGCGACCGTCGATGGCCTTGCTCAGGCCAAAGTCGAGCTCTGTGTCGATCGGGGTCACGCTGTAAGCGTTCTCGAAAGTTGCAGCCTTGACGTCGTCCTTCAGGACATGCTCGGCCTTGAGGGTACCGTCGCCGTTGTCGGTGATGGTGGTCTCAACGGTGTACTTGGCGGCGCTGTACGTGACGCCCTTGCTGGTGGTTCCGCCGTTGACCTCGCGCAGTGTGTAGGTGTGCTTGCCGGGCTTGTCGTACTTCACGGCGTTCATCGTGATCTTGCCTTCGGCATTGTTGGTGCCGGTGGCGACGACCTTGGCGTCCTCGCCCTCGCCCTCGACGAGCTCGAATCTGAACTCGCCAGCCTTGAGGCCGCGGCCGTCCAGGACCTTGGTCGCGGTGATCTGGTCGGTGACGCGCGTCTCGACAGGCGTCACGCTATAGGTATTGGTGAACGTAAATGCCGCATCGCCGTCCGGCTTGCGGGACACCCTCAGAGTACCCTCGCCGTCATCAGTCACGGTGAAGGAAACCGTACGCGAAGTCTCGGCGTCGTTGGTCACGCCAGCGACCTCACCGGACTCGGTCACGGTGTAGGTAAAGGTGTGCTCGCGCTTCTCGGGCTTCTCGCCCAGAGCCTTGTTAAGGTCGTCGAGCGTAAAGGTGATCTTGCCAAAGTCGACCTTGCCCTTGGCATCATTGGTCACGCTCGCGTTCGCGGGCATGGGTGCGCCCTCTTCACCGGTCACGGTAAAGGTGAACTTGCCGGCAATGTCAGCCGGGGTCAAGCCATCAGGAACCTGCAGATTCTTCTTGCCCACAAGCGATGCCTCGACAGGCGCGGCAGTGTAGGTGTTCACAAACTCGTTGCCGGCATCGCCGTAGACAGCCGTCGCCGTCAGGGTACCATCGCCGTTGTCGACAACGGTTACACATGCGTCAATTGCCGACACGGTGGCGCTCACGCCCGCAGGCAGCTTTCCGATCTGCTCGGCAGCAATGTAGCGAATGGTCCACGTGGGCTTGTCGGAGCTAGCATCAACCGACGCCTTGCCCTCCTCGACCAGCTTGGCAAGCGACTCGGTCGTGTACGTCAGCGGCCCGAACTCAACCTTGCCACCCTTGTTGGTTGCATCCAGCAGCACCTCGTCGTGCCCCGCATAGCTCAGCGCAAACTTAAATTCGTCATCGGCCATCGGGCGCCCCGTGAGCGTCTTGGTTGCCTCAAGAGTCAGCGGGGTTTCCGTCTTGGCGCTATAGGTGTTCTTGAACTCGGTCTTGCCCGAGATCTTTTCAACGTCAGCCTTAAGCCCACCCGTGGCCTTAACCGCCACGGTCACCTTGAACGTGGCAACGTTCTCGCTGTAGGTGATGCCACCGGCGCCGCCCTTGACCTCGCGGACCTCATAGGTGTACTCGCCCGGCTTGTTGCAGGTGATCTCGCCGAAGTCGATAGCTGCCTTGCCATTGTCGTCCAGGTCGTCATTGGTCACGGTCGCGGTCGCGTGTGCGGGCATCGGGGCGTCATTCTCAGACGTTGCGGAGAGTTCAAACTTAAACTCGTCCGCATCCGTCCAGCTGCGGCCCTCGAGCACCTTGGTCAGGCCAAAGCTGGCCTTGGTATCCACCGTTGTCGGCGTCACGTTAAAGCTGATCTTGCCGTTGTTGCCCAGGTAGGAATTGACATGCGTCGCGGTCGCCTTGGCGGACACGTTGTTCCACTTGGGGTTAAGAACGTCGGTCGCGGTACCAGTGTTGTTGCCGCTCACACTCTCCTTGGTGGTGTGGAGCTCGTCGATAAAGGCTAGGCGCGCGGTTCCCACGCTAAACGAAAGGCTGCCGTCCTCGTCAGCAACAATAGCGCCGTCAAACTTCGCAGCGTCGCCGCCGATAAACTCGATGACGGCAGAGGCGGGCTTGGCCTCATCGTTTTCGCCCTGCTCCTCAAACTCATCCTTGTAGTAATAGGTGCCGGTATCTGCCAGCGAATTCTTTGCAGGCTGCGTGCAGTCCTTGTCCGTGTAAATTGGGGTCTGTTTCTGGAAGTAGTAGTAGCGGTTGGTGTCGGCCGGCTCAAAGGTCGCAACCGTATTACCCAACGCGCCGGTCTCCCACTTGTTCGCGTAGAAGTTCACGGTCTTGGTGCCATCGTCGGCAACGGTCGTATTCTTTTCGATGTAAGCCTTGAGCCCCGTGACCTCCTCAGGCGTAAATAGGTTGTCGAGCGCAACACTCTTCACGCTCGAGGCATACTTCACCTGAATGGGCTTAACGTTGTCGACCGAAAGCTTGCCGTCTACGGTCTTAAAGTGACTCAGCGGAATCAACGACGCAGGAATATTGACCGTTACGATATCGCCCTTCTGGGGATTGTCGTCGCCGGCACGCTGCACGGTAATGAGCAGGTCTTTTGCCTTGCCGGTGAACTCGTAGGTGTCGGTATTGGTTTCTTTATTGACCGTCTTGCTCGCCTTGGTAAACGGCGTGCCGTTGATGACGACTTCGGTAAATCCATCAACCTGCATAAAGTCGCCCAGCTCGTCGGTAAACGTGATGTAGCCGGACTTGGTCTCGTCGTAGCCCTTATGGATTTCGGTCGGATAAGGCGCCTCCGATGTGATGGCCTGCGAGATGTCGTCGAAGACCTTCTTGAGCTCTTCGGCATTGGTCGCCGACTTGTAGTAGTCGGAGTTTTCCGCACGCGTTCCGTGAGAATTCCATTTCGTGGCATTGGGGTAGTTGCTCGAAACGGCCTGCATGAACTTGTTCTCTTGGCTTGTCTTCGAATCCTGGACGCTGGCTTTGGGATCCGCGCCATCAAAGATGCCGATAGTATAAACGGTAGCCTTGCTGTCCTTCATGCTCTTGGCGGCCGTTACGGCAGCGTTAGCGACATCCGGATTGAACTCGCTGAAGCTTGTCGGCGTGCCGTCGGTAAAGAACACAACAATCTTCTTGGCGTCCGCGCGACCAGAAGTGATGCCCTCTGCCAGCTGCAGGCCATTGTCGGCGCGCGTTGCACCAGCGGGTGTAATCTGGGCAATCCTATCCTTAAGAGCTTTCACGTTGCCGCCGGAGCAATCGGTCAGGTCTTTCATAACCTGTGTGTAATTGTAGGTGTATCTTCCGTCAGGATACGTCTCGTTGCCGATATTGTCGGACTTCTTGCCCGCAAACTTAACGATTGCAACCTTATGCTGCCTATCCACGCCCTCGATGCTCTCGTTTTGTTTGGCAATGGTGTCGATGAAGCTGCTGGCAGCGCTCTCCAGTACATCGATACGCTTGGTGGAATCTCCACCGCCCATCTCACCATCCATCGAGCCAGAGGCATCCAGCACCATCACGATGTCGAGCGGCGTAGTAACCGTCACGGTTGAATTGGACGTCGAGGACATGGCCGAAAGCGTAGTCAGAAAATCCGACTCCTCGTTTTTCTCGGTTGCCTTGACCGTCTTGTCGGTCCAGATTCGGCCGACGTGTTGGGTCGATACTTTATTGCCGCTATGGCCAGCCGCCCAGATTTCCCAGCGGCCGCTGGTATCGGGATCGACGACCTTTCCGGTCATTGTCGGTCCATCCATTCCGGTGCTGGACCTGGCGTTGGCCTCGGGCAGCATGGCAAATGCCGCAGCCGGCAATACCAGCACTACGGCCAGCATCACCGCCAAGAGACCCCTCGTGTACTTACCCATCGCGTCTCCCTTCTCGCAGACTCAGGCCTTGCATCAGCCTCAAGTTACGGAATGAGACACAATTTGAGCAGGTGACACACGTTCCAGATTCGGTTTTGAGCGTGAGACAAATGTCTCACCATAGTTGAGACACGAGCGTTTTCGCAGGAAAACGGGTGCGACTCAAGATGGACGGGGCAAAAGAACCCGTTTTCCTCCGTCCCCGGGGGATCAATTGGTGGTGCTCGCCACGAAACTGGCCTATCTACTATGTTTAACCCGATGCCCCTGACCACAACCGCGTTTCATGAAAAACCGCAGGCGTTCTACCTGCGGTTTCGTTTTCGCGCTTTTTGGCATGGTTGAGGGTAGCGGCTTAAACGTAGTAGATGGGCCCATTTCGTGGCAGACGGGTCGCGCGGCAGCCCTCGCAAGGCCAAAATGATCCGTTTTCCTTCGTCCGCGGGAGATCAAGCGCTGTTACTGATATGGTGGCATTTCAAAACTATGCCAGATTACGGAGCTAAAGTCGGGGCCCTCATCCATACCCTCTATTTTTGAAAAAAGCGAGCTGTCTACCTGCGGTTTTATCTTCGTGGTTTTCGATATGGTTGGGGATTCGCAATTCAGCCCCGTAATCCGGCATAGTTTTTGTTCGCAGAGGCTTAGCCGCGCGTTCACGCGCGGGGCCGGCGGGGCATTTTTGCCCCACCGGCCCCTATTCCAGCTCTATTCCAGTGCTACTCCGGCTTGGTTTCTACCGTGGGAGTCTTGTTCGCCGCAACCGGAGTACGGGCGGTGTCCATAGTCAGGCAGTGCTTGGGGCAGCTCTCGATGCACTCGCCACACACCACGCAGGCGTACGGGTCGATCGACCAGGTACCACCCTTGCGATCGACCGCAAGCGCGCCCGCCGGGCAGCGACGCGCGCACATACCGCAGCAGATGCACACGTCCATATCGTTGACGATATGCCCGCGCAGGCGCTCGGGCACCGTCAGCTCCTCCTGCGGATAGCGCACCGTGACCGGTTGCTTGACCATAGAGCCCAAGGCCGTCTTGGCAAATGTCATCAAACTCATGCCGCGCCTACCTTTCCGTGCAACTAATGCAGGGGTCGATGGTCAGGATAATCATGGGCACGTTGGCAATGAGCACGCCCTGCAGTGCATGCGTCAGGCCCGCCAGGTTTTGCGACGTCGGCGTGCGCACGCGGAAACGGTCCAAATTCTTGGTGCCGTTACCGCGCACATAGTAGTACGCCTCGCCGCGCGGTTGCTCAATCACAACCTCGCCGCGTGCGCCATCGGCCGGCGTAAGCTTGGTGCGCCCGCCGATGCCGTCGTGCGGAATCTTGCCCACAAGCTCCTTAATGATGTCCATGGCCTGCGTGACCTCGGCACAGCGCACCTGGCAGCGGGCATAGCAGTCGCCATCGGTGGCAACGATGGGCTCAAACGCAGCCAGGTCCGCATAGGCACCGTCGCCAAACATGCGCACGTCGTAGTCCACGCCCGAGGCGCGCCCAAACGGACCGACCATCGACAGGTCCAGCGCGTCCTTCTTGCTGATCACGCCCACGCCATGCAGGCGCTCGCCGCAGCTGTTGTCGTCCAAAAACGTATGCACCAGGGCCTCGTAGTCGGGGCGCATGGCATCGAGCGTCTGGACAATGCCCGCCAGCTCGGAGTCCTCGATATCGTGCTTAAGGCCGCCGATCTCGTTAATCGACAGAATCACGCGACCGCCACACGTGCTCTCAAAGATCTTGAGAATCTGCTCGCGCAGGGTCCACGACCGATAGAACAGCGCCTCGAAGCCAAAGGCATCGGCGAGCAGGCCCAGCCACAGCAGGTGCGAGTGAATGCGCGAAAGCTCGTGCAAAATGGTGCGAATATACCGCACGCGGCCGGGCACCTCGATATCGAGCATGCGCTCGCAGGCGCTGGCATAGCCGCAGCTGTGACCCACGGCGCAAATGCCGCAGATGCGCTCGGCGATGTAGCCAAACTGGTGCATGTCACGCTTTTCGGTGAGCTTCTCGAGTCCGCGGTGCACAAAGCCGATCTGAGGAATAGCCTCGATAACGCGGTCGTCCTCGAGCACCAGGTCCAGGTGAAGCGGCTCGGGCAGCACCGGGTGCTGCGGGCCAAACGGAATAACGGAGCGATGTGCCATGGACCTTACGCCTCCTTTTTCTGCTTATCGCGGGCGGCCTTCTCGGCCGCGGCCTTGCGCGCCTTGGCCTCGGCGGCGGCACGGACCTTCATGGCCTTCTCGCGCGCAGCCTTAACCTCGGGCGTGATAACGCTCATGGGCTCGGCAGTCGAGACCTGGTAGAAAAAGCCCTTAAAGTCAATCTGCATGTCGGTAATGGCAAGCCCAAACAGGTCGTGCGCCTCATTTTCAAACGGGAACACCGCAGGGTAGTACGAGCTGATGGACGGAATCTCCTGGTACTGGTCGATGCCCTCGACTACCAGGTTCTCAATCGCATAACTGCCGTCCTGCGCGATCTGCTCCTGGGCAGCACGAACGTTGATGAACGTATAGACCAAGCGATACGTGCCGTCGTCCACATTGCGCTCGGCGTGCATCTGTACAAAGCGGGCACCGGAACCCTTGAGCGCCTGGACATGCGACAGCAGCGCATCGAGCTCGACGGTGGTATAGATTGCCTTTTGCATTACTCGGCCCCCCTTGCAGCGGCGGACGCGGCGGGCGTCCCAGCAGGTGCGTCGCCAGCGGCGGGCGCGTCGCCGGCCTCAGCCGCGGCCACAAATCCGTCCTCGCCCAGCTCAACACCACCATCCCAGGTAGCGGCACCGCCCACGGTAAGCGGGTCGCCGCCGGCGCGCATCACGGCCTCCTTCTGGTCCAGGATGCCGCACGCCTCCACGATGGCGTCGATCACCGTCTCGGGGCGAATGGCGCATCCGGGCGCGTACACGTCCACGGGAATTGCGCGGTCCACGCCACCGATCACGTTGTACGCATCGCGGAACACGCCGCCCGAGCACGCGCAGATGCCGCACGCCACCACGCACTTGGGCTCGAGCATCTGGTTGTAGATCTGGCGCACGACGGGCAAGTTCTGGGCGTTGACCGACCCCGTCACCAAAAAGATGTCCGCATGTTTGGGGTTGCCGGTGTTGACCACGCCAAAGCGCTCCGCATCGAACAGCGGCGTGAGCGAGGCCAGCACCTCGATATCGCATCCGTTGCAGCTCGAGCCGTCGTAATGAATAACCCACGGCGAGCGCGACATTTTATGATCCATGGATGCCGCCTCCTAAATAAACACGTCGACGAGGATGGGCATAAGGTTGAGCAGGCCAAACACCAGCGCCACACCCCAGCCGAGCTTAAAGCAGCTGCGCCAGGTGCTACGGGCGAAGGTGTTATCGATCAGTACCTCGGCAAAATACGTCATGACCATAACGACCAGGGCGACGACCCAGCTCACCGGGTTGTCCCAAACAAAGAACATGCCCACCCACATCAAAAACAGCACGGTCTCGCACCAGTGCATAAGGGTCATCTTGGCCAGCGTGCCGCCGCTCATCTCGGTGGCGACGCCCTGGACGATCTCCTGATGCGCGTGATGCGAGTACGAAAGGTCAAACGGCGACTTGCGCAGTTTGATGGTAAGCACCGCGAGCAGCGCGAGGAAAATGGGCGCGCTGTACACGATGATGGGGGCCGACTGCCCCGTCACGGCGATGGAATCGAAGCTGTCGGTGGCAAGGTACAGGCCCACACTCATCAGCAAAACGGCGGGCTCGTAACTCATGACCTGCAGCAGCTCGCGGTCGGCTCCGACCTGGGCAAACGGGCTTTGCGTCGAGGCGGACGCCAGCACCACAAAGATCGCAGCGAGGGTAACCATAAAGGCGCATAACAGTGTGTTGGAACCCGACACAAAGATGCCGCCGCCCACCACGGTAAAGATGAGCGCGCACGCCATGTAGGTATCGTCCACGGTGTTTACGCTGGCAGGGGCTTTGCGCAGGAGCTTGGCTACATCGTAGAACGGTTGCAGCAGACGCGGTCCCACGCGGCCCTGCATGCGGGCGGACAGCTTGCGGTCGATGCCGTCGATCAGGCCACCAACCAAAGGCGCCAGCAGGGCAAACGCCACGGTGCCTATAAAGATGCCCACGACGCCCGAGCCTTCGAAATACTTGCCGCGCAGCACCGAGGGCTCGCCCATGGCGAGCGTATCGGGACCAATCCATACGCAGCATAGCAGCGCGAACAGAATGATGCTGCAGCACACGATGCTGCCCGCGGGGCCAATGCGATTCTCGCCAAGGGCATCCTCCAGGTACCAATTGCGCTTTTCGGCCTTCACCTCGTGTCCCATCGAGCCGCGGAAATGACGGTAATTGTCGGTTCCCGCGCCCGAAAGATATACGTTTACGTGCGGTTTGTTGCTCACGCGGAATGAAGTCAGCAGCACCACGGCGATAAAAGCCACGATAACCACCATTAGATACATGGCATCCTTGCCAATAACATACGGCACGCGGCCAAACACCATGGCCAAGTAAGGCGACACCAGACCGCTCGAGATAATCGGGAACGCTACACAGCACAGAATCAGCAGCGCGGCGATAGTGTTGAGCGCTATCCATTCGGTCTTATGGACATTGCCCTCCACGTTTTCGGCCGTAGAATCCACGCCCGAGAGCTTGGCGAGCCACTTGCCCCAGAAAAAGAACGTCGCGGCCGAGCCAAAGGCCAGCACCATGATCATGAGCACATTGCCGGTCTGCGCAAACGCCACCAGGGCGCCCCACTTAGACACGAGCATGCCAAACGGCGCCACGAACATGCCCATGATACCCAGCATCATCAGGCGCGTCAGGTGCGGCATGCGGCTGAACATGCCGTCCATGTCCTCGATATTGCGGCTGCCGATATGATGCTCGGCCGTGCCCACGCACAGGAACAGCAGCGACTTTGCCACCGTATGGAACAAGATCAAGAAGATGGCGGCCCACACGGCCTCGGGCGCGCCGACACCCAGGCAGGCACTGATGAGGCCCAGGTTGGAAATGGTGGAGTACGCGAGCACACGCTTGGCATTGCTCTGCGAGATGGCCATGAGGGCGGCGAGCAAAAACGTGATGGCGCCCACGCTCGTGACCATAAAGCCGGTCACGGGATAGGTGGCGTACAGCGGGCTCAGCTTGACCATCAAAAACACGCCGGCCTTGACCATGGTGGACGAGTGCAGCAGGGCGCTCGTGGGCGTGGGGGCGACCATGGCGCCGAGCAGCCAGGTGTGGAACGGCATCTGTGCGGCCTTGGTAAGCGCGGCGATCGACAGCAAGACGACCGGCAGCACCAGCAGCGCGGATTGCGCGGTTCCGGCGCCGGAAAGCTCGATCATGCCCGAGATGGTCAGCGGTACACCGTTGACGTGCAGGAACATAAGGCCCGCCAAAAACGCGATGCCGCCCAGCATGTTGAGGATGATCTGGGTAAAGGCGTTTTTGATGGCCTCGGGCGTGCGCGTATAGCCAATCATAAGAAACGAGCACACGGTGGTGATTTCCCAGCCGCAGAACAGCCACTCCAGGTTGTCGCTCGTCACGATGACGAACATGGCCGAAAGGAACAGGAACATAAGCGCCAGGAACTGCGGGCGTCGGTCGGGCGCGGTCTGCCCACGCAGCGCGGCCTCGTGCTCATCGTGCGCCTGGAAGTCCTTCATGTAGCCCAGGGCATACACGCAGATCAGGCTGCCGACAATGCCAACGGCGAGCACCATGATCACGCTCATATAGTCCAGGTAGAGCGGCGTGGCGGTGACGACCTCGGCCGTGGGCAGCGTCATGGCAGCGAAGGCAACCGAACCCACCAGCTGCACCACGCCGAGCACACCGGTAAGCGCGTTCCTATATTTGAACGCGTTGTACAGGATGACGGCGCACAGAATTACGTCGATGACGGAGCTGATGATCGAGAGCACATGCGAGGTGCCGGGGGCAACCTCAAAGCCCTGCGGACCCGTGCCAAAAAATAAGACGGCAACTACAACGGTCACCGCCATAATAATGCCGGAGCCTACAAGCCCTACCGCATCGCGGGCTCGGTCACTGCGCGCGAGCAGCATGCCCATCGCCGGTACCAGCGGAAACAGGGTAAGGAAATACAGTAGCGTCATACCATCACTCCCCCATGCAAAAACGCTGCAATTATTTAACGTTATAGCTCAAATTGGGAGTTCAGGCGGCAGGTTTTCGGTCAACTGGGGGGTTTTAGGCGTATGGGGTAAGGACATGTCCGCTTTGGAGTAGAGAGGCAACACTCCCCCTCTCGTAGCGGCGGGCGCACGGGCCACTGCGCGCGGTTTATTGACCACTTTGAAGGATGTCCCGATAGACTCGCGGCGGTCCAAAAAGTTGGCGCGGCAAGAAAAATGCGCCCCCGCGGACGCACCATCCCGTTCGCTATTCCGCCTTTTTAACGCGCGGTTTACGACCCCGCGGCTTATCGACCAAGGCGGCCTCGCCACCGTCGCGATACTGTCGGCACCAAGCTTTAACCGAAGACTCGCTGGGGATCTTGTGCTTGACCATGACCTCACGCACCGTCAGACCATGTTCCAAGCGGTCCTTAACCACGGCAAGCTTAACGTCAAACGAATATGTGTGGTGATGAGAGCCCGCATTGAGAACGGCGTCGGCGCCGCCCACGGCATACGCACGGGCCCACTGACGGGCTGTGGCCTGGGGGATGCCAAGCTCTGCAGCGAGCGCGCGATGGCCGACCCCTTCTTGGAGGATCTCGACAGCGCGCTGCCTAATCTCGGGCGCATGCGTGCGAGTCCTTGTTGTTTCTGACATACCTGCCACTTCTACTTCTTAGCCTTAAACGTTAAATTGCTTTCTTACGTGCAAGTTAGATAGTAGCATTTTACTGTTTGCTCAAAGCAGTTAATTAAAATAGACGCGGCGCTATCTGGGAATTTGACACCAATTTACGATATTTCTTTATTGATTATTTACGCTGGTAACTAGCTCGCAGCTAATCGTCATTCGCTTGCCAGCAAAATTGGCACCTCTTTATATCCTTTGGAATAGAGGATATGATTATTAACCCCTCCTCCAATAATTTTGAGCAGCCTGCAAGGCAGTAGACGCCTCACTCCCCATGATTAGCGCGCATTGCCGTCCACCGGGGCAAAACAAAAAGGGCGGGACCTGCTGCGCTTGCAGGCCCCGACCCGATTGACACCCGATGGGACGCGGCCGGGCGAGACAGATCCGTGCTACCGCCCCACCTGGCCGCGATGTTCAACTACAGCTCGTTGGCCGCGTGATATGCCGTGCGAATGGCGTTCGCAATGTCGGCGGTGCGCTCGCCCGAGCAGTCGCCCACACAGGTCACGGGCACCGTAACGCCATCCAAGTCAAACGCGTTGGCCTTGGAACCGACGGCCATCACCACGTAATCGCAGGCGATCTTCACCGGCTCCTCGGCGCCGTCATCGGCAGTGCGAATGGCCTCCACGCCCTCGTCGGTAATGGCGGTCAGACGGGTCTTAACATGCTGCTCCACGTTGTGCTCTGCAAAGTCGCTCATAATCAGTGGCAGAATGGTCTCGGACTCGCCTGCGGCAATCTTGTCGAGCATCTCCACGATCGCCACTTCGCAGCCGTGCTGCAGCAGGTACTCGGCAGTCTCGGTGCCCACCAGGCCACCGCCAATGACGGCGACGCGGCCCGTAAGCTCCACTTTGCCGGCCAGCACGTCCCAGCTCGAGACGACCTTCTTAGAATCGGCACCCGGAACGGGGATGACCACGTCGTGCGCGCCCACAGCCACAATCGCGGCGTCGGCGGCGTTGAGGTCCTCAGTGGTAGCGACGTGGTTGAGCTCAACCTTCACGCCCAGGCCGGGCAGAATCTTCTCGTAATACTCGACCGAGCGCATGATTTCGTCCTTGCGCGGAGGCGCGGCCGCCAGCACAATCTGGCCGCCCAGATGATCGCTCGCCTCGTAGACGGTCACGTCGTAGCCGCGCTTGGCCGCCACGCGTGCGGCCTCCAGACCGGCAATACCGCCGCCCACAACGGCGATCTTCTTGTCGCCCTCGCCCGGCTTAATGGCGATGGTAGCCTCGTCGCCGTTCTCGGCATTGAGCACACACGAGATGTACTTGCGGTTTTGAATCGCATCGACGCAGCCCTTGTTGCAGTTGAGGCACTCGCGGATGGGCTCGCCCGTGGCGGCCTTCAGCGCAATGTCGGGGTCGCACATGAGCGAGCGGCCATAGGCGATGATATCGGCTGCGCCGTCTTCCAGAATCTTCTCGCCAGCCTCGACCGAGACAACACGGCCCACAGTTGCTACCGGCACGGAGACCAGGGCCTTGACGCGCTCGGCCACGGGCAGCGTCCAGTTGTAGGGCATGGCGCCCATGGACGGAATGGTATCGCCCATATTGCCGGTGTGGTTGGCCTGTGCAACCTGGATCATATCGATGCCCGCGCCCTCGAGCAGCTTGGCGAACTCGCAGGCCTCGTCGGGCTGCAGGCCGCCCTTGCCACGCGGCGTGCCATCGGGGTTCTCCATGATCACGGGGAGCTTATACTCCACCATCAGCTGCGGCGCGGCTTCCTTGATGGCAGCGACGACCTCCAGCGCGTAGCGAACGCGGTTCTCAAACGAGCCACCGTACTCGTCGGTTCGCTTGTTGAGGATCGCGGAGCACAGCGAACCCACCAGGCGGTCGCCGTGGACCTCGATGGCGTCGATGCCGGCCTGCTGCGCGCGAGCGGCCGAGGCAGCGATGGCCTCCTTGATCTGGGTGAGCTGCTCTACGCTCGCCTCGTTCACAAAGTGCTGCATGTCGTGGTGCAGCTTGGCGTATGCCTGCTTGCGGATCTCGTTGGACTCGGCCATCTTGGCGGCAAAGGTCTCCTCGTCGCCGGCGGCCTTGGCCTCCTGCGCGGCTTTGGCTGCAGCCATGGAGCCCATGACCATGCGGCCGACACCGGGCACGTCGTACTCGGGGTGGAACAGCTGCAGCGCGACCTTGGCACCGTGCTTGTGGACGGCGTCGGCCAGTGCCTTAAACGTGGGAATCTGGGCGTCGGTTGCCAGCTTGGGCGTGGGGCTTGCGGTCATGACGGGAGCGACGTCGCCGATGACGATGTAGCCCACGCCGCCACAGGCCAGGCGCTCGTAAAAAGCCAGGCTGCGCTCGCCGATGGAACCGTCGCGCTCCTCATAGCCGGTGGTCAGCGGCGGGAACATAATGCGGTTCTTGAGCTCAAGGGGGCCAACCGTAATGGGCTGGAGCAGCTTGGACGCAGGTGCGGTCATGGACATTCCTCTCTTGTAGACGCGGCGGCGATGGTGCCGCGTAGTTGTTTAGAGGATATGGCATGGGGGTACAGCGGCACAACGAAAATCGGCGGATAGCAGGCAGCGGCAGGCGGATGGGGCAGGGCGGCCCGTCGGTTTGTCTCGATCTGTAACAGCTACCCAGCAAAACCGGGTCTTACTGTTACAGATCGAGATATTCCTCTCGGCCCATCCTCAACAATCTCAATCTGTAACATCTAGACCCACTTTTGACCCCTACCTGTTACAGATCAAGACAAACGGAAGCGTTCCGTCGGAAAATCTCGATCTGTAACACCTACAGGCCAAAAACGACCCCAGATGTTACAGATCGAGACGAACAAACTCGGTCCGACCAAACATCTCAATCTGTAACATCTAGACCGACTTTTGACCCCTACCTGTTACAGATCAAGACAAACGGCAACTGTCCGTCCGAATATCTCAATCTGTAACAACAACTCGGCAAAATCCGTCCCTCGTGTTACAGATCGAGACAAACGGAGCCCCGCTCGCCGGAAATCTCAATCTGTAACATCTACAGACCAAAATCGGACCCACCTGTTACAGATCGAGACAAACCCCAGCAGCAACACCGTCCCCGTTCGAGGAAACGACCGCCACACTCACCTTTTTAAACAACCTAATACTGCGCATCCTGCGATAATGATTTGGTCACGCGTCGACTACGGCGAAGACGCGGCAGAGGGGACACCCATGCAACCGAGTACCACCGATAGGTCCACCGCAAAGCAAGCGCTGCTCGAGGCGCTCTTGAGCGACGCGGGGCTCAAGAGCCTCACGCAAACAGCCTCTACCGTTATGGGCAACCCGGTGCTCGTCGTCGATCCCGTCTACCGCTATGCCGCCCGCGGTGGCTTTGAGCTCGACGATGCCGACGACCCCCCCTTTTTTTGCAGCCATCACCCGCGCCGAGCTCTCCGAAGGCGATATGCTGCAGGACGAAGCCGTGCGCTACATCATCGAACGCGATCTAGACGAGAAGATTGCCCGCTCGACAGGCCCGCTCACACGCTATAACGACATGTTCTGCCTCAACACCATGACCGGTGCGATCAAGGTTCACGGCACGTGTCTGGGCCGGGCGCTGATGATCGAGCGCAATCTCATGCGAATCCTCCTTTATAGGGCTCTCGGACGAGCCCGGGTTTCATGCGAATTGCATGCGTATCGACAGCCATACTTTCGCTCGAAAACAGGCTCAAAACCATGTGCAGGCGCACCGATGTTTGCCCATAGCGACCATGGGCTTTGTGCGGATGAACCATGCGTTTGGGCAACGCTTTCGAGCGCATGGTCCTGGCGCCATACGCACAAAGGGGGGCGGTGTGCCTTATGGCACCCGCCCCTGATAATCGAGTTTTCTTATGTTTAGTCCTATTAAACAGTCCAATATCTTTAGGCAAGATCACCCCGACGGCGCTCATCCCACTTGGAAGGCCAGACTCCACCCGCCTGCTCGATGGGATGAGTCCGCGCATCACCTGGACTCTCTACGCCTCCAATGGATCGGTAGCCTCTTACGAACACTTTCAAAAGTATGACTCTCTGTTAGACCAGCATTGACGTAGCCGCTCCCTGCCGTTGCCAATAGTCCCAGAAGGGCTGGGGACGATCGATCATCTGGCGCCTCGTATGCTCGTAGAAGCCGCAG
>NZ_JBQHTZ010000021.1:0-12716 GCF_052065455.1 Collinsella sp. HCP28S3_E9
AGTATGATGTCCAGCATCCCGTCCCCGTCTCTTCGATGTTGATGTTTGGCGACATTCATCTTAGGGCGGGGACGGGACATTATTACGTCAACGCTGGTCTAACGGAGAGTTCTCCAAAAACCTCACGGCCACCACGGGCAACATCACACCCTACATTTGCGCCGCACCCTACTATCTGGTTGTGACGATTCCGCTCATCCACGTCGTCGCCAAGGTAGAGCACCGCCTTGCCAAGCGCGGCAAGCGCTAGCCCCTCTCGCGCTCTCGCACACAGTAATCGTCGCAGTCACGGCCCACCGCTTCACCCAACGTGCGGGCCGTGGTTTTTCGGTCCCCTCGGCGCTTATGCCCCATCACGAAGCAAAAGATTGGCATGATAGTAAGGATTGATTGATATCGACTGCTGCAAACCTTGCGGCAGCGCACCTAAGCCGTCAGCAGAAAGGATCTTGCATGTGCGGTTTTGTCGGTTTTACCGGTACAGATGAACAGAGTGAGCTGGTTCTCACGGCCATGATGAATCGCATCATCCATCGCGGGCCGGATATGGGTGGCCAGCACATCGTCGACGACGTCGCCCTCGGCTTCCGCCGTCTTTCGATTCTCGACCTTTCCGAGGCTGGCGCTCAGCCCATGTCGAGCGATGACGGCAAGGTCACCATCGTCTTCAACGGCGAGATCTACAACTTCCAGGAGCTTCGCGCCGAGCTCGAGGCTGCCGGCTACGTCTTCCACTGCAACGCCGACACCGAGGTCCTGGTGCACGGCTACGAGGAGTGGGGCGAGGACCTGGTCAACCGCCTGCGCGGCATGTATGCGTTCGTGATTCACGACCAGAACAGGAACAAGCTCTTCGGCGCCCGTGACATCTTTGGCATCAAGCCGTTCTATTACTACCGGGCCTCCGACGGCTCGCTGCTGTTTGGCTCCGAGATCAAAAGCTTCCTGGACCACCCCAAGTTTGAGAAGGCCGTCAACCGCGACGCGCTGCGTCCCTACCTCACGCTGCAGTTCCCTGCCACGGAGGAGACGTTCTTTAAGGGCGTGTTCAAGCTTGCCCCCGCGCATTGCTTTACGTACGACCTTGCGACCAACACTATGGATATCAAGCGCTACTGGAGCTGCGACTTTACCGATGACAACTCCAAGAGCTTCGAGGAGTACGTGGACGAGTGCGACAAGGTCGTGCACGAGAGCGTTGCCGCGCACCGCATCGCCGATGTTAAAGTTGGCTCGTTCCTCTCCGGCGGCGTCGACTCCAGCTACATTGCCGCCTGCCTCATGCCCGACACCACGTATTCCGTCGGCTTTGACTACAAGAACTTCAACGAGACCAACTACGCCGCCGAGCTTTCCGACAAGCTTGGCATTAAGAACGTGCGCAAGATGATCACCGCCGACGAGTTCTTCGACGCGCTACCCGATATCCAGTACCACATGGACGAGCCGCAATCGAACCTCTCCAGCGTACCGCTGTACTATCTGGCACAGATGGCCGCCGAGGAAGTTACCGTCGTCCTTTCGGGCGAGGGCGCCGACGAGCTGTTTGCCGGCTACGAGTGGTACGAGGACACCCCCGAGATGCGATCCTTCAAGAAGCGCGTGCCGCTCGGCGTGCGCCGTGCCCTGGGCTCGCTCGTTCAGCATCTCCCCTACTTTAAGGGTCACAACTTCCTGACCAAGTGCGCCGAGGTCCCCGAGCGCTGGTACGTGGGCCAGGCAAAGGTGTTCGACCCGTCCGAGGTTGACGAGGTTCTCAAGCCAGCTTACGACACCGGCAAGAACGCCTCCGAAATGTGCGCAGAGTACTACAAGCAGGTCCCCGACTGCTGCGAGCTCTCTAAGAAGCAATATCTGGATATGAACATGTGGCTTCCGGGCGACATCCTGCTCAAGGCAGACAAGATGTGCATGGCACACTCCCTGGAGCTCCGCGTTCCGTTCCTAGACAAAAAGGTCATGGAGTTCGCCGAGCATATTCCCGCCAACTACCGTGTCAACGAAGAGGGCTGCAAGCTTGTCCTGCGCCACGCCGCCAATCGCACGCTGCCCGATGAGTGGGCAACACGCAAGAAGGTTGGCTTCCCGGTGCCAGTTAAGTTCTGGCTGCGCGAGCAGAAATACTACGACTACGTCAAGGAGTACTTCACCGCACCGTGGGCTGCCGATTTCTTTGACACCGATGCGCTCATGAAGCTGCTCGACGATCACTTTGAGGGCCGCGCGCTCAACCAGCGCAAGATCTACACCACGCTGACGTTCCTCATTTGGTACAAGCGCTTCTTTATCGACGAGAACAAGGGCACCGAAGTCTCCGCTTAGATTTCGTTATGAATTAGCGGTGAACCCCGCAGGGTTTCCGCTATACTCAATTCCCGCGGGCGATTGGCGCAACGGTTAGCGCAGGTGCTTTACACGCACAAGGCTGGGGGTTCGAATCCCTCATCGCCCACCACTGAATTGGAAACGGTCCTCGCAAGGGGACCGTTTTTGTTTGCGCCCGGTGCATGGGATTCGAACCCGCAAGGGTGCGGAGCTGAGGAAACGCGAAGCGTTTTCCAGCGCAGCACGCGAGGAGCGGAGCGACGAAGCGGGGCGCGGGCGGCGCCAGCCGCACGCGGACATCCCTCATCGCCCACCACTTGATTGAAAAGGCTCCCAGCGATGGGGGCCTTTCTTTTTTGCACACGGCCTATCCCAGCCATGGTAAATCGATAGCAAAACGGGCTCCAGTTCGCCCAATCGTGCGCCACACGGCACGTGACGGTCTGGAACCCGCTTCAAACTGCTATGCCTGATGGCGCTAAGCTAAAACACCCGCCAGGATCTCGATTAAGCTGTCCACGTCGGCTTCCTCGCACACGAGCGGCGGCAGGAAGCGCAGTGTATGTGCACCTGTAGCGTTAATCACGGCACCAGCCACCAATGCGCGAGCCACAACGTCGTGCGCATCACCCGCAGCATCGTCCAAATCGCAGCCGAGCATTAGGCCGCGACCACGCACCTCGGTAACATGCGGCAGCTTGGCGAGCCTTGCCTCCATATAGGCACCCACCTTGGCGGCATGGTCTGCGTAGTCACCGCGCACAAGCGCGGAGAGCGTCGCGGCACACGCCGCGATGGCCAAGCAGCTGCCGCCGAAGGTCGAACCATGGTCGCCGGGCTTAAAGATGTCAGCGATTTCCTTCTTTGCCACCACGGCACCCATGGGCACGCCGTCGGCGATGCCCTTGGCAAGACTCATGATATCGGGCTCCACACCATAAGTCTGAAACGCGAACGGCTTGCCGGAGCGGAAAATACCACACTGGACCTCGTCGGCGATAAGCACGGCACCCACCTCGTGTGCCAAGTCGCGCGCCGCAGCCATAAACTCCTCGGTCATGGGATGCACACCGCTTTCGCCCTGGATCGGCTCGAGCATCACAGCGCAAATCTCGCTTCCCAACTGCTTAAAGATTGCACGCAGTTCATCTACATCGTTGGGTGTGCATGCCACAAAGCCACCCGGCAGCGGGCGGAAACTGTCCTGCAGCCAATCCTGCATGGTCGCGGCAATGGTCTCGAGCGTACGACCATGAAATCCGCCGCGCATACACACGATGGTGTTGCCACCGTTGCCGGCACGTTTGGCGTACAGACGCGCGAGCTTCATAGAGCCCTCGTTGGCCTCGGCACCGGAATTGGCAAAGAACGTCTCCCACACCTGCTCGCCCGCAGCCGGAGCGCCAAGCGCCGCCGCCGTGGTCTCGTCGCCAGCGGCAATCGCGTCGGCAAGCACGCGCGCACCGTCCGCATCGTCGTTAGCGAGCTTGGACAGCAACGCCGCGACCTGGCCGCGCTGCTCAATGTAGAAGTAGCTGGAGACATGCAGGAGCTTTTTGGCCTGGGCCTCGAGCGCCGAGAGCACCGCCGGATTGCCGTGGCCTAGGCTGCATACGCCAATACCTGCAAGAAAATCGAGATATTCGCGACCATCGTCGCCGGTGAGCTTCATGCCGTGGCCCTCGACAAACTCGACCGGCGAGCGGCCAAAGGTTTGCATAACGTAGTGGGATTCGAGCGATTGTTGAGCTGCAAGTGACATGAGATGCCTTTCGTTAAGCGCCAGGTGGCGCGGACTGTGGGTGTAACGGTGTGACGATTTCTAACCAGCTAGACCGTCTGGAGCTTCTCGACCTCGTCGAGGTTCTCGGTCAGGCGCGCCGCAAAGGTCGAAAGCGGGTGCGGATGCGTATCAAATTCGTAGGCCGTCTCGGTAGAGTGGATCACGGTGCCGACGCCGGCATCGGTCAGCAGCTCCAGGAGCAGCGAATGCGGCGTGGTACCGTTAATGATGTGAGCGCGAAATACGCCGCCGACAAGCGCATCGACGGCCGCGCGCAGTTTGGGAATCATGCCCTTATCGACCTCGCCACCGTAGAGCATCTCATTAACCTCGTCGAGCGTTAGGTTGGAGATGAGCGAGTCTTTATCGCTAAAGTCCTTGTACAGGCCGTCGACGTCGGTCGAAAAGATCGCCTTGTGCGCGTGGAGCGCCGCCGCAACGGCACCGGCGGCGGTGTCGGCGTTGATATTGAAGAAGCCACCGTCCTCCCCCGCCGCGACGGTAGCGATGACGGGAATATACTCGCTATCGAGCAAGTTCTCGATGTAGTCGGTGTTGACATGCGTCACTTTGCCCACGCGTCCGAGCTCGGGGTCGAGCGGCTCGGCGATGAGCGTGCCGGCGTCGCTGCCCGATACGCCCACGGCCAAGTTACCGTGGTGGTTGATTGCCGCCACCAGCTCTTGGTTAACCTTGCCGCCCAGCACCTCGCGCACGATATCCATGGTCGCCGGCGTGGTCACGCGCTGACCGTTCTTAAACTCGACGGGCATATCGTAATGGCTCAGCGCCTCGTTGATGGCTTTACCACCGCCATGCACGATGACGGGGCGCATGCCGATAATCTTGAGCAAAACGATGTCGCTCATCACGTCGCGACGTAGTTGCTCGTCTACCATGGCGGCCCCGCCATACTTGATAACGACCGTCTTGCCGGTCAGGTTTTTAATCCACGGCAGCGCTTCGAACAGCAGCTGCGCAGTTGCTTCGTTGGATTCGCTCGAACGACAATCGCGTGCGAATTTCATAATCTGCCTCGTCTTTCGTATCGTTATCGCGCTGTGCTCCGCTGCCCGCAATCGCGGCGAGATGCGCAGCGTGCCTGGAATCTAGGAGCGGTAGTCACCATTGATTGAGATGTACTCGTGCGTGAGGTCACAGGTCCACACGGTCGTTGCCGCGTCGCCTGCGCCCAGGTCGGCCGAAATCACGATCTCGGGCGCCTCAAAACGTCGCAGGGCCTCGTCCTCGTCAAAAGGAACAGTCAGGCCCTCGCGGCAGACGGGCAAGCCCATCATGTCGATGGAAACGTCTTCCTGATTAAACTTTACGCCGCACTTGCCAAGCGCCATGGCAACGCGACCCCAATTGCAGTCGTGGCCAGCGATGCAGGTCTTGACGAGCGGCGAGTTGGCGACGGCGCGGGCGGCGATATCGGCTTCCTCGTCGTTGGCGGCGCCGGTGACGTTAACCGTCACGAGCTTTGACGCACCCTCGCCATCGGCCGCGATGTTACGCGCCAGGCTCTCGCACACCTCGTGCACGGCAAAGGCCAGCTCGTCAAAGGCGTCAGTGCCCTCGACGATGGCCTCGGCATCCGCGGCGGCAGCGGCAGAAGCCAGCATGATACAGGTGTCGTTGGTCGAGGTATCGGAATCGACCGTCACTTTATTAAAGGTCTGTTTAACGGTCGAGAGCAGTAGGGTGTGGAGCGCCGCCGACTCGACGGGGGCATCGGTAGTAATGACCGCGATCATGGTGGCCATATTGGGCATGATCATGCCCGATCCCTTGCACATGCCGCCCACCGTATAAACGTTGCCCACATGGCCCACAGCCTCACTGCGGTAGCGAACGGCATACTCCTTGGAATGCGTATCGGTCGTCATGATGGCACGGGCTGCATCGGCGCCGCCATGGACAGAGAGTGCCTCGTAGGCGGACGGAATTGCCGTCTCAAACGTGTCAATCGGCAGAATCTGTCCGATCACGCCCGTGGAGGCAACTAAAATCTGTTGGGGTTCACAGCCAATGACCTGCGAGGCGATATTGCACGTCTCGCGCGCACAGGCAAGGCCGGTCTCGCCCGTGGCGGCGTTCGCGTTGCCGGAGTTGATTGAAACACCGGCGATGATGCCATAGCCCTTGTCCGTACCGCCCAGGTTGGCACGGCTCACCTGCACGGGCGCCGCACAAAAGCGGTTAGTCGTAAACACGCCGGCCCCGGGACAGGGCCTATCGGGCACAACGAGCGCAAAGTCCAGGCGCTCGGGATTCTTGCGGAATCCGGCATGGATGCCCGCCGCCTTAAAGCCGGCTGCCGCCGTTACGCCGCCCTCTACGGCACGAATCTTGATATCGAACTGCTCAGCATTCATCGTCTTTACGACTCCTTATGTCAAACAAAAAATGGGCATCGGTTGGTGCGCCATGCCAGCCACAATCATGAGACCAGCTTAAAAGTGGCGCCAAACTCGATACCCGACTACCAAATCGTTAATAATCGAATGTGCTACACCGGGCACGCCACTGTGGGCAAGCCTCGTCGCTCGTCAAAACCAAAGACGATGTTGGCGCACTGGACCGCTTGGCCCGCAGCGCCCTTGCACAAATTGTCGATGGCGCCCGTCGCCACCAGCACGCCCGCACGCTTGTTGAGCGCAAGGCCGATCTGGGCGGCATTGGTACCGACAACCGAAGCCGTCTTGGGCTGCTGGCCGGCATCGAGCACGCGCACAAAGGTACGACCGGCGTAGAACTTCTTGTAATGGTCGACGGCATCCTCAAGAGTCAGCGCTTCGGGAGCCTGCGTTGCGAGCGGCAGCGTCACCGTAGAGAGCAGGCCGCGCTTGAGCGGTGCCAGGTGCGGAGTAAAGACGACGCGATCGGTAAGGCCCAGAATTTGCTCGATTTCTGGCGTATGGCGATGTTTGCCTACGCCATAGGCCTCCAGATTCTCGTCCGCGCTGCAAAAATGGGTGCGGGTGTTGCACGACTTACCGGCACCCGTCACGCCACTGATGGCGTCGACGACTACGGGGCCGCTCTGGGCCACCCAGCCCGCACGCACGGCAGGCGCGGCAGCAAGACTCGTTGCGGTGGGATAGCAACCGGCGCAGGCGACCAGCACGGGTCTGCCAGCGGCATGGCTGGAAGCAGCGGTCTCTAAGTCCTGGCAGAACAACTCGGGCAGACCGAAGGCACGTGTCTTGAGCAACTCGGGGCTCGTGTGCTCGGCGGCATACCATGTCTCAAAGACGGACGCGTCGCTCAGACGGTAATCGGCCGAAAGATCAAAGCAAGAGACACCCGACGCAAGCAGAGCAGGCACCTGTGCCATGGCAGCCGTGTGCGGCACGGCGAGAAAAACCGCATCGCAGCTCTTGAGTTCAGGGGCGTCATGCGTGGTGAAAACCAGATCGCTCACGCCAGCAAAGCTCGGATACACCGCGGACAGCAGCTGGCCGGCATCGGCGTTGGACGTAATGGCAACAAGTTCAAACTCGGGATGGCCGAGCACGAGGCGAATAAGCTCGGCGCCGGCATATCCAGCCGCGCCGACGATTCCAACCTTTAAAGACATATCGGACTCCTTGTCTGCGGTCTTATGCGTCATTGCGCATTCCGCAGCCGTCGTTATGAGGTAGGTTGAAACTTTAGCACCCGAGAATGCATATTTACGCAAATAATTTGTGTCTTCATGCATTGAAACATACCCGACACATTCGTTTGAAAGAATTGACAAAAATAAGCGAGCTCTGCATTAGCCGCAGCGCATCATGCTGCTGGCCAATGCGGAGCCCACCTTATACGGAATACCAAGCTTAAGGGTCGCCCAGAGCAGCCTAGAGCTCGACCGGAACCCATTCGTCGTGATTGCAGATAAAAGCCTCGGGGTCCTCGACGCTAAAGAAGACGAGCGTGGGATCGTTAGGCCCCTCATAGTGCTCGCTCAAGCGCTCAAGATGCTTCCACCCGGCCTCGCGCATTTCATCCGAAGCCCGGTCGTCCAGACCCGCACGTCCGCGCAGGATCAACCAACCATGGCCCGGCCACCAACTCGTGGCCTCAAAGCGCTGGTTTTGCAGCAGCTCTTGCCACACATCTTTGGTGCGCGCCGTTACAAACCACAGTTTGCCGTCCTGAATCTGCGCAAACGAGAACGGACGCACATGCGGCTGCCCGTCCACGCTCGTCGCTAGGTACCACGCCGGCACCGACGTCAGATACTCCAGCACCGTATTCAATCCGTCCACGTTTCCTCCTGTCATCTGACCAGTCTTTTTGGAATGGGCAGCTAATTTGGGAAATTAAAGCTCGAGGAGCTCTTCGCTGCCGTCGATATCGCAGAACCGCGCGGCGATGTTGAGGACCGAGAAGAACGCAAGGCGGCCATCGTTGGCACTATCGTGTTGCTCGCCAATGCCCACCATGTGCTTAAAGCCCGTCTGGCGCACCTTGTCACTCACGAATGCATCGTCCTCGAGTGCGGCCTCGCCAGTTAACACGATCCAGCACTCCCCCGGCTTCCAGCCCGATACCTCAAACTTGGGATTCTTACTCAACTCCGCCCACACGTCCTTGTCGCGCGACGTGCAAAACCACAGCTTGTCGTTATCGACCATGGCAAACGAAAACGGCCTCACGCGGGGCTGATGCCCGTCGTTTGCATCGGTCGTGGCAAGATACCACGCCGGAATGCGTCTGAGATACGAGCAGACGCGCTCGAGCTGAGCCGTGCGATCGATGTCGGTCATAGAGACCCCTTTCTTGCGCTCGAATCGAGCTTAGACGAGTTGAAGATTGATAACGACAACGCATGCCACCAGCAGCGCCATCGCCACCGCGGCCAGTGCATCCCCGCGGCCAAACGTAAGCGCATGCAGACGCGTGCGTCCCCGCTCGCCGTGATAGCAGCGCGCATCCATGGCGGCCGAAAGCGTCTCGGCATGACGGAACACGCCAGTAAACAGCGGAATCGCCACACTGCCGAGCATGCGCACGCCACCGAGCGGACCGCCCGTCACGCGCGCGCCACGGCTTGCCTGTGCATCGGCCGTCTGTTTCATCTCGGTGGCAAATTGTGGCATAAACCGCAGTGCGATACCCATAATCATGCCGAGCTCGTGCGCCGGAAGCCCCACGCGCGCGAATGGTGCGAGCAGGCGCTCAAAACCCGCGGTGAGGTCGAGCGTCGGCGTGGTGAGCGTAATGGCGCTCATGCCGGCCATCATCATCGTCAGGCGACACGCCATAAACGTCGCAGAACGCAGCGAGCCCTCGCTCACCTGCAAAAAGCCAAACTGCCACAGGATGCGGCCACTCTGATCGGAAAACAGGTTGAGCACCGCGACCACCACGACAATCGCCAGCAGTGGTGCCATCGACGATAGGACCCGACGCAACGGAACCCGGGCCGCGACATAGACCAGCACGACAAAAATTGCGATCGGAACCAGCCCGCGGAAGCTGCCGACGGTGAGCGCAGTGATCAGAAATGCGAAACCTAGGAGCAACTTAGTGCGCGGATCCAGGCGATGCACTGCGCTTTCCCCCGGATAGTAGCTGCCAAATGAGAATGCCTCCATTAGCAGCCCTCCTCTTGCGTGGCCATCTTGGAACCAGCCTGACGCGACGCCCTCAAAGGTCCGTCCGCGCAGCCTAGCAGCATGCCGGCCAACTCGTCGGCCAGCGACTCAACCGTATAAAGCTTGTCGCAGCGGAGCGGCACACCGGCTTGCACGAGCGACAATGCCATGCGCTGCGCAGCGGGAACGCCCAAACCGATCGATTTGAGCTCGTTCGCGTGCGCAAAAACCTGTGCGGGCGTTCCATCGGCGAACACCGCGCCCTCGTTCATCACAACGATACGGTCACAACAATTTGCCAGGTCATCCATGCTGTGCGAAACCATGACAACGGTCAGGCCCTCACGATGGAGCCGATCGATGAGCTCCAGGAAATCCCTGCGCGCAGCCGGATCGAGCCCCGCCATGGGCTCGTCGAGCACCAGGACCTCGGGCTCCATGGCAAGCACGCCGGCAAACGCCACGCGGCGCTGCTGACCGCCCGAAAGCTCAAAGGGGCTCTTGTCGCCTATCGCGGCAAGGTCGAGGCCCACGCGCGCAAGCGATGTTGCGACACGGCGAACAACCTCGTCTTGCGGCAGGCCAAGGTTGCGCGGGCCAAACGCCACGTCCTGCGCCACGGTCTCGGCAAATAGCTGGCGCTCGGGATACTGAAACACCACGCCGACCTTGGCCTTAACCGCGGCGGCGCCTTTCTTGCTTGATAGGTCGAGCCCCAGTGCGCAAACGCTCCCCTCCTGTGGACGAATCAGCCCGTTGAGATGCTGAACCAGCGTTGATTTACCCGAGCCGGTATGACCCGCCAGGCCCAGAAACTCGCCGCGACGCACCGTCAGCGAAACATCACGTAGCGCCCAGGGGCTGTTTGGATCGTTGCCCCAAAGAGCCTGTTTGCCCGATGCGCCCACAGTGGTCGAGCGCTTGCGCCATCGGCGGCGCTCGCGGGCGCTCAGCGAGTAACTATGCGAGAGGTGCGAAATCTCGATGACGGGCTCCGACGCGACCATCCCGTCGGCTGCAGAGGATGCATGGTCAAGCACCCGAGAATCGGATGCGGAGGGCCGCCCAGCGACGTCCGCCCCGCTCCACTCAGCATAAACCTGTGCAATCTCGGCGACCATATCCGCCTCACGCACCTGCGCGCAAACGGGTACGCCCTTCTCGCGGAGTGCCCTGCCTAGACAGCACGACGCCGGCATATCCAGGTTGAGCTGGGCAAGTTCGTCCGCCCGCGTCAAGATTTCCTCGGGCGCACCGAGCATGGCAACGCGCCCCGCCCGAAACACCGCGACACGATCGGCCTCGGCGGCCTCTTCCATAAAGTGCGTAATCATCACGATGGTCATGCCGCGATCGTGCAACGCGCGGCAAACCTTCATGAGGCCCTTACGTCCACGCGGATCGAGCATCGAGGAAGCCTCGTCCAATATGAGCACACGCGGTTCCATGGCGAGCACGCCGGCAAGCGCCACGCGCTGCTTTTGGCCGCCCGAAAGTGCATGGGTCTCGTGGCGCTCAAAGCCCACCAGGCCCACACCCTGCAGCGCCTCGCGTACGCGCTGCGCAATTTGCGCCGATGGCACGCCAAGGTTTTCGGGACCAAACGCAACGTCATCTTCGACAAGCGTTGCCACCAGCTGATCATCGGGATTCTGGAACACCATGCCCGCGGTCGAGCGGATGTCGTAGACCAGCTCGGGATCGGACGCGTCCATGCCGTTGATACGCACCGTTCCTGCATCGGGCTGCAGCAGCGCATTCAGATGCTTGGCAAACGTCGACTTGCCCGACCCATTGCCGCCGAGGATGCAGAAAAACTCGCCATCCTCGATGTTCAGATCGATACCGTCGAGTGCCGGCGTGACACCGTCATAGCTAAAGGAAACGCCTCGACAATCAATCATGCGCGGCCTTTGACCTGGTTCTTTTTAGGCGTGATGAGGTTGGAGACCGCCTTGTACACTGCAAGCGTGAGCACCGAGTTGAGCACGGTCTTGATAAGGTTGAACGGCAGCACGGCAGGAACCATGAGCGGAACGATCGCATCGACCGAGCCATACCAGAACCATACGCCAATGGTAAGGTTTGCGACCATAGACAGCGCCGTAGCGGCAATGACGCCGAACACCAGGCCAATCACGGCACCCTTATAGGTATGCATCTTCTGGTAGACGATAGCCGCGGGCAGAATGTAGCCCAGCGTGGCAACCAGGTTCATAAGCGCACCGACCCAGTCACCCGTGGTAAGCGCGTGAATAACGATAGCCATAGCGGCAACAGCAGTACCGGCGCCGGGACCATACGCAAAACCGCACACCATCGCCGGCACCAGCGACGGGTCGTAGGTCAAAAACGGCGCCGAAGGAAGGATGGGCAGCTGCACGTACATAAACAGGGCGCCCAAGGCGCACATCAGCGCCATGGTAACGAGCTGTTTGGTGCTCCACCTATTCGTGTTCTCAAAATGGATATGCTGCGACTGTTCAGACATAAGATCACCTGCCTCTTTCATCCGGACTCTAACCGTTGGTACTGGGATCTCACCAGTTCAGCCGGCATGCGAACCAACGCACGCACAGGTCGCGGACTCATCGGCTCGGACGCAGGTACCTCGCCTGCGCCACGGCGCCCCTCTGGCACCGTCCGATTTACCGCCAGTGGGGAATTTCACCCCGCCCTGAAACAGCAATTCCAAGTCTAGCACGGGCAGGCTTTCGCGCAAGTACGCCAAAGGTAATTTGTGGTGGGGATCAGTTGCCGCAACAACCACGTTCCCCACCCTCCCCAAAGTAACGCGCTTTTCGCGGCAAAGCCGCGAAACAGCGTCCGGGATACGTATCCCCAACAACCACGTCCTTCTCCGCGAGCCGACTTCAAGGCCGTAAACGCAGGGGATCCGGGGGGGGGGGGGGGGGGGGGGGGGGGGGGGGGGGGGGGGGGGGGGGGGGGGGGGGGGGGGGCCGGCGGGGGGCGCGGGGCGGGGGGGCGCGGGGGGGCGGGCGCGGCCGGCGGCGCGTCCG
>NZ_JBQHTZ010000022.1:0-12207 GCF_052065455.1 Collinsella sp. HCP28S3_E9
AAATTCACCGAAAAATAACAAGGGTTTTTAAAAACCCCTAATATGGTGGGTTTTCTATTTACGCCGCCGCGGGGGGGGTTGGGTAACGCGCCCCCCCGGGGCGCTTTAATTGTTTAGACAATATTTGTCAAGTACGAATGTATCAAGAACCGTTCACCGAAGTTTTTCTACCGCTCTAGTAATACTTGTTCAAATAACTAGCCAAACAGCGTATTGCACAAATCAGAAAAAGGGGCAAAGTCCCCGAACCAATCTCCGAAGGCGGCGGCAAAGGGTGCCGCCACGGTCTTTGGCCTGGGTCTCGTGGGCTGCGGTGGCTCCGCCGGCTCCGGCTCCTCTGCTTCTGGTGACGCTGCCGAGGTCTACTTCCTCCAATTCAAGCCCGAGGTCGACAAGGAGTGGAAGGAGATCGCCAAGGCGTACAAGGAGGAGAAGGGCGTCGAGGTCAAGATCGTGACCGCCGCCTCCAACATCTACGAGGAGAAGCTCAAGTCCGAGATGTCCAAGAGCTCCGCTCCGACCCTGTTCCAGGTCAACGGGCCCACCGGTCTTTAAGAACTGGAAGGACTACTGCGCCGACCTGCCCGATACCAAGGTCCGCGGTGAGCTCGTCGACGACTCCCTGGCTCTGCAGTCCGACGGCAAGGATCTAGGTATCGACTGGGTCCAGGAGAGCTACGGCATCATCTACAACAAGCAGCTCCTCGAGAAGGCCGGCTACAAGGCCGAGGACATCAACTCCTTCGACAAGCTGAAGGCTTGCGCCGATGACATTCAGGCCCGCAAGGACGAGCTTGGCGTTGACGGTGCCTTCGCTTCCGCCGGCATGGATGACTCCTCCAGCTGGCGCTACACCACCCACCTCGCCAACCTCCCGCTCTACTACGAGTTCGAGAAGGAGCACAACCAGGAGGATGACGAGATTAAGGGCGAGTATCTCGACAACTTTAAGCAGATCTTCGACCTGTACATCACCGACTCCACCTGCGATCCTTCGCAGCTTGCCTCCAAGACCGGCGACGACGCCACCAACGAGTTCGCAGCTGGCAAGGCCGTCTTCTATCCTTCTTGTTGTGGGGCCGGCCTGCCGATGGGTGTGCAGTCCGCCTCCGATGTTCTGATTCGATACACCTATTGTATACATGTTGTTTAAACATATATAGGCAAGATAAAAAAGTTGGTCGATTTTCGGCGAATGGTTACATGCCATGAAAAAGCCCCGGTCTCACATCGTGAGATCGGGGCAAGAACGGTGTGTAGGTTTTTGCTACTCGGCGTCGGCGAAGCCGTTGGGGTTGTGGCTCTGCCAGTTCCAGCTGTCGCGGCACATGTCCGCGATGTCGTACTGTGCCTTCCAACCCATCATGCGCTCGGCCTTGGAAGCGTCGCACCAGTTGGCGGCGATGTCGCCGGCGCGGCGCTCGCGAATCACGTAGGGCAGCTCTTTGCCACAGGCCTTGGAGAAGGCGGCGACGACCTCGAGCACCGAGGTGCCGGTGCCGGTGCCCAGGTTAAAGATCTCGACGCCGGTCTTGCCGTTCATCCAGTTGAGGGCGGCCACATGGCCCGATGCCAGGTCACACACGTGGATGTAGTCGCGCACACCGGTGCCGTCGGGGGTGGGGTAGTCGTTGCCAAAGACCTGAACGGCCTCGAGCTTGCCCACGGCAACCTGCGCGACATAAGGCACCAGGTTGTTGGGGATGCCCTTGGGGTCCTCGCCGATCAGGCCCGACGGATGTGCGCCGATGGGGTTGAAGTAGCGGAGCAGCACAACGTTCCACTCGGGGTCGGCGGTGTGAACGTCCATAAGGATCTGCTCAATCATCCACTTGGTCCAGCCATAGGGGTTGGTCGCGGGCTTCTTGGGGTCTTCCTCGGTGACGGGCGGGTTATCCGGATCGCCGTAGACGGTCGAGGAGCTCGAGAAGATGATGGACTTGCAGCCATGGTTGCGCATAACGTCGACGAGCACCAGGGTGTTCTCGATGTTGTTGTGATAGTATTCGACGGGCTTGCTCACCGACTCGCCGACGGCCTTAAAGCCGGCGAAGTGGATGACGCGGTCGATCTGATGGGTATCGAAGATCTTGTTCATGGCATCGCGGTCGAGCACGTTGGCCTCGTAGAAGGTGAGGTTCTTGGCGGCCTTGTCGCCCACGATGGTCTTGATACGGTCGACGGCGACGGCGCTGGAGTTGGAGAGGTCGTCGACGATGACGACCTGGTAGCCACCCTCGAGCAGCTGAACGACGGTGTGCGAGCCGATAAAGCCGGCGCCACCGGTTACGAGGACGCAGGTGTCTTTGGGGTCGAGTGCTTTGGACATGTAGTCTCCTATCGAATCAGGAACACTTCCTGAGGGAGTATAGCGCAGGCAGGGGCACCCAAAACGTGCAGGGCAGGAAAAGCAGACGAACATGCTAACGTACTCATGGAAATGTTTGGCGTGGGCATAACCTTGACTTTGACGTTTGCATACGAGCCGCCGACCATGGGGTTTCCTGCCGTTCGTGGAAATCGTTGGGACGCGTCGGATGTACGCTAATATGTATGAGTTGAGCGACATATAAATAAACATGTAACGGAGTAGATATGTCACCAAACAGCGATTCCATCCTTTCCCAGGAGCTTTCGCGTCGCACTGCCCTCAAGGCCTTGTTCGGCGCCGCTTCTGCAGCCGTTCTTTTTGGTCTGCCCGCTCGCGCCCATGCTGCGGAGGCCACCAAGGAAACCACCGACAAGCTCAATGCGGCCCAGGCTCAGCTTGACGAGGTCCAGGCCCAGCTCGACAGCATCGCAAATGAATACGCGGCGCTGGCCAACAAGAACGCCCAGACCCTCAACGATATCGAGAGCGTACAGGGCCAGATTGACAGCACGCAGGCGCAGATTGACGAAAAGAAGGCCGAGCTCAAAAAGAAGCGCGGCGATCTTTCCGATCGCGTTTCCGCCAACTATAAGTCGGGCGGCACCAACATCCTGTCGCTGCTGCTCGCCTCGGGCTCGTTTGAGGAGCTCGTCGCCAATGCGCACTATGTTGAGAAGATCAACAAGAGCGACCGCGACGCCATCGAGGATATCCAGACCATCCAGAAAGAGCTCGATACGCAGAAGTCCGAGCTCGAGTCGCAAAAAGCCGACTTGGAGAAGCTCAAGGACCAGCAGACTGCCCAGATGCAGGACATGCAGGCCAAGCAGCAAGAGGTCCAGACGGTTCTGAACGGCCTCTCCGACGATGTCAAGGAGCTCATGGCACAGCGCGATTCCGAGATTCTCGCTGCCGCCCAGGCTGAGGAGGCTGCCAAGAAGGCTGCCGCTGCTGCGGCTGCCGCAAACAAGAACAATTCCTACTCGGGTGGTTCAAACTCGGGTGGCGGATCGTATGCGCCCGGAAATCCGCAACAGAATGCCGGCTCGGGCAAGCAGCAGGCTGTCGTCAACGCATGCTACTCCACGCCTTCGCCTGGCCTGAACTGGTGCGCCGCCTGGGTCACCAACGTCTTCCGCAACGCCGGCGTGGGCTACTTTGGCGGCAACGCGTGCGACATGTTTAACGCCTGGTGCTACAGCTCCGATCGTTCGGCGCTGCAGGTGGGCATGATCGTGGCCGACTCGTCGCACAGTGGCACCGGTATGCCGGGTCTGCTGTACGGACACGTGGGCATCTATGTTGGCGGCGGCATCGTTATGAGTAACGAGGGCGCCATCACGTCGAGGTCGCTTGACTCGTTCATTAGCTTTTACGGTACTGGCTCTGGTGTGCGCTGGGGCTGGCTCGGCGGTATCGCGCTGTCGTAGCTGCGGCTTGGTCCGGGACTGCGGGCGAGGCATAAGGTTGCCTGCTCGGGCAGTCCTGCTCGCGCGGAGAGCACATTAAGTGCTCTCCGGCTCGTGCGGAACTCGCGATCAACCTTATGCCTCTCGGACTGTCCCGGCCCTCACGGGTCCTGAGCACGACACACCGGACTGGGTTATCTGAATAAATATGGTGAAGGCCCCTTTTGGGGCCTTCTTTTTATAAAAATTCGCCTACTCGGTGGACTTCGGGTTCTAGGTCTACGCCGAATTGGTCTTTGACGGTTGCTTGGATGTGGCGGATGAGTTCGTCGACGTCGGCGGCGGTGGCGTGGTCGGCGTTGACGATGAAGCCGCAGTGCTTTTCGCTCACCTGGGCGCCGCCGACAGCGTGGCCGCGCAGCCCGGCGTCCATGATGAGCTTGCCGGCAAAGTGGCCCTCGGGGCGCTTGAAAGTGGAGCCGGCACTCGGCATGTCGAGCGGCTGCTTGTCCTCGCGGCGT
Source organism: Collinsella sp. HCP28S3_E9 (assembly GCF_052065455.1). Lineage (NCBI taxonomy): Bacteria > Bacillati > Actinomycetota > Coriobacteriia > Coriobacteriales > Coriobacteriaceae > Collinsella > Collinsella sp. HCP28S3_E9. Next base: position 4,302 of record NZ_JBQHTZ010000022.1, read on the forward strand.
TGACGGTAGTCGTCCATGTCGGCCTTGATCATCGCGGCGTTACCCGGGGCGAGATTGAAGGTGGCCGAAAGCACGATGAAGCCGTCGTCGGCGATGCGGCTCTTGCGATAGCCCAGATTGAGCTCGTTGACATCGAACTCGATGATGCTGCCGCTACCGCGAGTGCCGTCGTCGAGCATGTGGGCGGGCTTGTAGACGCGTACAGACTCCAGCACGTCGGCCATGCAGGCACCGTAGGCGCCGGCGTTCATGTAGCAGGCGCCGCCGACCGATCCGGGGATGCCCGAGATGGGCTCCATGCCGGTGAGACCGGCCTCGGCTGCCGCGGCTGCAACATCCGAAAGCAGCGCACCGGCTGCTGCCGTAACGTGCGTGCCGTCGACGGTAATGTCGGAGAGGCCCTCGCCTAGTGCTACGACGACGCCGCGTATGCCCTTGTCGCCGACGAGTAGGTCGGAGCCGTTGCCCACGATGGTGAGTGGCAGATCGCAGCGATAGCAGGTATCAAGCGTAGCGACGAGGCTCTGCTCGGTGTCGGGCGTGACAAAGACGTCGGCCGGGCCGCCAATCTTAAACGTGGTGTGCTCGCGCATGGGCTCGCTCATCAACACGTTGTCCTCGCCGGCAACGCCAGCGAGCGCGCACAGCAGGTCCTCGTTAAAAAAGTCGTTCTCGTGCATCCGAATATCCGCCTTTTTGTGGTCGTTGTCATCAATCGACTGCAATATACCCCACCTGGACGTATTTGGTGCGCTGGCGGCGATAAAACAGCCGTCTACCGGATTGGTAAAGTGTTTATCATCGAGGTAGAGGGGCAGTCGCTATACTTTCAAGAGATTGCGCGTAAACCCGGAAGGAGCGAGATGGCCAACAAAGTCACCCTCAAGCAGATCGCCCAGGAGGTGGGGCTTTCCCCCTCGTCGGTCTCGCTTGTTCTCAACAATCGGCCTTGTCGCATCTCGGAAGAAAACCGCAAGCTCATCAAGGAGGTCGCGGCGCGCAACCACTATGTTCCCAACCAGATTGCGCGCAGCCTGGTCATGCGCGAGTCACGCACCCTGGGTCTTATCGTCCCCAACATCGAGAGCCGATTTTTTGCCTCACTTGCCGGTAGCTTGGAAAAGCGCTGCCGCGAGGACGGCTATGCGCTCTTTATTACCAGCTCGGGCGGAAGCGCCGACGACGACCTGGAACTGCTGCGCCAGCTGGTGACGCGCGGCGTCGATGGTGTCTTCCTGGTGGTAGGCGACGAGTTCTCGGACGACCGTGCCCTGCGCGAAGAGGTCAGCCATCTACCCATCCCTGCCGTGATGGTCGACCGCGCCATTGAGGGGCTCGAGTGCGACAAGGTGATGTTCGACCACGAGATGGGTGGCTATATGGCTACCCGCTATCTGATCGAGCAGGGCCACCGTCGCATTGCCTGCTTGGTTAATGCGCGTCGTTCCAATACGGGTCGCAAGCGACTTGCCGGCTATGAGCGCGCGCTGCGCGAGGTTGGCCTGCCTATCGACGCGCGTTTGGAGTTTGAAAGCGAGTACTACATTCCGAGCGCCTACGAGGCCTCGGAGGCGGTGCTCGCAACCGACGCCACTGCCGTATTCGCGAGCTCGGACAACATTGCCCTCGGTTTGCTCAAGCGTTTGCACGAGATGGGGAAGAGCATCCCAGGCGATATTTCGGTGGTGAGCTATGACAACTCGGCGGCCGACGTTCTCTTTGAGCCGGCGCTGACCGCCATTGATCAGGATCCTGGTGTCCTCGCGGAACATGCTTTTGGCTGCATGTCCAAGCGTCTTGCCGGTAGGGGCGGTAGGCGTGCCGAAGAGGTCGTCCTGGAGCCGGCGCTTATCGTTAAGGGCAGCGTGCTCGAGCTTACTAAACATAACTAAACACGTTTATCAATTTGCAGAGACCGAATGTGGAGCACCTGTGGCAGACAATGCCGCAGGTGAATGTCGCGTTTTGTTGATCGATGTGATTGATAAGGGTGATAAAACGTTTTTTCACCATGATAAAACGTTTTAGCAAATATACTAGTCCCAACGAATGGTTGCCGTATTGGAGGGCGACCGCACAGCGGAGGGACATAAACAATGGCTAAAACACTGGGGACGCCGTGGCAAAAGCTGGGCCACGAGGTGCCGGCTTCCGAGCTCGAGGGCGTCGACCTGTATTGGCGTGCATCGAATTATCTGTCCGTCGGTCAGATCTACCTTCGCTCTAACCCGCTCATGCGCCCCGACTTTGTCGATGAGAAAACCGGCGAGGTGCGCGACTTTGGTCGCCCGGACGTTAAGCACCGCCTGGTCGGTCACTGGGGCACCACGCCCGGCATCAACTTCCTGTTCGGTCATGTCAACCGCCTCATCGCCGATCACAACCAGAACGCGATCTTCTTGATGGGCCCGGGTCACGGTGGCCCCGCTGGCACCGCCCAGTCGTTGCTCGATGGTACCTACCGCGAGATTCGCCCCGACATTACCAATGACGAGGCCGGCCTGCAGAAGTTCTTCCGCCAGTTTTCCTACCCCGGCGGTATTCCGAGCCATTTTGCGCCCGAGACGCCTGGCTCCATCCACGAGGGCGGCGAGCTCGGCTACACGCTCAGCCACGCTTACGGTGCCGTCATGGATAACCCGAGCCTGCTGGCCGTGGCTGTGGTGGGCGACGGCGAGTCCGAGACCGGTCCGCTCGCGACCTCTTGGCAGTCTAATAAGCTCGTGAACCCGGCAACCGATGGTATCGTCCTGCCGATCCTGCACCTCAACGGCTACAAGATCGCCAACCCCACCATTCTTGCCCGCGTGTCCGACGAGGAGCTCGCCAAGTTCTTTGAGGGCATGGGCTATAAGCCGCATTTCTTTGTCGCCGGCTTTGACGACGAGAGCCACGCGAGCATTCATGCGCGTTTCGCCGCCCTGTTCGAGCAGGTCTTCGATGAGATCTGCGACATCAAGGCCACCGCTATGGCTCAGGCCACTGCGGGCGAGACCGTGGTCCGTCCGGCCTATCCCATGATCGTGTTCCGTACGCCCAAGGGCTGGACCTGCCCCAAGCAGATTGATGGCAAGAAGACCGAGGACTCCTGGCGCGCCCATCAGGTGCCGCTCGCGAGTGCCAAGGACACCCACGAGCACTTCCGCGTGCTGCGCGAGTGGCTGCGCTCCTACAAGCCCGAGGAGCTCTTTACGCCCGAAGGCCAGGTGCGCCCCGAGGTGACGGCCTTTATGCCGACCGGCGAGCTGCGTATCGGCGCCAATCCCAACGCGAACGGCGGCAAGGTACGCCGCGAGCTCGAGCTTCCCGATATTCACGCTCACGAGATCCCCGTCGCAAGTAAGGGCCACGGCTGGGGCTCCACCGAGGCCGCCTGCGTCTTTGGTGAGTACACTGCCGATGTTTTGGCCAAGAACATGGATGATTTCCGCATCTTCGGTCCCGACGAGACCGCGTCCAACCGCCTGCAGGCTGCCTATAAGGTGACCAAGAAGCAGTGGGATGCCGGTTTCTACGAGGACGATGCCAACGACGAGCTGCTGGCCGGTTCCGGTAAGGTTGTAGAGCAGCTGTCCGAGCACCAGTGCGAGGGCTTCCTCGAGGCCTACGTGCTCACCGGCCGTTCCGGTGTGTGGAGCTCCTACGAGAGCTTTGTCCACGTGGTCGATTCCATGGTCAACCAGCACTGCAAATGGCTCGAAGCGACCAAGCGCGAGATTCCGTGGCGTGCTCCTATCAGCGGCCTCAACATTTTGCTGTCGAGCCATGTCTGGCGCCAGGACCACAACGGCTTTTCGCACCAGGACCCCGGCTTTATCGACCTGCTGCTCAACAAGGCCAACGACACGCATGTCGTGAATGCTTATTATCCGGCGGATGCCAACATGGCCCTTGCTGTGGCCGAGCGCGTCTACCAGTCCACCGACTGCGTCAATGCCATCTTCTGTGGCAAACAGCCCGCCCCCACCTTCCAGACGGTCGACGAGGCCAAGTCTGAGCTCGCCGAGGGCGTAGCGACTTGGGAGTGGGCATCGACTGCCGACTCGCTCGCCGAGGCCGACGTCGTGGTCGCTACTTGCGGTGACGTGCCGACGCTCGAGGCACTGGCCGCAACTGATATGCTGCGCGGGCTGGGCATCAAGGTCTGGTTTGTCAACGTAGTCGATCTGCTCAAGATCCAGAACGTCTGCGAGAACGACCAAGCCATCAGCGATGAGCGCTGGGCTGAGTTGTTTGGCCGCGGCGAGAAGCCCGTGCTCTTCGCATTCCACGCCTATGCCGGCACGATTCGCCGTCTGATCTGGAACCGTCCCGGTCACGATGCCTTCCGCGTTCACGGCTACGAGGAGAAGGGCTCCACGACCACGCCGTTTGACATGCTGCGCCTGAACAACATGGACCGCTGGGCCCTGGCCGCCGACGTGCTGCGCATGGTTGACGCCGATAAGTTTGCCGAGCAGATTGATGAGTGGGAGGCCTTCCGCACCGAGGCCTTTGAGTTCGCGTGCGACGAGGGCTTCGATCACCCGGCCTTTACCGACTGGGTCTGGCCCGACGCCGCAGCCGCAACCGCTGCCGACGGCGTACTCTCCGCAACGCAGCTAACTGCCGGCGACAACGAATAGCATCCGGGACGGTCTCGCGCTGGGGCCGCCTCCGGGCGGGTGTCTTCCTCTGAGAAGTGGGCTTCGCGAACTTCTCAGAGGAAGGCACCCGCCCGGAGGCGGCCCTCTCGACCGTTTCGATATGCGGGGGCTGATTCTTTTTTATGTAATGGGGACCTTGCTTACGCTGCCTTAGAAGCCGTGCATCTAACTATGGTCAGCCAAGATTGCATTGCCGGGGCGGGGGGGGGGGGGGGGGGGGGGGGGGGGGGGGGGGGGGGGGGGGGGGGGGGGGGGGGGGGCCCGCCACCCCCCCCCCCCCCCCCCCCCCCCCCCCCCCCGCCCCCGTCCTCGTCCGTGAACTTTTCCGCTGGGCGAGCCATAGACACCACGCACCGATGCGGTAAAGCGGCGGCTTGAAATTGGTGCTATATTCAACTTGAGTTGTTTAATACTAGTACGGGAGGCTGATATGGGGCTGTTCAAGAAGAAAAACCCGCAGGATGCCTTTGATCCCGATGTGTTTACCATCACGGATACGATTTTGGACCCACCGCGGTTTACACTTTTGCCGGCTATCTACCAGGACGCCACGCGCCGCAAGTGGGCCGTGCATCAGCGCGGCGGCGAGCCGAAGATTTTTGACTATGCGGACGTGCTGCAGTGCGAGATTGTCGAGACCGGAAATCCCGAGGATGTGCCGGAGCTTAGCAATCGCGAACTAGCTCAGCAGATTTTGATTAATCCAGCTCAGGCTACCAAAAACAACGCTGCCAAGCGTAATATGTGCCTTGGTATGGGTGTCATCGTTGCCGTGCAAACCGGCGAGGATGAGATTTCGAAGCTTGAGATTCCGGTGACCGCGGGCGAAGTCAAGCGAGACTCCGGCCTATATCGGTCGTATCGGAACGTTGCGGAGCAGATCAAAGAAGCCTTCGACGCCATGGGGCGTCCGGAGCAATGATGCCCGCAGCATCAAGCGGTTGAGGAGCCTTGCCCATGTCGAGTGAACCATATGCGATTCCGCCCAAAGATCGCGCCTTTGAGGGCATTCTTTGGTATATCAAACATTATGACCTGCAGGGTGGTGACCGGCTGCCCGCCGAGCGTGTGCTCTGTGAAGAGCTGGGCGTGTCACGCACGGCGTTGCGCGCTGCGATCACGCGTCTGATTTCGTGCGGAACTTTGGAAAGCCGCCGCGGTTCGGGCACCTATGTGTGTCCTCCCAAACCGCTGAACATCTTTCAGGAAACATGGAACTATACGCAGGCGGTGGAGAGGGTTGGCTCAAAGTCGACCGCGCGCCTGGTTTGGTCCAAGGTCGTGTACGCCGATATCGATTTGGCCCAAAAAGCCCAGATCGACCTGGGCACGCCGCTCTTCTGCATTCGACGTGTGCGCGTGGTTAATGGTTCCCCGGCGTCGATTGAGACGGCTCACGTCAACCTGTCTTTGTGCCCCTCGCTTCCCGATCACGATTTTGAGCAGGAAAGCCTCTACGACGTTTTGCTTAAAGAGGGGAATGTCCATGTGGCGCACGGCAAGGAGTATATTTCCATCAGCCGTCTGAACGCCGACGAGGCCAAGTTGCTGGGTGCCCAGGAGGGCACGCCGGTGTTTTACAAAGCTTCGCACGAGCGTGACGAGAACGATGGCTTTGTCGAGTATTGCAAGTCCGTGATTCTGCCGACCAAGTATCGTTTTGCCGATAACGGGGAGGCGGACGGCGTTGCGACGAAGGTGGGTGTCGAATGGCTGATGCAGTAGAAGACTTGCCGGTTTACAAGCAAATTCGCCGCTGCATTGCGGAGCGAATTGAGCGCGGCGACTACCCGACGGGCTCGATGATTCCGTCCGAAAACGAGCTGGCCGAGGAGTTTGGCACGACGCGCCTGACAATCCGAAGCGCCATGGACGAGCTGGTCAAAAGTGGCCAGATTCGTCGGGTACAGGGCAAGGGCGCCTTTGTAGGACACAAGTGGTTTGACGAGCACGAACGCAAGGGCGGCTTCCGTCAGTCGGTTCTGGCGTCGGGTGCGACGCCGTCGGTGCGTATCCTGGCGCGCTCCAAACGCTACGCCGGCCCGTATTACGCCGACCTGTTTGACATCGCCGAGGACGATCTGCTTTACTCGGTGCGCCGTCTCAACTGCATTGATGGTGAGCCCGTATCGATCGAGATGACGCTGATTCCGTGTCTGCTGTTTCCGGGCATCGAAGACGTGGACATTTCGGTCTTCAGCCTGTTCGAGACCTATGACATGTTGGGGCGCAAGCCGGACAAGTCGATTGAGAAACTCGATATTGAAGCGCTGGGCGCACGCGATGCGAGTTTGCTCAATCTTGAGCCGGGCGATCTGGCGCTCGTACTGGAATGCCTGACCTATGACTCGAGTGGGCAGCCGATTGAGCATGCCAAGTCTTTTAACCGCGGCGATGCCGGCGGATATACCTACAACTATTAGCGTCTAGAGCATCCTCGTGCACGGCGGGGTGCTCATTTTTTACGGACATGTGTCGCATGACCGATGAGCGGCAAAAACTGACCGTCTACCGAGATGGGAGGACGAAATCAAAAAATCGGTATTAAAAACGGCTAACCTGTAATCGTTCACTGGTATTAAGAACCTTTGAATTGTTGAGCTTGGGGCCAAGATGTCCACAAGGTTAAGCGGCGCGACGGGGCGGCAAGCCCGGCCAGTCCGTGCGACAATTCGAACTGCTCGTGAAAGGAGCGGGAATGAAGGAGACCGAGAAGATCGAGATCATGCACTTCGACCAGGAGGGCTACCTCGAGGACGGCAGGAACGTCTACGAGGCCGGCAAGAAGATGACCGCCCTGGCCGACCGCGTGCACGAGGAGGGCTACGACGCCGTCTTCCTGATGGGCGTCGGCGGCACCTGGGACGAGTTCATGCAGCTCGAGTACCTCATGAACAAGTTCGGCGACCGCGACCTCGAGGTCTACCTGATCCACGCCGCCGAGTGGAACGTCATGGGCCACAAGCGCATGACCGACAAATCCGTTGTGCTGACCGCCTCCGAGTCCGGCACCACCCCCGAGGTGCTCGAGGCCGTCGGCAAGATGAGGGAGATGGGCGTGCGCGTCTTCGCCATGACCAACCCCGAGGGCAAGATCGGGCAGGCCGTGGGCGCCGAGAACTGCGTCATGATGGCCTCCGACCATGGCTCCGGCGGCTGCGAGAAGGGCTACTACCTCGCCGACTGCTTCGGCCTGCGCCTGCTCAACCGCCGCGGCTGCTTCCCCAAGTTCGACCTGTTCATCGAGCAGACGAAGGACG
>NZ_JBQHTZ010000023.1:0-11172 GCF_052065455.1 Collinsella sp. HCP28S3_E9
ACGTGGTGGTAGCGCACGCCGAACTTTCGCGCGGCCTGCAGCAGGCAGAAGGTACCCTCCACGTTGGTGCACAGGAAGGGCGTGGGATCGTCGATGGAGTTGTCGTTGTGGTTCTCGGCGGCGTAGTGGACGATGGAGTCGTGGCCGGGCACGAGGCGGTCCAGCAGCTCGGCGTCGCAGATGTCGCCCACCACGAGCTCCACGCGGCCAGCGGGCAGGCCCGCGATGTTCTCGCGGTTGCCGGCGTAGGTCAGCTTGTCCAGGACGGTGACGTGCACCTCGGGGTGGTTCTTGACCACGAAGTGCACGAAGTTGGACCCGATGAAGCCGCAGCCGCCGGTGATTATGATGTTCTTGGGCTCGAAGAGCTCTTCAAACATATCTGTATCTCCAATTGAATCGATTAGTACTCGCGCGGGCTGTTGACGATCTCGCCAGCGGCGACCTTCTTGAGGTGCTGCCCGTAGACCGACTTGCCGTAGGCCACGGCCGCCTCCTCCAGCCGCGCCATGTCGATCCAGCCGTTCTCCCAGGCGATCTCCTCGGGCACAGAAACCGGCAGGTCCTGGGAGTGCTCGACGGCGCGAACGAACTCCACGGCCTCGTGGAGCGACTCCATGGTGCCGGTGTCCAGCCACGCGTACACAAGGCTCGGACCTGTTGCCTGAGGCACAGAAAAACGTCCGCACCCCCGATCGCGAGGCTCGTTTAAAGTGAGAAAGAATGCCGTCATGTGCATTTTGTCCGAGAACCCGTATGCCATGGACAAAGACCACCTAGGCGAGCTCATAGTCGTGCAATTACTACTAGGCAGCAAACCATACGAACAACAAAGGCCTGGCTTCATTGGCGCAATTCTCAAAGGCATGGTATTAAAGCGGAGGGCGTAGCCGTGCACACGGGTAAAGGGTTAAAGATATGTTGCTCGCAGTGGGCGCTATGAAGGTGTTGGGGTGATTGGATCACGAGTGGCTTTAAGACGTGCAAGAGGTGGTTCTAACTCGTAGGGTTGCTTGGTATAGGTTTTACCTACCGAATTTACGGAACAAGACATGACCACTACCGAGTGTTCCGAGCAGACATTCAAGTGCCTTCGCCTGCTGGCCCAGCAGTTCCCCAACGAGCAGAGCGCGTTTATCGAGATCATCAACCTGCAAGCCATCCTCATCTTCGCCAGCCTTACGAGGATTGCCTGTGTGACCTTTACCGCTGCGCAATCAAACAACGAGGCAATAGCCATCGTGATAAACCACGCTACAAACGGGAGGAAATAACGCCGCATAACAGCCATCATGCAACGCGCCAGCCACTCCCTGCCCTTTTAGCAATCTTCATAAAGCCAGCTTGAATCAGTTTTAACGCCGTGCAATCAATCAACGACGCTACAGCAAGCGAAATAATCCAAGCAATGAAAACAAGAAGAATCCAGAATCCCAATCTAACGGGGGCAAACAGCGATCCGACGCAACCATGGAGCAGCACCTCGTAAATGAGCTCTGTTGAAATCGAAATAGTCGTATATTGAAGCAGATAAATCGAGTAAGAGCGCCGCGCAGCCCACTCAACAGCAGCAGAGACGCCCCTTGATTCGATTTGTACCCGGTCGAAGATGAAAAAGATTGCAGCAGTTCCCAAGAGCCAAAAATAACTCGGATCGATAAGGTCTATACCTTCATATGCAAAATAGGCATCCAACGCCCACGCTGCGAGCCCAAACCCGATGACGATTCTCTTTTCCGAAGCACTCATCAGTATGAGCAATCGACGAAGAAAATAACCCATGCAAAAATACACCAGGTATCCCAAGTAGGAAAACAAGCTCACGGGAATGAAGCGTTGAGCCAAACCCACAACAATCTCTAAGGTTTCATGCCCCGACACCCTAAATAACCAAGAAAGAAGGCAAAGAAGAGCGCCTGCACCCGACATCAAGACCGCCGCACCAGCCACCAATCGAACTTGCCGATCGGTGAGCCCGTCAAATAGAACGAACAGAAAAGGCGCAATCGCAAGGAAGGGTAGCAAGCACGGAATGAACCACCAAGGCGAAAGCTGATCAGAAAAGAATCGGATGTATCCGGAAATGTTGTAATCATCCGTCCCCGTTCCTTGATACAAATAGAGCACCATCGAGTAGACAACGAGGGGGAGAACCACGCTCGATATCTTTCGCATGCAATAAGACCCATAGGTACAACGCATTTCCCGAATACCAAAGTATCCTGAAAGAGCGAAGAACACCGGATCGCAGATAAGAGCCAGGCGACTTAGTATTCCACCAACGTTGATACCCATGATGGGATTTAACAGCGATCCTGAGTGGACGACCACGACGCCCAACATCGCGAGAGAACGCAACAAGTCCCATTTCACCTGGCGGCGAGCAGGACCCCCCATAGAACTCGGACTAGATGTATTTTCACAATCTGACGATATCAATGCACTCACCATAAATGACCTTTCCCAAAACGCACGCAGTAGCTGATGGTACCACGGCAGAGAATTACCGGTCTCTCCCCGATCGACCCATAATACCGTCCATAGTCGACGTCATCGAAATCAACCAGCGCAGCAACATCGGACTCCCCAGACATGCGCCACAGAATTGTAGCAAGCTGACCGCGAGTAGATAATCATACGGCCCAAAACATCCGTTGTTGGAGTACCCCCGGACTATTCCCTTGTCGATCACGTAGTCAAAACGAGCGTCATCGCCCGCTGCAAACCAATCACCGCGACTGACGTCGGGGTACTCCGCCGCGTAAATATAAAGTGACACAACCACATCACGCCCCGTATCAGAACCATCCTCGAATACGCTAAGAAAGGTCTGCCCGGTCGTATAGCCATTTCTATCTGCAGAAACAGCACTTATTGAAGCTAGTTTTAACGCCCGACTATCAGCGGATACGACAATGGACCCGTCGGACTCGGCATAAATAGATCCAGCAGTAGCGACCAGTGACACCGACGATCCCTGAGCAGAGCGATAGTCATCGGGATTTAGCTTCAAATCCAACCCAATGTACGCATTGACGGAGTAGGGGTCAGCAAAATATGAGCCCACAACCTCTCGGTTTACATCAACGCCTCCAGTTTCTATTCCACTAATCGACTCACTCGATGAGTATTGCCAATAGTCGAACGAACCTTGATAAGTGCATTCGCTGTAATACTGAGCTACCCATCGACTCCACTAAGACAGCACAGGATTATCTAGGTAATTTCGCCACCAGTTCAAACTGGCATATACGCCCGCATCATAGCCGGTGGCCTCAATCTTTTTACAGAATGCTCTTGCAATGGCAACGTAATCAGACCCGAGCGTTGAGTTATCCTCAATGTCGATATAAATAGGCAAAGAGGGAGACCGACCTTCAAGCAAGCTAAGCATATAGTCAACTTCTGACTCGGCTTCCGTAACGGTGGTAGCATACGAATAGATAAAGGCGCCGTAGGGAATTCCGAGCCTCTCGCACTCACGCGCGTTCCTCACCCAATAATCATCAGTCTCGTTATCCCTCACGATCGCACGAATGATTGCAAACTTTACCCCAGCCTTATTCTTTACCTTGACCCAGTCGATTGTTTTTTTTGCCAACTCGACACGTCAATACCATGACCGGGTTTGTAGGGAATAGCAAGACGGGCAAAGGGATTTCAAACACTTGTCGAATCGCACGAAAGAATTGGAACCACCGGTCTCCCAGGTCCGGATCTGGAGGTAGTACCTGCCGCCAGATCCGATGTGAAAGGCATTCTTGCTGTGGGCGGTGTAAACGTTCCCACCCGCCGGCGCATTGATGTCGCCGGAAATCAATTCGACTTGTTCCCCATCGGGAGAAAGGAGTGCGATGTCGTGCTAGTCGTCGGTCGAGTTGGCGCTGTCGAGCCACCCCGAAACGTAGTACCAACCGGACTCGACGTCGAAGGGCAGCGTCACGGTGTCACCCCTCTGGAAGGGTCCCGACGAGTTCCCGTCGAACGGAACGCTCTCGGGCGCGCCGACCTCTACAGGAGCAAGCACAACTACCAGAAGAATGGAAGCAATCGCACACGTATGTATTGTTAACACGACAGCTCCCTTAAACAACAGGCGAATGTATGCCTAATACTACCGCAGCAGAATCCTCTTTAACAGACGGGGGACATACGTAATAACTCTCCCTATTCTCCAAGACGCCGAGCGTCTGAAATCATCTTCAAGCTTCTTCAAAGCGAATTCATTTCTCTCCAACTGGTCGCTAAGCCGCGCGACAGCCTTGCGCTCAGAGAATTCTGCACGTCTCTTTTCTTCCAAGAGCTGGTCGATGTATCTATCTGTTCCGGTCTTGTCGAAGTAGTACACCTCTTCGGGAACAAGAGAGCCCTCGGATATCGTCTGACCAGCCATCGCGTCAGATAGCATCCTAGCCTCAGCCTCGGTTGCCAACGAAACAAGCGAGTCTATCGCAGCCCTCGAGGCATCAACGATCTCGACCTTATTTCGAAATACATCGATAACTGCCGACTTCAAGGCCTCTTCCTCCGTGCTAACTGGCAAACAGAGACGGTCTGCCAAGCCCAATTGCGAATACAATGCCTCGACCTTCGGGAGATAACCCAAGCCCACACATGGGCAACCAGCTCTGCTCATGAGCAAGGCACAGTGGTAGCGCATAGCAACACCACACTCTGCGTTTTCCATCAGCCAACGCAACGAATCAAGGTCGTCGGAGCTGGAAAAAACATGGCAACGGGAAGAGTTTCTCATATTGGCTATAACGACATTTGTTATTTCGGAGTCGCACGGGTCGAGCAATCCAAACACGACCGAAATCTCTTCGTCTTCCCCCAAAAGAGCGTCCAACGCATGGGCAACCCTTTCGGCAAAACAAGATGGAACATCATCGTACTCGCGAAGGGAAACGAAAACGTAGGGCCCAGCCACCTCATCGATAAAGCGCCTCACACCGAAGGGCCTCTCCCCTTCGGACAACATAGGCTTGATGGCAAAAGCCGCATCAGCATACAAAGATAAAAGCGATTTCTCCACACCAGCAGTTTCCAGCAAATTATAGGTATTTGCATCGCGAGTAAAAAACGACGCGTCCAAACGAGAAGCCATCCTCAACAAGGCATGACCATCCCGAAGCACCAACGGTCCAGCACCAATTCCGTAATAGTCCGTGTGCACACTATTCATAAAGGACATCGCATTAAACGCCACAATACCCGGAAAATCCGAGTGAATTACACTTGAAAACAACTCATTCTTGCCACAAGTCCAGCGAACACCCTGGTCGAAAAGAAGTCCGGCGACAACGAGAGACAGACTCGCCCTGCGAAGATAGTGATTGAGCTCGACTTTATCCGAGAGCGAAAGGGGGTATACCCCCCTCTCGCAAAACGTATGCTCCGGATTCTCCGACACAGCAAGCAGGTTTCCATGGGGAAGCCTGCTTGAAATGGCTTTCCCCACTGAAGACAAAATCAACTCGTCGCCAAAGTTTGCAGCACCGACATATCCAAGAAGAACAACGTATCGGGAGTCGGAGGCTTTTGTTCCAGATCCGTCATTCGCCGCGGAAAGTAGCTTTTCCTTTAGAGCGTCAGAATAGAATGCAGGAGGATTCGGCTCACCCTTATCTTGTAGCGGTGTCAAACCTTCTACCGAAGCAAGAGGCCCAGAACTATTACTTTTCCTGTCGGCTTCAAAGTCAACTTGATACCTAAAAGACATGCCATGAGACAACTTCTCGTTCAGGTTGACACAGAACAAATCCGTCGCCGACAAATCATCCCCAACAAGAATCACTCCTGCAGCACGAGAAAGGCAGTAAAAAGCAGCGCCCTGACAGCCCGCAATTAAAAAACGATCTGGCCAACCTTCTCCAATTGCGGCAACCAAAAAACCAAGCTCCTCAATTTGACAGGCAATCGAAGCTGCGGCCTCAGAATAATCCCCAATCATCACATAATCAGCAACTGGAATCTGGCCGTTGGCAACAACCGACCTAATAAGCATGTCGTCAGGCTCGGGGCTAAAGCAACCAACAACAACATCCCCGCCGCCCTCGCGACGACGAAGAACGAAGCCCTCAGGAGCGCTGTCGTCAAAATCAAACACCGCGGACCTGACAGATTCGAGCTCTGACAGCAGGATTCCATCGCACGTCACGAGGGCAGCATCACGATGCAGGCCAAGAAAAGTGCCACATTTGTTGGTGATGACTCGACCGTTCTCAAAGAGCCAGGGATGTGTAGAAGGCGTGAACCAAAATACAGCCACTCCGTCAGCCTCAAGGCAACATCTCAAGCGCCATGATGGAGACGCAACTCCCAACTTGGGGTCAGCAAACAAAATAACCTCGGACTGCATTCTCATCGCACCTTTCCTTCGGCAACGCAAAGAAAGCGCCTTCGTTGATGGACCGCTTGTTCACAGGAGACCAGTACGAGAGCGCTACGTTTTACTTCATCAGTTTTTCAAGCTCAGCAAGACTCATAGCCATCTGGCTACGCTGCAGAAAACCAGCGCATTCCCTCTCGTAGTCCAGATATCTCACCATGGAGTTTGCCGGAAGGGGCCATACTTTTTTGAAAATAGCTTTCACTTTCTTGTTGAAACGACTTCTGTTGGCAGCCCTGCGGGCAGCCTTCGCCGCCTCCCGGCCAAACGAACCTGCGTAAAGATCCCAAACGCGCGAGGAGTCGAATGTGCTCAGATTGCCATCAAATTGCAGCAAATCGCAAATTGCTGAAGACAGATATTTATTTTGCACTTTCTTGGCAACTTCTTCAGCATCAAAATGCTCGCGCAGCACGCACTTAAACGAACCCAGCAACCGATTTTTATCCTCACACTGAGGCATTGTACAGAGCTGAATGAGGTGAAAGTCATTAATGAAACTAAGCAATTCCTCATATGCCTTCTCGATATAGCCCCCAGCCGACCAGTCACGAAGTATCTCAGACACAACTCTCTCGTGACTCTCAAGCTTCTTGATGTGGTTCTTTCCAAACGAACTCATCGCGGAATCGTCTCGCTCCACGAGATACTCGTACAGACAATCAGAAATCAAAACAGTCTTTGCCGATCGGGCAAGCGTGGAGAACGAGAACACCTGATCCTCGCCAAGTGCTAGCCCTTCTGGAAAAACTATACCATTATCCTTAAGAAATGCCGTACGATAGGCACCGTTCCAGGGGAATGGACGCGAGGGCTTTTTGAAAATCACTTCTTTGGAGAAGCCCTCGAACACTTCCGACTCCAAGCTAAGGGTCTTTTTAAGCCACGGCGTCTCGCGAAGCTCCGGTGCAACCCGCGCCGAACACTTAACCACGTCGGCTTCAAACGAATCCAAAGTATGTGACAGGACCTCACAGGCTTTACGCGACAGACAGTCATCCGCATCCACAAAGCACAAATAAGGTGAAGAGGCTATTTTGATACCCGCGTTACGCGCAGCAGAAACACCACGGTTTTCCTGATTGACAACAATTATTCTTGGGTCAATTTCTGCAAAAAGCTCCAAAATAGCACCCGATCGATCGGTGGAGCCATCGTTAACGCACACAATCTCAATATCACCAAGAGACTGCTTACGGATTGAATCGAGACACAAGGGAAGCAGCGACTCAACGTTGTAAACAGGAACAATTACCGTCATCCGTGCCATATGAGACCTCACCTAGCCAAAGATTTTCTTTACCGCCATCTTCAACGTAGGCATCGGCCCGTCGATCTTGATGTGCGCAAATAGCAATGCGAGCAATCCTTTTTCTTTTGCAGAAGCAAGGAACGCAGACTCCTGCTCCCTCTTTTCCATCTCCTTCTCAAAGGCCCCTGGATCGCTCATAATGAGACGCAGATCCTTTTCCTCATGAGGCCAGAAAAGCTCCCAGTTAATCTCATGAGCAGCTTCTGCAGCCCTATACTCCTGAGCGTATCGCTCGAGAAACTCCGAACGGAACCTCGGAGCCAACAACCACATAATAAAATTTAGATTGTGAGTCTTCTTGTAGTGAAAGATTCCAAGAAGCTCGGGCTTCTCATCAAAACGGCGAGATAGCTTATTCTGTATCCATCCGTACTCCTCGAACATGGCATACACCTTGTTATTTTGGTTGATCGAAGAGTTCTCATTGTCTTGACGATAATAGTAGAAAGGTTTGTGAACAACGGAAATACGCTCGCCCCAGGCAAACGTTTGAAACCAGAAACCATTGTCCTGATATGAGGCCCCGGGGCTTTCATGATGTCGAATTGAATGAGCGTCAAGGAAATCCTTACGATAAATTCCAGTCCAGGTCATCATCTGGAGATCGAACAGCCGGCAATCGTCCTGGGGATTCAAAACCTTCCCGTAATACTCACCAGTGGCATCAATATCATCGCGCCAGATTTCCTTCTCACCATTGGGCAGCGTAAGGAAACGATAGAAATCGGACTTAACGAAATCAAGGTCACCCAGGTCCTTGGCAGTACGGTACAGAACTTCAAGAGTGTCAAGGGCAATGTAGTCATCAGACTCAAGAAAACCGACATACTCGCCGAGTGCGGCATCGATACCACGATTCATCGTTTCGCCGTAACCGCCATTGGGCTTTGATATTATTTTCACACGAGAGTCAGATGCCGCATACGACTCCAGAATAGCAAGCGTGCCGTCCGTCGAACCATCGTTAACACAGATGATCTCAATATCCTGCAAGGTTTGATTGACGGCGCTGTCAAGACACTCAGAAATGTACTTCTCAACGTTATAACAAGGTACAACAAGGGAAACTGCTGGGCTGTTCGTCTGCTTAGGGACCATTCAATTCCTCCATTACAGGTATTGCGAGTCAATTTTGTAAAGCGCCATGTCACCATTGCGCAGGACAAGAGTAAAACCAGGCGTGTCGTCATCAATCGAGTTAAAGCCAACCCACTGATCTTCATGATACCCCCAAGGGGTAATACTTTCATCCATCGCTTCGTTACCTTGATCAAGCATCAAAACATACTCTATGCCAGTAGCTTTAACGGCTGATTGGACGTCTACATTGTACGAAACTTCATCAAGCCCCTCACGAAGCACTTTCATGGTAGACAGCTCGGACTCAGCACCCGTACCCCATAACGTCCTGATAGCCGTACGCAAGCCAACTTCACCGTAACTGAAGCACGAGCCGTCAAAGGGGCAGTTATATACAATTGCGTCGTCCCCCACAAGCTCAAGGCATTCATTCACAAAATCGCGCTCGTCGTGAGTGTAATAACCAACCTTATCAAAAGAATAACTTTCAACATACCTATCAATCATTAAACGCACAGGAGTTGGACCCCAACCGGAAAACAGCTGAAATGGAGAAAGGATCAGCAGGCCGAAAAAGCAACACCCAATCGCAGAAAGCCTATCTGATGGTATTCTCCATCCAACACGCCCAAACAAAGAACAGACGCCCGCAGCAAGCCCGTCCGCAAAGGTAACGAGACCAAAAGCCGCTATAGGAATTAGAACCATCACGAACACACTCGCAATACGAGGTATATCGTTATACCAGAACCCCGTAAAAAGATGTCGAATAAGACTCTCCGAGGGAGCGCAGTCTACAACGACGAACATGATAAGCGTTATTGCATACGACACCAGAAGCCAACGCGAACGCCTCTTTGCAACTACCGATAGAAGTCCCACCAACACGAGCACCGAAAGCAGGGGTTGAGACGGAGACCATGTCACCAATTTGAGCGTAAGGGCATTTTGAACCGCACCCAACAGGTCGGTCTCTGGTGTCCAGTGATAATTCACTTGTACTGCAAACGCGGGAAGGTGAAAACAGAAGAGCCAAACTAGGGCAACAATCGCGAAGCAAAGCAAACCCACTGCAACGCGAATGGCGGCCTTCCCATGTGCGAACCTATCGGAAATGAACTTTGAACACCGAGAAGCAAACAAGGGCGCCAATATCGCCATTGCCGCGAAGATGGTATTTGGATGCATCAGCGCAAGCGCGAATGAGCCCGCCAAGAACAGCAGGAGCAACCCCCGCTTCTCCCCAGCTTCAATCTCAAATGATGCAAGCATCACAAAAAGCATCATTACAGCAGGTAAAACGATATCTCCAAACAGATTGGGATACACAGGACCGTAGACCATTAAATGCCAAGGGAACGCGATAAAACAGCTCGACGTAATCGCGCCAGCGAAAAGCACTCGTCGATCGGACGCGAATGAAGACATGAAGCCCAACAGCGAAAGGGGGAACACCACAGAGACGGCAACGGCATTGACCGCATTGATTGCAACAGGAACTGAAACGGAAAGAAAATCCACTAGAAACGCGCAGCAGGCATGCCAGAGGGAGGGGTAGAACCCCGTCGATCCTGCGCTTGTCAATATACCGAGCTCGGAAGGCAAGTACGGAGACGACTGAAGCGACGACCACTTCCCCGAATCTGCAAATACGCGAACCAATGCAAGGTGCGATGCATTGTCAAATTCCGGGAAGATGGAAGCTGGGCCGTCCATAGACTTAACGTAAATCACGCCGGCGACAACACATCCGATGGCGACATACGCCACCACAACGCTAATATCTTTCTTTACCTCTTCAGTCGTCAACGCAGAACGACCAGCTCTTCGACTTCCCACCAAAAGACCAGCAAAACACAAACAGACTGCAAACAGCACAACAACCCAGGCGTTCATCGGAATGCCCATATAACCGAATAGCTCGCTCAATACGGCGAGCGGAAACAGTGTCACAATGGGAGCAGCAGCCAATACTGGGAAAAGACCCATACCATTGCTTCGGAAAAACGGCCCTAAAACCAAGATACCGGGCACGTAGAGTATGACCCCAAACAATAAACAAGCTAGAAAGAAACTAGTCCACATCACATTCTCCGTATTAGCCCAGCAGCGACAGCATGAGGATTATAAACCAAAACGCCCTCGACACGGCAAAAAGGACGGGGACCGCAGTGCGGCCACTCGGATCAACGAACACGTCCAGCACGTCTAACGGCCGATTCGAACAGCGATTGAGCACCCCTCAGAAGCGTGCCGTCAACAACAGCAGCAATTAACACGGGTAGTGTCCCGAATGTTGGTGTAGAGCTCGGTTTTCGAGGGTAGCCGCAGGCTGCCCGAGGAGCCGAGAATCACCTAGAATGCCGTCATTCTAGCGCATGCTACGCCG
>NZ_JBQHTZ010000024.1:0-10909 GCF_052065455.1 Collinsella sp. HCP28S3_E9
TTCCGAACCCGGAAGCTAAGCCCCATCGCGCCGAGAGTACTGCGGGGCCAGCCCGTGGGAGGCCAGGGCGCCGCTGACCGGTGGACGGCACCGAGCCGTGCGCTTGGACTGAGAAGGGGGAGGCCTCGCGGCCTCCCCCTTTTTTCGTTTGGGCGTTGTAAACTTAAAGCCCCTACGGCTTAATTGTCTTTTCTATTTGAAGAAAATAAAACGAATGACCAGCGCGATTGCCGCGATGGCAATGATCAGGAGCGCGATTTGGAGCCGGTGCTGTTTGCGTCGTCTGCTAGACGATATAAATATCGATTTTCCTTGCTTCGGCGTCTCTAAATAGCGGGCAGAATGCGTTAGGGTCTGCTTAGGACGAGGCTCTCTTCGTTGTTGCTTAGCGGGTGTTTGGGCCTGCTCCTGGTTGTATGCGCTGTTTTTGGATAAGGGGGCATCTTTGAGATACGCCGATTCGCTCGGTGCGACGCCCATGTGTTTGCGACCTGATTGAGATTCTTCAAGGGTTTGATAACGATTGCGAGTTACATATTCAGGCTCTGTATCGTCAATAGGCTCTTGGGAAATATGGGGACGATGGTAGCGTATGGTCTGCGGATAGGTTGATTTATCGTTCTGCATCTGATCATACGAATTGTCGGAGGCTTGATCGTCCATGATGCCCTTAGGTTGTCATTAATATTGTGTATACGCTCATTGTAAGCCCCAGCTTTGTTTAGCTAGGGCACATTTGGTATTTAAGGCACGGTTCAAAGAACCTTGACCTCATTAAATCTTAGTCATATAGACTTAGATATGCTTATAGATAGAGACTCAAAAAACTTTATATCAAAATGTATATATAAGAAATGGATGGGCATATATTAAAGCGTCAAAAGAAGTCCCTGCCACCTAGAAGATGGCTCGGCAGTCCCTTAAAGGAGTGGTAGTCATGGCAAGCATGGTTCCTTATCGTTCGGTTTTTGGTGTTCGTCCCTCTGCTAGCTCGTTGTTCGATCTGTTTGATGATATGACCGATCTGGCAAACAACTCGATCGCCTCCAAGGCGTTTCCCGTTGATGTTGAGGACAAGGGCGACGGTTACGAGGTTAAGGCCTTTTTGACCGGCGTTGCAAAGGACGACATCGACGTTGAGCTCAATGAGGGTCGTCTTTCCATTAGCGTGAATGTTGAGGAGAGCGAAGAGAACAAGGACAAGAACTACCTGCAGAAGGAGTTTTGCTCTTACAGCGCGACGCGCGGTGTGTACCTGAAGGATGCTTCGAGCGAGGGCCTTTCTGCAAAGTATGCTGACGGCATCCTTACCGTTACGGTTCCTAAGATTGTCGAAAAGAAGAACGTTACGAAGATTTTCATCGACTAACGTTATCGGCCATTAACATCGGTGCCTGAGCTAAGGGGGCTGGGAAGCGATTCCCGGCCCCCTTTTCTATTTGAGACAGCCTACTGAATATTTGAGACGGCCTACTGAATGGTCATGGGCCGATATTGCCCGGCGGGACGTATTGTGAGTTTATGTGGCCCCTCAACGCGGGTGGCGGTGCTACCAAGCTCGTTGTCGAGTGTTGCCCCAAGTGAGCTTGCGTAGCTTTTGACGGTAAGGCTTGGGCGATTGTTGTCTTGGCTAATGTGCATCGCGATAAGCTGCTCGGTGCGATCGGTTACCAGCGCGCGTGCGGCATCGGCGGCCTGATCGTTGGAGAGATGCCCTTTTGCAGACAGGATGCGCTCCTGAAGAAAGCGAGGATAGTCTCCTTGACGCAGCATGGCTACATCGTGGTTGCTTTCGAGCGCGAGAATGCGACAGTCCTTGAGCGTATCGATGGCATGCTTCGACAACTCGCCGGTGTCGGTGGCAAAGCCAACCGAATCACCCTGGGCATCAAAACGGTAGCCGACAGGATTGACGACGTCGTGCGATGTCGAATACGTTTGAATGCGGACCCCGGCAATAGAGAGGGCGTCACCTGGGTCGAATTCCTCAACAGACAGATGTGCAAGGCTTTCCTTTGATGCGAGCGTGCCCCTGCTGGTAAAGACCGGTCCGTTCCAATGTTTGCACCAGACCTCAAGCCCCTTAATGTGGTCGCTGTGCTCATGGGTGACAACAAGGGCGGACACGTCGTCTGCCGAAAGGCCGAGCTCAGCCATGCGTTTGAGTGTTTCGCGGCGGGACAGTCCGTCATCGACCATAATGAGCCCCTGCGGGCCCTCGATGAGTGCGCAGTTGCCTTTAGAGCCGCTGCCGAGGATATGAAGGTGCAGGCGAGACATAAGATTCCAAAGGATACAATGAGTGCTGACGAATAGAGGAGGAAGCGAATGCCAACGGTATCACAGCATTACGGACACCATGCCGTACCCGGGGCAGTCGATGAGACCCGGACGAGGCAGCAGGCTGCTCCTGTGGTGCTCATGGTATCAGGCGGTGCGGACTCGACGGCACTGCTTCTTATGGCGTGCACATCAAAGCTGGATATCCAAGATGGACGCGGCGTTGCCCCCATTGCTCGCGAGCGCCTACATGTGCTTCATGTAAACCATCACCTGCGAGGCAAGGCATCCGACGGCGACGAGGCCTTTGTGCGCGAGCTCTGCGCACAATATGGCTTGCCGCTGTGCGTGGAGCACGCCTATTTTGATGGGGAGTCGGGCAATATCGAGGCGGCTGCGCGCGAGGTGCGTTATGCCGCGGCGCGAAGGTATGTTCGCGAGCTTTGTGCCAAGATGGGGGCGCCGAGAACGGCGGCGCGCATCTGCACTGCCCATACCTCTTCAGACCGCGCGGAAACATTTTTGATGAACGCCATTAAGGGGTCGGGCCCTGCTGGGCTCTCGAGCATTCCCCGCCGAAGGAATATTGTGGTACGCCCCTTGCTCGACCTAACTCATGGCGAGCTTGTGGGCTATCTGCAGGTGCATGGTCAGCCGTGGCGCGAGGACGAGACCAACGAAGATATCTCGTATCTGCGAAACTACGTTCGCCACCGGGTAATGCCAGTGCTGGCGCAGCGTAATGCGAGCGTGTGCAAGACGATTGGTGCCGCCTGTGAGATCTTGGGTGATGAGGATGCGTTTCTATCCCAGTTGTCGGCACAGGCGTTTCGAAGCTGCCTGCGCAAAGAGGCAGCGGGCGCGCTGGTGCTTGATGCCAGACGCCTTGCTGCGGCCGAGGTGGTAATCGCACGGCGCATCGTGCGACTGGCGATTAAACGCATCGATCCGGATGCTCGCCCAGAGATGCGCCATGTGGAGCGAGTCCTCTCCTGTGTTGCCGAGGGTGCGGGTTCGGTTACGCTTCCGGCGGGGATTGACGCACGTGTTGAGTTTGGCATGCTGGCGTTTAAGGCGCCGGCGGCTCGTGAGGGCTTGGTTGCGGACTGGATTACCATACCCGGCCGTATGTCGTTGGGCGGGGGACGTATGCTGGTCACAGAAGCGATAGCCGTTGAGCCGGGATGCGATATCGTGCGCCGCGCCCGTGAGTTTGCGGCTGCTGGGGAAGTGGCAGCTTTGGTGGACGCGGCTGCCCTGGGTTTTGCCAACAGCGATAGCGAGCGGATCTTGGCGGGCTCGCGCGGCGAGGTTCCTGCCGAGGGGCGATTGGCGCGCCTGTGGGTGGACGGTCCCGCACCGGGAGACGTGATGTGCCCGTTAGGCATGAGTGGCCGAAGCAAGAAGGTATCCGACTTGTTGTGCGAGGCTCGTATTCCCGTTTCCGAGCGCACCGGCGTGCCCATGGTAAGGACGGCACCGGGGGGTGTCGTGGTGTGGGTCGCCGGAGTTCGCGCGGACGAACGCTTTAAGTGCACGGCGGCGACGCGTGTGGCCTATCTGCTTCGCGTGGTTGACGCGGATTAGCCCCTCGCACCAGTTTTTCTGTGCGGCGTTGACGGTATTCCCGCGCTGATGGTGCACGGGCTGGAAAATATACCCCGTGCGCTGCTAGAATGTGTAGTTCGCGTCCATACGGCGGTGTGTGGGCGATTAAGCACAAGAAAGGGTTGTCATGGCTTCTCAACATCCGGATATCGAGAAGGTTCTGTTTACGCAGGAGGATATCGACGGTATCGTCTCTCGCCTGGGCGAGGAGATTACGCGCGACTACGCGGGTAAGGATTTGGTGCTGATTGCGGTCTTGCGCGGCGCCGTGGTCTTTATGGGCGACCTGATGCGCAAGATCGAGCTGCCGACCAATATCGATTTCATGGCCGTTTCGAGCTATGGCGACGGTGTGAAGTCCTCGGGCATCGTGCGTATCATCAAAGACCTTGATATCGATATCCGCGGTCGTGACGTGCTGATCGTTGAAGACATTCTGGACTCGGGCCTGACGCTCAAGTATCTGATGAAGAACCTTGAGAGCCGCAAGCCCGCTTCTCTGGAGGTCGCCGCCTTCCTGTGGAAGGACGTTGAGGATCGCATCTCGGCCATTACGCCCAAGTATGTTGGAACCCATTGCCCCGATGCCTTTGTGGTGGGCTACGGCCTCGACTATGCCGAGCGCTATCGTAACCTTCCGTATCTGGGCATTTTGAAACCGGAGGTTTATTCGTAAGATGCCCGACGACCGTAACGACTACAATTCCCAGACACCCCGGGACCCTAAGATTCCGGGGATGCCCGGAGGCAAGAAACCCACACGTACGGGCTGGCTGTATTTTCTTTTGGCTTGCGCACTTCTGGGCTACGCCTTCTTTAATATGGGCTCCGGCTTTGCCAGCTCCAGCAATACCGTTAAGCTCGCGACGAGCGAGATGGTGAGCGCCATCAAGCAGGATCGCGTCGAAGATCTGACCTATACGGTTCAGGACGGAAGTGTGACGGGTCATTACTGGAAGGCGAAAAAGGACAAGGGCGACACGAGTGAGCTCAAGAGCTTTTCCTCGACCTATGTCGGCTCCGATTCGCTTGCCGAGCTCATGGCGGAGCATCCCGACACTAAGTACATCGTCAACACCAACGACCCCGATTTTTGGGGCGACTTGGCGATGAGCGTACTGCCGACGATTGCCCTGATCGCCATCATGTTCTACTTTATGCGCCAGATGATGGGCGCCAATAATAGGAACATGCAGTTTGGCAAGACCAACGCCAAGACCAACGAGGCTACGCGTCCCAAGGTCAAGTTCGAAGACGTTGCCGGCGTGGACGAGGCTGTTGAGGAGCTCGAAGAGATTCGCGATTTCTTGAGCGATCCGGACCGTTATCGCAAGCTGGGTGCCAAGATCCCGCGCGGCGTTTTGCTGGTGGGCCCTCCGGGTACCGGTAAGACGCTACTGGCCAAGGCCGTTGCCGGAGAGGCCGGTGTCCCGTTCTTTAGCATCTCGGGCTCTGACTTTGTCGAGATGTTCGTGGGCGTCGGCGCCAGCCGCGTGCGCGACCTCTTTAAGGAGGCCAAGTCTCAGGCTCCGTCGATCATCTTCATTGACGAGATTGATGCCGTGGGACGTCAGCGCGGAGCCGGTCTGGGCGGCGGTCACGACGAGCGCGAGCAGACGCTCAACCAGCTGCTGGTCGAAATGGACGGTTTTGAGGAAAGCGAATCGGTCATCCTGATCGCCGCGACCAACCGCCCCGATATTCTGGATCCGGCATTGCTGCGCCCCGGCCGTTTTGACCGCCAGGTTACGGTCGACCGCCCGGATGTGAAGGGGCGCGAGCAGATCTTGCGCGTGCATGCCGAGAACAAGCCAATGGATGAGGACGTTAAGTTTGAGAAGCTCGCCCAGATGACCGTTGGCTTTACCGGTGCCGATCTGGCAAACCTGCTCAACGAGTCCGCACTGCTTGCCGCTCGCCGTCATCGCTCCGTGATCTCGATGGACGAGGTCGAAGAATCGATGGAGCGCGTGATTGCAGGACCGCAGCGCAAGGGGCGCGTGATGACCGAAGCCGAGCGCACCACGATTGCCTACCACGAGAGCGGTCATGCTCTGGTGGGTCACATCCTGGAGCACTCCGATCCGGTTCACAAGATTTCGATTGTCAGCCGCGGTCAGGCTCTGGGCTATACGCTGCAGCTTCCGCAGGAGGATCACTTCCTCAAGACCAAGAACGAGATGCTCGACGAGCTTGCCGTGTTCTTGGGCGGTCGCGTTGCCGAGGAGCTCATGTGCGATGACATTACATCGGGCGCGAGCAACGATCTGGAGCGCGCGACCAAGATGGCGCGCGAGATGGTTACGCGTTTGGGCATGAGCGAGGAGCTGGGCACGCAAGTGTTTGGCGAGGCGCAGCATCAGGTGTTCCTTGGTCGCGATTATGCCGATCACCAGGATTACTCCGAGGAGACGGCGCGCCGCATCGATATCGAGGTTCAGCGCATCATGCGTGAGGCCCATCGCCGTGCTGTTGAGATTTTGGATGCCCGTCGCGATCAGCTCGATCTGATGGCGAAGGTGCTGCTTGAGCGCGAGACCGTCGAAGGCGACGCCGTGAACGCCCTGCTCGACAACGATTGGGATGCCTACCTTGAGCGCGAGGGCGACATTCTGGCAGCCAAGGAGGAGCGCAACGCCAAGGCGGGCGGCGTGCCGACCAAAAAGCGCACGCCTCGTATGAGCGAGGAGGAGCTGGCAGCTGATGCCGCAGCTTTTGCGCAGGCGGCCATGCAGGAAGATGCCGAAGTCGCATCCGATAGCGCTGACGATGTCGAGGCTGCTGACACAAAAAAGGCCGATGGCGACACCGAGGCCGACGAGTAGTCTTTGTCGTGAGAGCCTCCGCGGGGAAACCTGCGGAGGCTTTTTGAGCGATATGGGGCCATCTGTTGATTGGGGACAGACTTAAATGAGCGTTTTCACGCATTTAAGTCTGTCCCCAATTAACATTGCTGCGGTACTTTGCTTGACTAAAGCGTACAATACCGCCTATGCGAAAGGGGAACAGATGATCAACGAAACCATGTTTGCTCGCGGCGCGGAAAGCTCTATCATCCGCGAGATCTTTAGCTATGGACTTGAACGCAAGGCACAGATCGGTGCGGAGAACGTATTCGATTTTTCGCTGGGCAACCCGAGTGTTCCGGCGCCCGCTGCCGTGGCGGAGTCCATCAAAAAGGCCTTGGAGCTGCCGAGCGACCAACTGCACGGATACACGCCCGCACCAGGCCTGCCGCAATGTCGTGTCGCTGTGGCCGAGTCGCTCAACCGTCGTTTTGGCACGAGCTATGAGGGTAAAGATGTCTTTATGACCGTGGGTGCGGCGGCTTCGCTCACCTGCACGCTCAACGCTGTTACCAATCCCGGTGACGAGGTCATTGTTATCGCCCCGTACTTTCCGGAGTATCGCGTGTGGATTGAGAAGGCCGGCTGTACGTGTGTCGAGGCACCCGCCGATGAAGACACGTTCCAGCTGAGCGTGGGCAACGTGCTCAAGGCGATTACTGATAAGACGGCGGCCGTCATTATCGACTCGCCCAACAACCCGACCGGTGCCGTATATACGCGCGACACGCTGACGCGACTGGCCAATGTTCTGCGCGAGGTCAATGCCAAGCGTGATCCCGAGAATCCGATTATGCTCATCTCGGATGAGCCGTACCGCGAGATCGTGTACGGTGCCGAGGTGCCCTGGGTACCCTCAATCTACGAGAACACCGTCGTGTGCTATTCGTATTCCAAGTCGCTGTCGCTGCCGGGTGAGCGTGTGGGTTGGATTTTGGTTCCCAACACCAATCCGCAGGCTGCTCGCCTTATGCCGGCCGTCGCCGGTGCCGCCCGTACACTGGGTTTTGTGTGCGCACCGGCGCTCTTCCAGCGCGTGATTATCGACTGCATCGATGAGCCGAGTGATGTCGAAGCCTATGCTCGCAACCGAACGGCGCTCACCGACGCATTGGCGGAGTACGGCTACACCTACGTTGAGCCGGACGGCGCTTTCTATCTGTGGGTGAAGGCGCTCGAGCCCGACGCAAACGCTTTTTGCGAGCGTGCAAAGAAGTACGAGTTGCTCGCGGTGCCTTCGGATAGCTTTGGCATGCCGGGTTGGTTCCGCTTGGGTTATTGCGTGAGTTACGAAACGATTATCAATTCGCTACCAGCTTGGAAACAGTTGGCGGACGAGTATCGTTAAAAGCAGAGCGCTCTGCCTACAATGTTTTACGTGAAACGGGGTTTGGTGTTAAACCGGACCCCGTTGTCGTGGACGTTGTGTCTTTGGGATGGAGCGGTTTTACGACTATCGAAGGCTATGCGTACAATGAATATACGCGACGGCCATACCAGATAAGGAGACCTGATGCCCTACCTGCTTTCCTGTGACATTCATACCCATACGATGTTCTCTGCGCATGCATATTCGACCATTGAGGAGAATGTGTACTGGGCGGCAGAGCGTGGCCTGCAGGTGCTTGGATCTGCCGACCATCTGAGCTCTATGGTTACGGCTTGCCCCAATGACCTGCGCAGTTACCAGTTCTTTATCAACCAGGATATATGGCCGCGCATTTGGAGCGGCGTGTTGGTGCTGCGTGGCGCCGAGGCCGATATCGTTTCGCTGGACGGAAGCCTGTTTGGCGAGGACACTCCTGTCACGCTCGATATTGCCGGCGATTCGTACAGCCGTCAGCATTCGCTGTTCGATCGGGTTACGCGTAATTTGGATTATTTGGTTGCAAGCGTGCATAATCCGCAGTTCGCTGAAGGCGCGACGCTGGCCCAGACGACCGAGATGTATATCAATGCTCTGGAGCACCCCAAGGTGTTTATGCTGGGGCATACGGGTCGATCGGGCGTGCCGTTCGATATCGACGAGGTGTTGCTTGCTGCTAAGGCTAAGCATAAGATCATCGAGATCAACAATCACAGTCTTGAGCATGGCGCGGATGCCGAGCATTGGGACGTGTGCCGCAAGATTGCCGAGCGGTGCGCCGAGCTGGGCGTGGGGATTGGCGTCTCGACCGATGCGCACATTGGTATGGCAATTGGTAAGCTCGACCAAGCGCGCAAGATGCTCGACGAGATTCACTTTCCGCTGGATTTGATCGTGACGCGCGACCGCGAGACGCTACTGCGCGAGATGGCGGCAGCCGGCGTGTGTGACCTGCGCAAGAGGATGTAGCGGAGTTCATAAACCAAGTAAGGGGGCGGCCCAGACGGGGCGCCCCCTTCTTGTACCGGTGGATTAGCGGCGCTCGAGGACCGCTACAGTTTCGGTGTGGTCGGTATGGGGGAACATGTCGACGGGCGTGATCTTGAGCAGGCGATAGCCACCGTCGAGGAGCTGGTGCAGGTCACGCTCTTGGGTCACAGGGTTGCAGCTGATATAGGTGATGCGGCGAGGTCTAAGCGCGCAGGCGGCTTCGAGGAACTCGGGGGTAGAGCCGGCACGCGGCGGATCGATGGAAAGGACGGTGACGCGCTCGTTGTTGTCGGCGGCATCTAGGATGTAGTCGGTGGCATCGTCGGCCATAAACCAGGCGCTGCGGGTAAGACCGTTGAGCTCGGCGTTGCGGCGTGCGTCGGCAATGCCCGCCGGGTTGCGCTCCACGCCAAGTAACATGATGCCGATGCCCTTGTTCTGAGCTTCTTTAGCTGCGCAAAGACCGATGGTGCCGCTGCCGCAGTAGGCATCCATGAGAACATCGCCCTGGTGCAGATCCATACCGTCGATAGCGAGCTGGTAGAGCAGCTCGGTCTGCTGCGGGTTGGTCTGGTAGAACGCGGTGGGGGAGATATCGAACTCGCAGCCGAGTAGCTGGTCGCGCATGCATTCAGCGCCATACACGATGTGGGTTTCCTCACCCAGGATGGCGTTGCCAGGGCGTCCGTTGATGTTTTGGGCGACGGTGACGATACGCGGATCGAGTGCGGCGATGGCCTCAAAGAATTCCTGCGCATGCGGCAGGTCGCGCTGGGCGGTAACGAGGGTGATCATGATCTGGTCGGTGCGCCAGCCGCAGCGAACGACGGCATAGCGAAGCAGGCCCAGATGCTTGTCCTCGTTAAAGGCGGGAATGTGCAGGCGCTCGGCCTCACGCGCAATGCCGTTAAGAATCTGACGGGCTCCCGGTGCCTCGACGGGGCATTCGGGAACAGCGACGATTCTGTGCGTGCCGCGCTCAAAAAAGCCGCAGCGGACAGCGCCCCCTTTGCCGGGGGCAAAGGGAGTGGCGGCCTTATGGCGAAAACCACGCGGCGCAGGATATTTGCCCGGGTCGCCCAGAGTAACGTCCATACCGCGAATGGGATCGACGGTTATGCCCTCACGCTCGCAAAGAGCAGCAAAAAGTTCTTCCATGGCAGCCTGCTTGGTCGCCAGCTGCTTCTTATAAGGCCTGTTGAGCGCCGTGCATCCACCGCAAGCTTTCATGATGGAACAAGGCGACTTGGGATCAACGGCCTTATGAGCGGACCGGGACGACTCATTATGCGAGCGCTTGGAACGAGCTTGAGGCGCCTTATCCTCGCTCCGACGAAAGCTGGGGCGCTTGGTCTTAGCCTTGCCCTTGGCCGACTTACCCTTCGCATCCTGAGACGACTTGGATTTCTTGGAAGATTTTTTCTCCTCCGACCCCTCAGCCGCCTCGATCAAAGCACGACGAGCCTTACGCTCCGCACGAGATTCTGCCATGAAGTAACCCCACTAATTTATAAATTGAAATCTGAAAGCATTGTACCGTGCCAAGCTAGCAGACGATATACAAGCGTCCACTTCACGTTAGTGATAAGTCCAACGACGTTTGCCCGGCGCGGGCGGGGAGCGGCGCGTAATTAAGTTTATCGCGAGTTCCGCACGCAAAGGAAAGCACTTAATGTGCTTTCCGTCTTGCGCAGGACTGTAGAGCAGGAAACTTAATTACGCGCCGCTCCCCGCCCGCGCCGGGCAACTTCTCCCTTGTACTCTATCAAGGTAAAGTGTATGATTCTGGGCGTTACATGAATCACTTTACTTAACTAAA
>NZ_JBQHTZ010000025.1:0-10820 GCF_052065455.1 Collinsella sp. HCP28S3_E9
AGGGTGCGGAGCTGAGGAAACGCGAAGCGTTTTCCAGCGCAGCACGCAAGGAGCGGAGCGACGCAGCGGGGCGCGGCCGCCGGAAGGCGGACGCGGAATCCCTCCGTCCCAGCCAAGGTAACTGAGCGCCCCGGGCTTTCATCAGCCCGGGGCGCTTTCTTGTGGGCATGCGGAGGATTCGAACCCGCAAGGGTGCGGAGCTGAGGAAACGCGAAGCGTTTTCCAGCGCAGCACGCAAGGAGCGGAGCGACGCAGCGGGGCGCGGCCGCCGGAAGGCGGACGCGGAATCCCTCCGTCCCATATCAACAACGGGCTCTCCGTATCTCAACCGGCACTTGGGGACGTTCCCAAAGTGCCGGCACTAAAGGAACGTCCCCAAGTGCCGGCTCATCCACCCTCAAAAGACAGACGCCCCAAGCCCGAAAGGACCAAGAGCGCCTTACATCAAGAAATATCAGCCCCGTTCCGAAAAGCGAGCCGTCATCTACAAAATGGCGCGTGGCCCCGGCGGGCCGGGCATTAAGTTTGTCGCGAGTTCCGCACGCAAAGAAGGCCACATGACCTCGATGTTTTGGACGTGACAGCGAGAGGGGTCCTGGTATGGCAAGGTGACGTGAAACAAGGCGGCGCTGACCTTCTGGTCGCGCCGCCGAAGTTGAACGTCAGATTGCCGTGCCAGGGCCCCTCGCAGCGTCAAGAAGACCGCCGTTCGGTAGAACGGCGGAATTTAGCTGTTCAGCATGCGGTCGAAGCTTCCCGAGTCGCCATCCCGATAGTCGGCGGTCATCAGAATCTCCTGCGGAATGCGACCGCCCTCGCGCAGCACATTGCGGAACTGCACGCGCGTGACCATAGGCAGATCCTTGATCGTCGCCGCCAAATTCTGCGGCACACCCTGATTGGCAGCCGCAGGCTCGCACTCGCCGCCAGCTTTCACGCGACGCTTGTGCTCGGCGAGCATGGCACGATACATGCCGGCATGCAAGCGAATCTCAACCACATTGGCATTGCGGGCCTGCTCGACGATGCGCGCACCCTCTCGGTCGATATCGCCCACGTAGTAGACATAGTTAAAGCGATAGCCGATCTCGGCCAGATAATCATCCAGTGCGTGCGAGACGCTCGCCTTGCAGCCACCGCCAAAGATCACGCCACCCACCTTGGTGCCAAAAAGCTTAGCGTGCTTGCGGCCGCGCAAGAGCTTGACGATCTCGTCATAGGTGTCTAGGTTCTCGACCATAATGAACGGCCTGTCGGCGCCCAGCGTAAAGAAGCCCGTAAAGTGCACGGGGCGATTGGGGGCGACCTTAATCGCCTGCATGCTGATGCCCTTTTCGGCCATACGCCTCATCAGGCGCTCGCCGTGTTTACCGTCAAAGGCCTTCTCATCGTTAAAAATCTGGTAGGCGCGCTGGCGACGCGAGGCGACCGGCGTGTCGGCGCCGCGATTCTGCTCAATCCAAGCCTGGATGGTCTCAATCTCCTCGGCAATCTTGCGGTTGGACATCTCGTTGTGCTGAGTGCGCTGCGAAACCTTTTTGCCGTCCTTGGCCTCAACCTTAACGATTTGAGTCTGTTGCTCCTTAATCTTGGAGAGTGCAGCAGGTGTGGGAACGACCTTGAGCAGCTGACTGGCCAGGACACGGGCCAGAGCAAACGCCGAAACCTCGCCATGAGCGGTCGACTCAGGCTGCTGGGCGGTCGCATCGTTTGCAGTCGATTTGGGCTGCGTCTGGGATTTGCACTTGGAATCTGTCCGAGTATTGCGCTCTTGCTTTGGCGCGGACGAGCCCTTTTGCGAACGCTCAGGCTTGCCCCCCTTTACTGGCTGGCGCTTGGGCTGCTCCGCCGGGATCTCAGCCTTCGCATCCTTGTTTTGCCCCGCTGCCTGCTCGGCCACGGATTCGGTATTTGAGCCACGGCCGCCACGGTGACGACGACGGCGAGGCTTGCTCGAAGCGCTCTCCTCCGCTTTCTCGCCCGCAGACTGCTGGCCTCGGGGCTCGACATCGCCCGTAGGCCGCGGCTCAACAGGCTTCTGCTCACGGACCATCGGCTCGGCAGCCTTCTCAGCCTTCTCCGCTGGTGCAGCGGGAGCCTGGTCGGTCTTTTCTTGACGCCTTGCGGGATACGCACGACCCATAAAGCCGCGTCCGGGACGGCATGAACCCGGAGCCTTCTTGACGGGCTCCTCGGGTGCACCAGCAGCTTCGACGGACTCCTGAACGTCGCACACAACACCTCCCTGCTCGGCCTTAAAGTGAGCACCGCGGCGACGCTTAGGCTCCTGGACTTCAGCGGCGCACTGCGGCTCGGTAACAGCCTCATCCTCGACGGGCTCGACATCCGTCGCATCCTTTTGAGCCACGGCGCGACGGAAGCGCTCCTGCTGGGCACGGCGCTGCGCATCGCGTTTACCGCCCCCGCCAAAACCGCCGCGGCCCGCCTTGGCCGTAAAGGCGCGAACGACGCTTTCGTCAAGCAGCTCATCGGTGTCGACGTTCTCGCGCGGAGCCGTTTCCACCGCAACAGGCGCCTCGACAACGTCCTCGACGGCCTCTTCGGCAGCCTCGGCAGGCTGCTCCTGGACATCGCGAATCTCGGCATTAATGGTATAGAACGCTGGGCGCCCGTTAACGCCGCTGCCCTCGATCTTGGTAACGATCTTTGCCGCGATAAGTTCATCGCGCATCGCCTTGGTGTCACATTCCTTATCGACGGAACGGAAAATCTGTGCCAGCGCGCTCGACTTGATCTTGAGCGCCTTGCGGCAGAGCAGGTCGTAGGCAACCAGCTTGGCACGCTCGGCAGAAAGCGACGTCTGGCTGCTCAGACGCTCAGCCAGGGCATCGACGTTGTTTTGGTTATCGGAATATACCGTCTTGGCCACGGGGCCCCTTTCATATGTACACATATACGTCTATATGGTACAACGCACGCCCCTATCCACGCAAAACATCTGCGAGAACACCCGGGCACACTAGCTTTTGCATGGAAAAAGGCCGAGCCCGCGCAGTTGCGGACCCGGCCTTTCCGAGTCATATAGATGTGACGTTCAATCCCTTAGATCGATTAGGCCTTGGCGGCCTCGGCGCCTGCGGGAGCCTCGGCAGCAGCAGCGCGACCATACTCGGCCTTGCCCATCTCGGACCACTCGGGTTCCTCGTCGGGCATGGAACCGGCCTCCTTGCCGAAGAACTCCTTGAGGCAGTTGACGGCAACGATGAGGCCCAGGACCATCAGCAGGACGGCAAAGACGAGCTGCAGGCCCTTGGTGGCGGCGACGGAGACTGCGGCCGTAGTGGCGGTAGCCGGGATGGTACCGAAGAAGCCGTAGGCCTGGACGGCGGTCATGCAGCCCATAGCGCTCTGGACCAGCGAGGTGAAGGTGCAGCAGAGTAGGAAGGCGACGGGCACGTAGAGCATCCAGCCCTTGCGACCGGTGCACTTGCAGAACACGGCAAGGGTGATCATGGTCATACCGCCGAGCAGCTGGTTGGAAGCACCAAAGAGCGGCCAGATGTTGGCATAGCCGCCAAAGGCGAGGGCGAGGCCGGGGAGCAGGGTGACAACCGTGGCGAACCAGGGGTTGCCGAGGACCTTCATGTAGCCGGCCTTGGACTCGATGGCCAGGGCGTCGTTGGTCTGGGCAAAGAACTCGGAGAACGAGGTGCGGGCAATGCGGGCGACGGCGTCGAGCGAAGTCAGGGCCAGAGCGGAGACGTTCATGGTCATAAAGACGGTAGCGAGCGTGCCGTCAACGCCGAAGGCCTGCATACCGCGAGAAATGCCAGCAGCGAAGATCTGGAACGGGGTGGAAGCGACGCCGGCGTTGAGGGCGCCGGTACCGGCAGTGTTCATGTCGGAGAACATGATGCCGGCGACGATGATGGCGAGGATGCCGACGAAGGGCTCGACGATCATGGCGCCATAACCGACCGTGACGGCGTCCTGCTCCTTCTCGACCTGCTTGGAAGAGGTGCCCGAAGAAACGAGGCTGTGGAAACCGGAGAGAGCGCCGCAGGCAACGGAGACAAACAGGACCGGGAACATCATGCCCGAGGTATTGCTAAAGCCGGTGAAAACCGGAGCGGTGATGGTGGCCTGGCCGTTAACGCCCAGGACGACGATGCCGAGGACAGCACAGACAATCATGACGATCATCATGATGGAAGTGAGGTAGTCGCGAGGGGTCTTGAGCATCTGGATGGGCATGGCACCGGCAAAGACCAGGTAGACCATGACGACGGCGAACCACTGGAACTTGTCCAGGTAAACCGGGAACTGCATACCGACGGCGAACATGAGGACCATGAGCACCACGCCGGTGACGAACTCGGCAGCGCCGGTGAGGTTGAACTTCTTCTGAGCCCAACCAAAGGCCATGGCGACGAAGGTGAACAGGATGGAGATGGTGCCAGCGCAGCCAGCGGCATAGGACTTGGTGAAGTCGATGGCATCGGTGGCAGCGCCAGAGGCGTCAACGACCGGGGTGAACATGAACGTCTTGCAGACCATGTCGGTAAAAGCGGCGATGACGATGATGCAGAACAGCCAGCAGAACAGCAGGAACAGGCGACGGCCGGTCTTGCCGATGTACTTCTCGATGAGCTGAGCCAAGGACTTGCCGTTGTTCTTCATCGAAGCGTACAGGGCGCCAAAGTCGTGAACGGCGCCAAAGAAGATGCCGCCGACGAGGACCCAGAGCACGACGGGCAGCCAGCCGAAGGCCATGGCGACAATCGTACCCGTAACAGGGCCAGCACCGCAGATCGAGCTGAACTGATGCGAGAACGCGGTGAAGGCGGAAACGGGCGAGAAGCTCTTGCCGTCCTTCATGCGCTTGGCAGGCGTGAGGGCCTCTTTATCAACGCCCCACTTGTTAGCCAGCCAGCGGCCGTAGCCCAGATAGCCGCAGGCGAGCACCGCCGCGGCCACAACCATGAGCAAAACTCCGTTCATTACATTTCCTCCTCAAAAAAGAACTTCCTAGACATAAAAAATGAGGGCCGTCGGTTGCGCTCGACGGCCCTCATCTTCATCAGCCGCCCGTTATCGTACGGGCTAGCTGTATGTGCTAACCCGCATCAGATAATTACTACGCTGATAATGTTTAGCTGATGCGTGAACATGTCTAAGAAATCCTCTTCAATCATGATGCGAACGATCCGTGCGTGTTCACATCCCCCAGTGGATGGAAAGGAGTATGAAACTTTAGTTGCCTAAAGTCAACGCAAATATGTAATGGATTTTCAACTTTATTTGAATTTCTCGGTATAAAACGTCACTGACCTCGGACTTTACCGAACGACAGTTTTTGCTTGAGAGATGCTCCTCGGGGGCGGGGCGGGCGCCTGCCGCCATATATGAACTTTATCGCGAGTTCCGCACGAACAGGAGGCCACTTAATGTGGCCTCCGTCGTGAGCAGGACTGTCCGAGCAGGAAAGTTCATATATGGCGGCAGGCGCCCGCCCCGCCCCCGAGGAGCATCTCTCAAGCAAAAACTGTCGTTCGGTAAAGTCCGAGGTCAGTGACGTTTTATACCGAGAAATTCAAATAAAGTTGAAAATCCATTACATATTTGCGTTGACTTTAGGCAACTAAAGTTTCATACTCCTTTCCATCCACTGGGGGATGTGAACACGCACGGATCGTTCGCATCATGATTGAAGAGGATTTCTTAGACATGTTCACGCATCAGCTAAACATTATCAGCGTAGTAATTATCTGATGCGGGTTAGCACATACAGCTAGCCCGTACGATAACGGGCGGCTGATGAAGATGAGGGCCGTCGAGCGCAACCGACGGCCCTCATTTTTTATGTCTAGGAAGTTCTTTTTTGAGGAGGAAATGTAATGAACGGAGTTTTGCTCATGGTTGTGGCCGCGGCGGTGCTCGCCTGCGGCTATCTGGGCTACGGCCGCTGGCTGGCTAACAAGTGGGGCGTTGATAAAGAGGCCCTCACGCCTGCCAAGCGCATGAAGGACGGCAAGAGCTTCTCGCCCGTTTCCGCCTTCACCGCGTTCTCGCATCAGTTCAGCTCGATCTGCGGTGCTGGCCCTGTTACGGGTACGATTGTCGCCATGGCCTTCGGCTGGCTGCCCGTCGTGCTCTGGGTCCTCGTCGGCGGCATCTTCTTTGGCGCCGTTCACGACTTTGGCGCCCTGTACGCTTCGATGAAGAACAACGGCAAGTCCTTGGCTCAGCTCATCGAGAAGTACATCGGCAAGACCGGCCGTCGCCTGTTCCTGCTGTTCTGCTGGCTGTTCTGCATCATCGTCATCGCCGCTTTTACCGACATGGTCTGCAAGACGTTCATGTTCACCCCGGTCGTTGACGCCTCTGGCGCTGCCACCGATGCCATCGACTTCACCAAGTCCTATGCCGCTGGCTGCGCTGGCACCATCTCCATCCTGTTCACCTTCGTCGCCATGGCCTTTGGTTGGGCTCAGAAGAAGTTCAACCTCACCGGCGCTGCCGAGTTCGTCACCGGCGTGGTGCTCATGGTCCTCATGTTCGCCGTCGGTATGCAGTTCCCGGTTTACCTGGACAAGTTCCAGTGGTTCGCCGTCGTCATGGTCTACCTGGTCTTTGCCGGTGCCATGCCCATCCAGATGCTCAAGACCCCTCGCGACTACCTCACTTCCATCATGATGATCGTCATGATTGTCTGTGCTGTCCTCGGCATCGTCGTCCTGGGCGTTAACGGCCAGGCCACCATCACCGCTCCGGTTTTCACCGGCTTTAGCAATACCTCGGGCATGATGTTCCCGGTCCTGTTTGTCTCCGTTGCCTGCGGCGCTCTCTCCGGTTTCCACAGCCTCGTTTCTTCGGGCACCTCTTCCAAGCAGGTCGAGAAGGAGCAGGACGCCGTCACGGTCGGTTATGGCGCCATGATCGTCGAGCCCTTCGTCGGCATCCTCGCCATCATCGTCGCCGGCATCATGTTCTCCGACATGAACACTGCCGGTACCGGCGCCCTCAACGCCGGCGTCGCTTCCACCCCGTTCCAGATCTTCGCTGCTGGCATTTCTCGCGGTATGCAGGCCTTCGGCGTTGACGGCACGCTCGCTACCGTCTTTATGACCATGAACGTCTCCGCTCTGGCCCTGACTTCGCTCGACGCCGTCGCCCGCATTGCCCGCACCTCGTTCTCCGAGTTCTTTGCCCAGACCAACGACGCCCTGGCCATCGAGTCCAAGGCCGGCTACATGAAGGTCCTCGGCAACCCCTGGTTCGCCACGGTTGTCACCCTGCTCCCCGGCCTCGCCCTCGCCTTTGGCGGCTATGCCAACATCTGGCCGCTCTTTGGTGCTTCCAACCAGCTGCTCGGCGGTATGACCATGATCACCCTTGCCGTGTTCTGCAAGTGCACCGGTCGCAAGGGCTGGATGCTCTACGTGCCCGTCGCCTTCCTACTCTGCTGCACCTTCACCTCGCTGGTCCAGAGCGCTATGGGCTGCATGACCGCCGTCCAGGCCTACGGCTTCTTCGGTACCATCCCGGCTACCGCCACTACGGCCGCAGTCTCCGTCGCCGCCACCAAGGGCCTGCAGCTCGTCTTTGCCGTCCTGCTGATGGTCCTGGGCCTCATCGTTGCCGTCAACTGCCTCAAGGAGTTCTTCGGCAAGGAGGCCGGTTCCATGCCCGACGAGGAACCCGAGTGGTCCGAGATGGGCAAGGCCGAGTATGGTCGCGCTGCTGCTGCCGAGGCTCCCGCAGGCGCCGAGGCCGCCAAGGCCTAATCGATCTAAGGGATTGAACGTCACATCTATATGACTCGGAAAGGCCGGGTCCGCAACTGCGCGGGCTCGGCCTTTTTCCATGCAAAAGCTAGTGTGCCCGGGTGTTCTCGCAGATGTTTTGCGTGGATAGGGGCGTGCGTTGTACCATATAGACGTATATGTGTACATATGAAAGGGGCCCCGTGGCCAAGACGGTATATTCCGATAACCAAAACAACGTCGATGCCCTGGCTGAGCGTCTGAGCAGCCAGACGTCGCTTTCTGCCGAGCGTGCCAAGCTGGTTGCCTACGACCTGCTCTGCCGCAAGGCGCTCAAGATCAAGTCGAGCGCGCTGGCACAGATTTTCCGTTCCGTCGATAAGGAATGTGACACCAAGGCGATGCGCGATGAACTTATCGCGGCAAAGATCGTTACCAAGATCGAGGGCAGCGGCGTTAACGGGCGCCCAGCGTTCTATACCATTAATGCCGAGATTCGCGATGTCCAGGAGCAGCCTGCCGAGGCTGCCGAAGAGGCCGTCGAGGACGTTGTCGAGGCGCCTGTTGCGGTGGAAACGGCTCCGCGCGAGAACGTCGACACCGATGAGCTGCTTGACGAAAGCGTCGTTCGCGCCTTTACGGCCAAGGCGGGCCGCGGCGGTTTTGGCGGGGGCGGTAAACGCGATGCGCAGCGCCGTGCCCAGCAGGAGCGCTTCCGTCGCGCCGTGGCTCAAAAGGATGCGACGGATGTCGAGCCCGTCGAGGATGAGGCTGTTACCGAGCCGCAGTGCGCCGCTGAAGTCCAGGAGCCTAAGCGTCGCCGCGGTGCTCACTTTAAGGCCGAGCAGGGAGGTGTTGTGTGCGACGTTCAGGAGTCCGTCGAAGCTGCTGGTGCACCCGAGGAGCCCGTCAAGAAGGCTCCGGGTTCATGCCGTCCCGGACGCGGCTTTATGGGTCGTGCGTATCCCGCAAGGCGTCAAGAAAAGACCGACCAGGCTCCCGCTGCACCAGCGGAGAAGGCTGAGAAGGCTGCCGAGCCGATGGTCCGTGAGCAGAAGCCTGTTGAGCCGCGGCCTACGGGCGATGTCGAGCCCCGAGGCCAGCAGTCTGCGGGCGAGAAAGCGGAGGAGAGCGCTTCGAGCAAGCCTCGCCGTCGTCGTCACCGTGGCGGCCGTGGCTCAAATACCGAATCCGTGGCCGAGCAGGCAGCGGGGCAAAACAAGGATGCGAAGGCTGAGATCCCGGCGGAGCAGCCCAAGCGCCAGCCAGTAAAGGGGGGCAAGCCTGAGCGTTCGCAAAAGGGCTCGTCCGCGCCAAAGCAAGAGCGCAATACTCGGACAGATTCCAAGTGCAAATCCCAGACGCAGCCCAAATCGACTGCAAACGATGCGACCGCCCAGCAGCCTGAGTCGACCGCTCATGGCGAGGTTTCGGCGTTTGCTCTGGCCCGTGTCCTGGCCAGTCAGCTGCTCAAGGTCGTTCCCACACCTGCTGCACTCTCCAAGATTAAGGAGCAACAGACTCAAATCGTTAAGGTTGAGGCCAAGGACGGCAAAAAGGTTTCGCAGCGCACTCAGCACAACGAGATGTCCAACCGCAAGATTGCCGAGGAGATTGAGACCATCCAGGCTTGGATTGAGCAGAATCGCGGCGCCGACACGCCGGTCGCCTCGCGTCGCCAGCGCGCCTACCAGATTTTTAACGATGAGAAGGCCTTTGACGGTAAACACGGCGAGCGCCTGATGAGGCGTATGGCCGAAAAGGGCATCAGCATGCAGGCGATTAAGGTCGCCCCCAATCGCCCCGTGCACTTTACGGGCTTCTTTACGCTGGGCGCCGACAGGCCGTTCATTATGGTCGAGAACCTAGACACCTATGACGAGATCGTCAAGCTCTTGCGCGGCCGCAAGCACGCTAAGCTTTTTGGCACCAAGGTGGGTGGCGTGATCTTTGGCGGTGGCTGCAAGGCGAGCGTCTCGCACGCACTGGATGATTATCTGGCCGAGATCGGCTATCGCTTTAACTATGTCTACTACGTGGGCGATATCGACCGAGAGGGTGCGCGCATCGTCGAGCAGGCCCGCAATGCCAATGTGGTTGAGATTCGCTTGCATGCCGGCATGTATCGTGCCATGCTCGCCGAGCACAAGCGTCGCGTGAAAGCTGGCGGCGAGTGCGAGCCTGCGGCTGCCAATCAGGGTGTGCCGCAGAATTTGGCGGCGACGATCAAGGATCTGCCTATGGTCACGCGCGTGCAGTTCCGCAATGTGCTGCGCGAGGGCGGTCGCATTCCGCAGGAGATTCTGATGACCGCCGACTATCGGGATGGCGACTCGGGAAGCTTCGACCGCATGCTGAACAGCTAAATTCCGCCGTTCTACCGAACGGCGGTCTTCTTGACGCTGCGAGGGGCCCTGGCACGGCAATCTGACGTTCAACTTCGGCGGCGCGACCAGAAGGTCAGCGCCGCCTTGTTTCACGTCACCTTGCCATACCAGGACCCCTCTCGCTGTCACGTCCAAAACATCGAGGTCATGTGGCCTTCTTTGCGTGCGGAACTCGCGACAAACTTAATGCCCGGCCCGCCGGGGCCACGCGCCATTTTGTAGATGACGGCTCGCTTTTCGGAACGGGGCTGATATTTCTTGATGTAAGGCGCTCTTGGTCCTTTCGGGCTTGGGGCGTCTGTCTTTTGAGGGTGGATGAGCCGGCACTTGGGGACGTTCCTTTAGTGCCGGCACTTTGGGAACGTCCCCAAGTGCCGGTTGAGATACGGAGAGCCCGTTGTTGATATGGGACGGAGGGATTCCGCGTCCGCCTTCCGGCGGCCGCGCCCCGCTGCGTCGCTCCGCTCCTTGCGTGCTGCGCTGGAAAACGCTTCGCGTTTCCTCAGCTCCGCACCCTTGCGGGTTCGAATCCTCCGCATGCCCACAAGAAAGCGCCCCGGGCTGATGAAAGCCCGGGGCGCTCAGTTACCTTGGCTGGGACGGAGGGATTCCGCGTCCGCCTTCCGGCGGCCGCGCCCCGCTGCGTCGCTCCGCTCCTTGCGTGCTGCGCTGGAAAACGCTTCGCGTTTCCTCAGCTCCGCACCCT
>NZ_JBQHTZ010000026.1:0-10336 GCF_052065455.1 Collinsella sp. HCP28S3_E9
TTGCCTTTCCACGAATCCTAACTTCAGCAATTAAGATTCTAGGCGATAACCGCTTCCTGCTTTCTACGGCCAGGGAAGCGGCCCCTTACACCAACATTCGGCACGCGATCTTAACACGGCAAGAGTATAGGCAAGGAAAACGATCATAGACCATAAAAAAACGCGAGAAATCGCCGGAAGAAACGCTGTATCCGCCCCAAGCAAAGTATCAAACACGAATTTGGGAGAGGTTC
This sequence comes from Collinsella sp. HCP28S3_E9, assembly GCF_052065455.1. Lineage (NCBI taxonomy): Bacteria > Bacillati > Actinomycetota > Coriobacteriia > Coriobacteriales > Coriobacteriaceae > Collinsella > Collinsella sp. HCP28S3_E9. Next base: position 234 of record NZ_JBQHTZ010000026.1, read on the forward strand.
ATCACGTGCATGTGCTACAACGCGCCGATCGACCTCGTCGCCGAGGTTTGCGGCATCGCCCACAAGACCGCGTTCGAGTGACGCCACCAGGTCTTCACCACGGTCGACGGCTACCAGGACCGGCTGGTACTGAGAGGCAGGATCTGGATCGACGGGCTCTACCTCACCGACTCCGACATCGTTCGAAGTGCGGACTTCGTGTCCAAGAGGAGTCTCTCCAAGAACAAGATCCACATAACGGTCACCATCGACGCGTTCAAGAACGCGGTCGTCGTCACATGCGGCCACGGTAAGCCGTCGTCGAAGAGCATCGAGGATGCGCTATTCTCCCATATCGCGCCGGGTCCGGTCATCATGCAAGACGTGGAGCGGTCACACCCAGCGCTCGTGAAAGCGGCCAGATGAACGGACGAGGTGTGCAAGGCGGACGTCAACGACCCGGCGTACCTGGAGGCGATGGAGACCTGGCCGACAACCTCTGCTCTTGGCTTCGGCGATACCTCTTCCTCCTCCCGGGCATGAAGAAGGCGAACCTGCAGTCTCTTACCTGAACTGGTTCATCTACCTGTTCGGAGTGCGTCGCGACAAGGAAGAATGGCCCAAAACTGCAAGGGTGCTGCGCCATCCGCTCACAACGGATTCGCATTACCGCAGCTCATGATAGATCGGAGACCCGCACGCTCCGAAACTCTCGGAAAACTACTTGACAAGCAGCTCGTCCATGTACGCGTCGAGCTCGGTGTGCCAGTCCGCGGGCGCAAAGCCCGTGGCTTCCAGCTTGCCCAGATCCAGCGCGGAATGTTCCGGGCGCGGGGCCACGGGACCGGTGGCGTTGGCGTAGTAGCTCTCCGTGGTAACAGGCACCACCTTGGCACCGTTGCCGTTAGCGCGATCGAACACCATGGCCGCGATCTGCGCCCAGCTGGCAACGTCGCCAGAGTTGGTGCAATTGTAGACGCCGTAGGGCGCGGGAGCCGTGGGCTCCATGTCGCCTTCGCGGTAACCAAGCAGGTGGAAGATGGCGCCCGCCATGGTCTTGGTGAAGGTAAGGCGGCCCACTTGGTCGTCAACCACGATGACCTGCTCGAGGGCATCCTCGGCGTTGGCGCAGCGATCGGACAGCATGCGCATGGCCTTCACGAAGTTGTGCCCCTCGCCGATGACCCAGCTGGAGCGCAGGATGTAGTGCGCGGGGTACCCCTCCACCGCGAGGTTACCGGCGGCCTCGGACTGGCCGTAGACGGACAACGGCGACGGGACCTCGTCCTCGGTGTGGAGCGGAGCCGTGCCGTCGAACACGTAGTCCGAGCTCACGTGCACGAGCGTGAGGCCGTGCTCAGCGCAGGTGCGGGCGAGCAGGGCCGGCCCCGTGGCGTTGGCGGCCCAGCAGACGCGGCGTCCCTCGGGAGTCTCAGCCTTGTCCACCGCGGTGTAGGCGCCGCAGTTGATCACGGTGCCGTAGACCGACCAGTCGTACTTGGAGTACGCAGATGGGTCGGACATGTCGAACGTGTCGATGTCGCAGTAGTCGAAGGTATCGGCCAGGCCGCGCTCCTCAGCCATGGCGCGCACGGCACGGCCCAGCTGACCGTTGCAGCCGGTCACGAGCGTGCGGCGCGGGGCCATGGGCAGGGCGTCAGCGAGCATGGGGTGCGCCTTGTCGGCCTCGGAGAGCTCGCACTCCTCCAGCGGGATGGGCCACTGGATGGCGAGCTCGGGGTCGGCCAGGTTCACGAAGGTGTAGGTCTTCTTGAGCTCGAGCGACCAGTGGGCGTCCACCAGGTAGGTGTAGGCGGTGCCGTCCTCCAGGGCCTGGTAGGAGTTGCCCACGCCGCGCGGCACGAAGATGGCGCGCGAGGGGTCGAGCGTGCAGGTGAAGACCTTCCCGAAGCCCGCACCGGGGCGCAGGTCCACCCACGCGCCGAAGACCGAGCCGGTGGCCACGGAGATGAACTTGTCCCAGGGCTCGGCGTGGATGCCGCGGGTGACGCCCTTGTTGTCGTTGAAGGAGATGTTGTTCTGCACGAAGCGGAGGTCGGGGATGCCCGCCGCCACCATCTTCTCGCGCTGCCAGTTCTCCTTGAACCAGCCGCGGTTGTCGCCGTGGACGGGGAGCTCCACCACCTTGAGCCCGGGGATGCCGGTCTCCGTGACGGTGAGCTGCTTCTCGAAATCGAATTCTGCCATGAGGTCCGTTCCTTTCCAAAATCCCGGCCCGTGCGCGGCGACCCCCCGGGATCATCACCATGTCCGCAAGGGAGCGCACCGCGCACGGGCCGAGAAGGCACGTAGCGCAAAAACGGGCACCGTCGGACCAAAAACCAACGTTGCCCAAAAAAGAAGTTTCTACTGCCCCTGGGCCTTGTAGCGGGCCTCGGTAGCTGCCTTGACGGGCTCCCACCAGGCGCGGTTCTCGGTGTACCAGGCAATGGTCTGGTCCAGGCCCTCGGAGAAGTCGGTGTGCTTGGGCTCCCAGCCCAGCTCGCGGCGGAGCTTCGTGGAGTCGATGGCGTAGCGGCGGTCGTGGCCGGGGCGGTCGCGCACCCAGTCGAAGTCGTCCGCGGGCATGCCCATGCGCTCGAGGATGGCGCGCAGCACGTCGATGTTGGACCTCTCGCCGTCGGCGCCGATGAGGTAGGTCTCGCCCATCTCACCCTTGGTGAGGATGGTCCACACGGCGCTGGAGTGGTCGTCGGTGTGGATCCAGTCGCGCACGTTGCGGCCGTCGCCGTAGAGCTTGGGGCGCACGCCGTCCAGGATGTTGGTGATCTGGCGCGGGATGAACTTCTCCACGTGCTGGTAGGGGCCGTAGTTGTTGGAGCAGTTGGAGATGGTCGCCCTCACGCCGAAGGTGCGGTGCCAGGCGCGCACCAGGTGGTCGGAGGCCGCCTTGGTGGAGCTGTAGGGGGAGCTGGGGCGGTACGGGGTCTCCTCGGTGAAGCGCGCCGGGTCGTCCAGCGCGAGGTCGCCGTAGACCTCGTCGGTGGAGACGTGGTGGTAGCGCACGCCGAACTTTCGCGCGGCCTGCAGCAGGCAGAAGGTACCCTCCACGTTGGTGCACAGGAAGGGCGTGGGATCGTCGATGGAGTTGTCGTTGTGGCTCTCGGCAGCGTAGTGCACGATGGCGTCGTGGCCGGGCACGAGGCGGTCGAGCAGCTCGGAGTCGCAGATGTCGCCCACCACGAGCTCCACGCGGCCAGCGGGCAGGCCCGCGATGTTCTCGCGGTTGCCGGCGTAGGTGAGCTTGTCGAGCACGGTCACGTGCACCTCAGGGTGGTTCTTGACCACGTAGTGCACGAAGTTGGACCCGATGAAGCCGCAGCCGCCGGTGACGATGATGTTCTTAGGTTCGAAGTTCTCGGACAAGGTGGTTCTCCCCTATTCCTCATAACTATTGTTCTTGGAATTAATGGCGCCAGCGGCTACCTGCTTGAGGTGCCCACCGTAGACGGACTTACCGTAGGCCTCGGCGGCTGCCTCGAGGGCCGGCGTGTCGATCCAGCCGTTCTCCCAGGCGATCTCCTCGGGAACGGACACGGGCAGGTCCTGGGCGCGCTCCACGGAGCGCACAAACTCGGACGCCTCGTAAAGGGACTCCATGGTGCCGGTGTCCAGCCAAGCGTAGCCGCGGCCGAGAGTGACCACGGAAAGTGAACCATCGTCCAAGTACATCTGGTTGAGGGTGGTAATCTCGAGCTCGCCGCGCGCGGAGGGCTTTACCTTTTTGGCCATTTCAGTTACGCGACCATCATAGAAGAACACACCCGTAACGGCGTAGGAGCTCTTGGGATGCTCAGGCTTCTCCTCGATGGATATGGCGTTGAAATCCTTATCGAACTCCACCACGCCGAATCGCTCGGGATCATCCACGTGATAACCAAAAATAGTGGCGCCGCCTTCGCGCTCCGCAGTCTCGACGGCCCGCTTGAAATGACGAGAAAGGCCGTTACCATAGAAGATGTTGTCGCCCAGCACGAGCGCACAGGGCTCGCCGGCGATGAACTCCTCGCCGATGATGAAGGCCTGGGCCAGGCCGTCCGGAGAGGGCTGCTCGGCGTAGGAGAGGTTAACTCCGAAGCGGGAGCCGTCGCCCAGCAGGCGCTGGAAGTTAGGCAGGTCCGCCGGCGTGGAGATGACCAGGATGTCCCGAATGCCCGCCAGCATAAGGGTGGACAACGGGTAGTAAATCATGGGCTTGTCGTAGACCGGCAGCAACTGCTTGCTAGTGACGAGCGTGAGCGGATACAGGCGCGTGCCCGAGCCGCCCGCGAGGATGATGCCCTTCATAGGTTGGACCTCCGTAGACGGGCTGTACATAATTGTTTAAATTATACGCGAGGAAGCCCAGGCGTCCGAGGTTGTACAAAAGAAGCGCGTATAGAAAACCAGTGCACGCCATCATGCCGCCCCGACACGAGCACCACGGCCTCAAACAGCAAAGTAGCGACCATGCGCCAATTCACAACGACGAGTCTTTGAGCTCTTTTTCTACAACCGCCAGCCTCTGTGTCAGGTTCTTTATGCTTGAAGCCTGCTTGCTCACAACAACGCTAAGCATGAGAGAAAACGCAAGGAGCAGGAACAGGCCCAAAAAAAAGACAAAGTTCGTCGTCAGCACAAAGCCCAGCAGCTCTCCAACCGTGCCAATGAAGCCCGGAAAAAACGCCGCAATGAGAATCAAAACCGATAACAACAACCAGAAAAACGAATACTTAAGCGATAGCCTGCCTTTTGATACAAGGTTGATCACATACACAAAAAGAACGACCGCAAAAATCGCCGCGAAAACCTGGGTAACAAACGTCATATCAATCACCCTTCATGACCGGTAAGGGATACTATCAAGATTGCCATGGTTACTTTAATCATGTAGTAAATGCTAGACAATCCGCCGATAGAAGACTTACCACCCTGACGCTCACGCATCTCAACAGCGACATCTTTGACCATTAAGCCCCGCTTGAGACAAAGGGCAATGGACTCAGGCTCCGGATAATCAGCGGGATACGAGTCTGCAAACAACGCAATGGCCTTACGCCCGCATGCGCGGAAACCAGAAGTAGCATCGGTAACCGTGGCACCGGTAAGAACCTTCAACACTTTCTCAAACCACGTAATCCCAACACGACGGAGCCATGTTGATTGGAAACCTTCATTGACCTCGAGGAACCTCGACCCAATTGCCAGATCTGCACCCGCCTCAACCTGAGCAACAAGCTTCGATATATACGCCGGATCGTGCTGTCCATCACCATCCACCTGAACGTCAATGTCGTAGCCATTACGCTGAGCGTACTTATGACCACACTGGACGGCGCCACCAATGCCCAAGTTCTGAGCAAGGTCTAGCACATTCAAGCCGTTCTCGCGACAGACGGCGAGGGTATCGTCCTTGGAGCCGTCGTTTACAACCACGTAGTCATAACCAGCAGAAACGACAGCGTCGACTGTTGAAAGGATTGAATCCTGCTCGTTATATGCAGGAATTATTACGAGCACTTTGCTCACTTGGCCTCCTTACGGAACCACACGCCCAGAGCATGAGAATACGGCACGAAAGCTATCCTCTAATTCACAGGGCAGCAGGCAACCGAGTTCATCAGCAAAACCTAAACCTGAGCTTCAATTATACCTTCCTCGCTACTCCCGCCTTCTTGACGAAAAGACGATTGCACCATGTCCGCAATCGAGCCACACAAGCACACGGCACGGAACAGTTATACTTATTCAACCGTAATTCTGATTATTCCAAACGGTCCGCCACGGATGGAGTGCCCATGTACCTATTGGACAACTACTACACTCTGTCCGAAATTTCAAGCATGGTCCAATCCACGATCTGCACAAGGCTGTTCTATCCCAACGCACTCCTTATACGACGTCCGTTCTTTTTTGCGTGGCAAACCTCGCTTCTCTTACGGCAAAGGATTTACTACGGGATACGGATGCCGCATCGAGGCATTCGGAGATGGCAGACAGGACAAGACCATTCGCACTGAGATTGTAGAGAACTGCCATCTTGGCGACAACGTTCACATTGTCGCCACAAACCATGTCACAATCAGTAAAAACTTCCTTTCCGCATCGAAGGTATTCATTAGCGATTGCGGACACGGAGAGTACAGTGGACCAAACCCCAGTCACCCCGATACCGACCCAAGCAAGCGTGCCCTGGCCTCCATGCCCGTTATTATCGGTGACAACGTCTGGCTTGGCGAGAACGTCTGTGCGCTGAAAGGCGTGCACATCGGTGACGGCGCAATCATTGGCGCTAATGCGGTCGTGAGCAAAGACATTCCGGCCAACAGCATCGCGGTGGGTTCTCCGGCAAAGGTAATTAAACAATAATGCGAGGAGTCAAAAACGTGGATGAAAGCCTAGACAACGGACTGTCAATCAAGAAAAACCTGATTTGGAACTCCGTGGGCAACCTCATTTATCTAGGCACCCAATGGCTGTTTACATACATTGTGGCTATTCTTCTTGGATTTACGGAAGCGGGAGTATACGCACTCGCGGTAAGCGTGTGTTCCACCTTCCATACCATAGCCTCCTATTCAATGAGAAATTATCAGGCATCAGATATTGAGCGCAGGTATACCGACTCCGAATATGCAGGCTCACGAATCGTCACATCAATCATCGCCTTGATTGGCTGTGGTGCTTTAGTTCTCATTAAACGATATAAACCGGAGCCTGCATCATGCATCATGGTATTCATGCTGTTTAAACTGACAGAAGCCATGTCAGACGTTTATCAAGGCTCCATTCAGCTTCGCTCTCGCATGGATTATGTTGGTATATCGTTTGCTCTCCGCGGTGTGGCGACTCCCGCTGCGTTCATCGTGCTGCTTACGATAACCAAGTCCCTTGTCCTCGCCTTGATGGGCGTCACATTGGCTTCAGCTTCCATCGTTTGTTTCTATGATCGCAACAAAGCGCATGACCTTGCCTACACAAGCTCCATCTCCCTCAGTAACATCCTCTCCCTCCTTAAAGCTTGCTTTCCAACAGCCGCATACGGCCTACTATTTGCCGCGGCTGGACAACTTCCCCGCATGGCAATTGAATCCACCGCCGGAACCGAAGCCCTTGGCTTCTATAGCTCCATAGCCATGCCCGTCTCGATCATCCAGATTTCCGCAAGCTTCCTTTTTAATATGGGCAGGACATTGTCAATAGGCAATATCGGGCCCGGCCCATGGGTTTGATCCCAAGGGCCGGGCCCTTCCTCTATCTCCACCCTCCCGCGGTGACCTCGGCGTGTCTTTCCGACGCTCGTCTTTGCAGTTTAATATCCGCCCGTGGCACTGGCGTGCTGGACAATCCGTTGCTACGGCTGGGGCTACCTCGTCGATTCGACAGTCTGTTTACGCGGGTGGCGCTTTTGGCGCTCGCAGAAAAAGAGACTGGGGTTCGCCCCCAACGGCCTCGGATCGACCGCGGGATGGGAGGGATCGCGCTATGTCAACCGCGACACGGCATACGGCCTACGCCTCGGCCATGCAGCCGACGGCCCAGCACCAGCAGGCGAGTTCGCGCGCCGTGGCCACGTTCGCCTTGTTCTTGAGCACCCCGCGCTCGAGCATGGACTCCCGCCTCTGGATCAGCCTCCCCACACCCTTGATCGCGTGCCTTCTCGCCGCAGGGTCGGGAGATTGGCCCTTCGCGAGGTCCTTCGAGCATCGGCTGGCGTTGAGGTAGTGCCATGCGGCCTCCATCAGAACGCGCCTCAGGTGCTTGTTGCCGGCCTTGGTTATGCCGCCCCTGCAAACGCTCTCGCCGCTGGAGTGCTCGGACGGGGTGAGACCCACCCAAGCCGCGAACGACCCCGCGTTCTTGAACCTTGGGTGTCAGTGGTAGCGTAAAAGTGAACACTTCGGCTTGACCGTTTTGAGCACAAAAGCAAACATGCCGACCATCTCAAACGACTAACTTGGTTGTTGCCTAATAAATCAGCCAAGGAGGTCAGAAAGGTATGATCAGCATGTCCACCATCCATTCTATACGCCAAATGAGGAAGAATGGCGTGTCCATCGCCGAGATCGCCAGGATAGCCGGCGTCTCTCGCACCACCACCTACGCGAAGCTCGGCGACCCGGACCTCAGCCCCGATTTCCCCATCAAGAAGACCTCGGAGAGGATGCTCGATGACTACAGGCCCGTCATCGAGGGCTGGCTGGATGAGGACGCCAAGACCTGGCGCAAGCAACGCCACACCGCCCGTCGGATTTGGCACAGGCTTCGAGACGAGTACGGCGTCAAATGCTGCGAGTCCACGGTCCGCCACTACGTCGCCGAGCTCAAAAAGCAGCGGCGCGCCGTCGCCGAGGGTTTCCTCGACCTGGTTTAGAACCCAGGCGAGGCGCAGGCGGACTTCTACGTCTACGGCGTGAAGAAGCGCCTGAGCTATTTCGTCCTGTCGTTCCCCTTCTCGAACATGGGTTTTGCCCAGGTGTTCCCGTCCGAGAACTCGGAATGCGTCTGCCAGGCGCTGAAGCAGACCTTCGAGTACGTCGGCGGCGTGCCGATGCGCATCGTCTTCGACAACGCCACCGGCGTCGGCCGCCGGGTATGCGAGGCCATTCGCACCACCGAGACCTTCACAGCCTTCGCCGCGCATTACGGGTTCGGCTTCAGCTTCTGCAACCCCAGCTCGGGCCATGAGAAGGGCAACGTCGAGCGCAAGGTCGATTTCATCAGGCACAACCTGTTCGTACCGGTCTACCGCATCTACTCCGTCGAGAACTTCAACGAGAGGCTGCTGGGCATGTGCACGGACCTCGCGAAGGAGCACTACATGAAGGGTGAGGACGAGGGCCGGCTATTAATGGAGGACCGTCTGGCGATGAGCGGGCTGCCGGACAAGGCGTTCAACGTGGTCAGGTACGTCACGGCCAAAGCCAGCAAGCAGGGAAAGGTCCAGGTGGACGGCCGCCATTTCTACTCGACGGACCCGTCGCTTGCGGGCTCGACGCTCGTCGTCGCCCTGCGCGCCACGAAGGTCGGCATCTACACGGAAGACGGCGAGCTGGTGTGCGAGCATGAGCGCGCGTACGGCTCGGCCCCCTCCGACTCCGCCAACCCCGCAAGCCAGCTGCCCCTGCTCAGCTTCAAGGTCGGCGCGTGGAAGAACAGCCAGGTAAGAGACGTGCTTCCGGGCGACGTGGCCGCGTATATGGACAAGCTGGGCAAGCCCGACCTGAGGGCGGTCCTGCGAACCATGGACAGCCAGGTCGGCCGATACGGCTGGGACGGGGCGGTCGAGGCCATATCGTTGGCCCTCTCGTCTACGGGCCGCCTGGACGAATCCACGGTGGCCATGGCCGCCGCCAGCGCGAACAGCGCATCGATCGTCTACGACGAGCCCATCGACCTGGGCGTATACGACGCGGCGATGAGGAGGGCGGTGTAGCCATGGCCATCAGGTCGAAAGAAGATGCCGGGCAGCTCCGCGAGCGTGCGCGCAGCAAGTACTTCTCCAACGAGACCGTGGATTGGTTCCTGGGCAGCGCGAGCGCGGCGCAGCTGCGCGCCGTGATGGACCTTCTCGAATACGAGATTGACGTCAGGGAGCGCAACAAGCGCGCAAGGCTGTACAGGAGAGCGAGGTTCCCGCAGGTCAAGTCGTTCGAGGGCTACGATTTCTCCGAAGTCGGGATGCCGGACGGCTACACGGAGGACGACTTGAAGTCGCTGTCGTTCGTCGATGCCGCCCAGGACTTCGTCTTCTACGGCCAGACCGGCCGAGGGAAGACCCATCTCGCCATAGCCATCGGCAACGCATGCGTCAAGGCCGGCAAGACAGTTCGCTTCTACACGACCGCCGAGCTCGCGATGGCGCTGGGCCGGGCCAGCCGCGAGCACGCGCTGGAGGCGTACATGCGGGACATCTCGAAAAACGACCTAATCATCCTGGATGAATTCGGGTATGTCCCGCTCGACACCGAGAGCGCGCAGCTGCTGTTCCAGGTGATGTCCGACTGCTACGAGGGTAGTGTCCCGAATGTTGGTGTAGAGCTCGGTTTTCGAGGGTAGCCGCAGGCTGCCCGAGGAGCCGAGAATCACCTAGAATGCCGTCATTCTAGCGCATGCTACGCCGC
>NZ_JBQHTZ010000027.1:0-7791 GCF_052065455.1 Collinsella sp. HCP28S3_E9
GCTCGGACAGTCCTGCTCACGACGGAGGCCACATTAAGTGGCCTCCTGTTCGTGCGGAACTCGCGATAAAGTTCATATATGGCGGCAGGCGCCCGCCCCGCCCCCGAGGAGTTCCCATCCCAAATCTCAACTCTGTTATCATAATTACGATAATATTCTGATAGCTCAGGAGGTAGCTGTGAATATTAGGCCAGTCTCAGATCTTAGAAATCACTACCCGGATGTTGAACGCGAAGTCGAACAGGAGGGTCCGGTTTTTCTAACTAAAAACGGGCGGGGCTCTATGGTCGTCATGAGCTTTGAGCAGTACAAGTCACTGTGCAATACAATCGAGAGCGCACTTGATGCCGCTGATCGTCAGGCTGCCAGCATGCAACTTCGCTATACACACGACGATGTCTTTGGCTCTGTCAGAAAAATGCTCGACGGCGGTCTCGATGAACAGGCACTATAAGCTCCGCTATCTTCCCCTATTTTGGGAGGACCTCAGCCAAGCAGCGTCATATATCGCCTTTGATCTCAATAACCCCGCTGCAGCAAATAGGCTTGTCGACAATGTTGAAGCAGGCATACTCGAGCATCTCAAGAATCCAACCATGGCACGAACAGGAGGCCACTTAATGTGGCCTTCGTCTTGCGCAGGACTGTAGAGCAGGAAACCTTATATCCGGCCCCTCCGGTCGGGAACCGCGCCCATACGACTACAGCGTCATGTTTGGATCGGCGTCGACGTCGAACGGCGAGATTTCACCTCGGTCGAATTTGCGGCGAGCGACCTCCGCAATCATGGCGGCGTTGTCAGTACAGGCCGAGAGAGGCGGCACCGTTACGCGAATCCCCTGACGCCCGAGTTTCTTAATCATCATCTCGCGCAGATGCGGGTTGGCCGAGACGCCGCCACCGATGCAATACTCCTTGCACCCGGTGGCGTGCAGGGCGTTCTTGGCCTTCTTGTACTGCACGTCAAAGACCGCCGCCTCAAACGAGGCCGCAAGGTCGGGCAGGTGAATCGTGCGCCCAGCCTTGGTCTCCTGCTCAATATAGAGCGTCACCGCCGTCTTGAGGCCCGAAAGCGAGAATCGATAGTCTCCCCTGCTGTTAAGCGCACGGGGAAAATCGATCGCGCGGGGATTGCCCGTCTCGGCGAGCTTGGAGATGATGGGGCCGCCGGGATAGCCCAGGCCCAGCGCCTTGGCAACCTTGTCGAAGGCTTCGCCCACGGCGTCGTCCAGCGTCTCGCCAAGTACCTCGTAGTCGCCCCATGCCTTTACGTGCACGAGCATGGTGTGCCCACCCGAGACAAGCGTAAAGACAAACGGCGGCTTAAGGTCGGGCTGCGCCAGCAGGTTGGCGAACAGGTGACCCTCCAGATGATTGACGCACACGAGCGGTTTACCGGCAGCATACGCAAAGCCCTTGGCAAAGGCGACGCCCACCACCAGGGCACCCACCAGGCCCGGGCCTTGCGTCACACCCACGGCGGCAAGCTCACTTGGCGCAATCGCTCCACCCTCAAGGCCAAGCGATACCGCGGCATCTTCAAGCGCCGCATCTACGACACTCACAATCACCTCGACATGCTTGCGCGAGGCGATCTCGGGCACCACGCCGCCAAAGCGAGCATGAAAATCAATCTGCGTCGACACCTGGTTGGCCAGCATATTGCCGTCCGCATCGATAATCGCAACAGCCGTCTCGTCGCAAGAGCTCTCGATGGCAAGAACTAGGCGACGGCGCTCGATTTCGGCACGCTCCTCGGCGGTGCGCTCGGGCTCAGGCAGCGGCCAGACGCGCTGCTCGGCAGCCGTTGGCTCGGGCGAGGCATTGTCGAGAGGAAGCACCAGGGGCAGCGACGCCGTCATGACGATGGCATCCTTGCCGACGCCGTAGTAGCCACGGCGACGACCCGCCTCGGTAAAGCCCAAGGCGCTATAGAGCGCAATCGCACCCTCGTTGCCGTCCTCAACCTCAAGCGAAGCAGTGGTGCAGCCGAGCATCTGGGCGTCATAGCTCACGTGCGACAGCAGCTTGCGGGCAATGCCCTCGCGACGATGAGCAGGATCAACCGCGACGTCCATAATCTGAACGTCACCGTCGACGACCATGCCGCCGGCAAGTCCCAGCAGCTGACCGTCGTCGTGCGCCACCCACCAGCTACGCGGTGCGGCAACGCCCTCTCCCAGCTCGGACAGGAACATGCCCGGCGTCCACGCCTCGTGTCCGGCGCCTTCAAAGCAGGCGGCCTCCAATGCGCTCGCGCCCTCGGCATCCGCCGCGCCCATGGGACGGAACTGCAGATGGCGGCCGGCGAGCTCGTCGGCAACACCCGTAATCTCGCTCTGGGCGCTCTCGGCAAGCCCAAGGCGCTTACGCTCATTTTCCTCGGCATCCGAAAGACGCGTGTAGATCGGCAAAACGCGAGCCGGATTACCGTCGCCCGCGGCGTGCGCCATCAGAAGGCCCTCGCCCGAGGGCCACCACAGGTCTCGTTCCACGCAGCGCGCAGTCTCGTCCTCACTCAGCAGCTTGCCATAACGTACGAGACCGTCACCAGTCAGCTTAACCTGGCCCCAGTCCGCGGCCTGGCGCCACTCATCAAGCGCCACGGCGGCTTTGACCACGTGTTCGCGCTCAAACAGACGCTCGGGACCTTCGTCCCCCAGCACGTACAGAGCCGGATACACCTCGCCACGCATGGCGTCGGCAAGAACACCAAGCTTGCCGCGCACGCCAGCCTTCCACGCCGTCCAGGCGCAAGCGTCAAGTGTCGACACGCCCAGCAGCGGCACGTTGGCACCGCGCGCCAGACCCTTAGCGGTCGAGATGCCAATGCGAACGCCCGTAAACGAACCCGGGCCGCGTCCAACCACATAACAGCCGACATCGCCGCGATTCAGCCCGGCCTGCGCCAACACGTCATCGACGGTATTCACAAGTTCCACGTTGGCATGGCGACGACACAGATGGTCCCCGCTCACCAGCTTCGCCTCGCCCGTCTGCTCATCAATCCAGCTTGCCGCGCAGGCAAGCATGTCGGTCGAAGTATCGAGCGCCACTACCAGCGCGTTGTCGTTATGCAAGCTCATCTTGTACAGCCTTATCAATCAAATCGAAAAGCTCCGTCGCGCGCTCGCCGTGCGCCTCGAGCGCGATCGTTCGCACGTCGCTATCGTCCTCATCGCGCCTAAGCGTCACCGAGAGATACTCATCCGTCAGCTCGTCCTGAAACTGCTCGCCCCATTCCAACAGGCAAGCGCCCTCATAGCCGAGCACGTCAAAAATGCCCGTATCCTCGAGCTCGTAGGCATGCTCCAAGCGGTACAGATCAAAATGGAACAGCGGAATACGCCCCTGGTCGTGAACGGCCATGAGCGCGAACGTAGGACTCGTGACCATATGCTCATCGCCCAAGCCGCGCGAAACGCCCTTGGTAAAGTGGGTCTTTCCCACGCCCAAGCCGCCGGTCAGTATCAGCACATCGCCATTTTCTAGACACGGTGCAATCAACTCGCCAAATTGCTCCGTATCGGCAGTACGAGCCGTTTTGTAGGTACCTAGCCCCAGGCGCTCCAGGGACATATACGCTCCTTATTATTCCGAGGCGCCCTCTGGCGCGGGATGTCGCACCAGATAGTCGCCCAGCATCTTAAAGTCTTCCTCCAGCAACTCCTGCCACGCCGGATTGCGCAGCGCCGCCGCGGGATGAAACGTCGGCATCACCACAAAGTGCCCCATCTGATGGAACCTGCCGCGCAGCTTGGTAATGCCAATCTCGGTCTTGAGCACAAAGTGCGTTGCGGGATTGCCGAGCGTCACGATGATATCGGGCCAGATGCTTCGAATCTGCTCGCGCAAAAACGGTGAGCAAGCAAGCACTTCCTCGGGACGCGGATTGCGGTTTCCCGGCGGGCGACATTTAAGCACATTGGCGATATAGACATCTTCACGCTTAAGGCCCGCCAGGGACAGAATGCCGTTGAGGTCTTCACCCGCCGCCCCCACAAAGGGCTCGCCCTGTAAATCCTCGTTACGGCCCGGCGCTTCACCAATAAACATCACGCGAGCGCGGGGGTTTCCCACCCCAAACACGATATTGTGGCGCGACTGGTAAAGCTGGCAAAGGCGGCAATCACCCAGGACGGCCTCGATCTCCTCGAGTGCAACTTCGCGCGGCGCCTGATGGCTATGGCCGGGGATGTGCATAACGCCCATAGCGGCCCCTACACGTAGACCTTGTCGAGACGCATGCCAAAGCCGCAGGCGACCTCGTAGTTAATCGTGCCGCGCAGGCGCGCCATCTCATCCATGGTAATCTCGGCATCGCCATCGCGACCGATAATTATCATCTCGTCGCCATGTTCGGCCTCGGGAATCTCGTGAGCCGGGTTGGACTGAATGGCAACCATAAACTGATCCATGCAGATATTTCCGACCTGACGCACGCGCTCACCGCGATACAGCACGTCCATACGATTGGAAAGCGTGCGCGAAAGGCCGTCGGCATATCCGATCGGCAGCGTGCAGATCTGAACGCGTGTGCGCGGTACGCGGTAGGTAAAACCGTAGCCTACGCCCTCGCCCATCGCAGGATGCGCCACGCGCGTCACGCGCGCATGAACGCTCATAACGGGATCAAGCTGCATCACGCGGCCACTCAGCTCGCACGGCTGCATGCCATACAAGCCAACGCCAGCGCGAATCATATCAAAATGCATCGAGGAGTCGAGCATCGAGGACGGCGTGTTGGCACAGTGCACGATACCGCACTCAAAGCCCGCATCCTTAATGGCCTGAACGGCCTCGGTAAAGCGCTGGCACTGCAGCTTGTAGTCCCAACCCGATGGTTCGTCGGCCGTGGCAAAGTGCGTAAATACGCCGTCGCACTGAATACCGCGATGGAAATTAATACCGCGGACAAAGTCGAGCACCTGCGTGTAGTGAACGCCGATGCGGTTCATACCCGTCTCGATGGCAAGATGATACTTGCCCACCTTGCCCGCCGCGACGGCACATTCGCCATACGCAAGAGCAAAATCGGACGTATAGACCGAGGGCATGATATCGAACTCGAGCAATGAAGGAATAGCCTCGATGGGAGGCTCGCTTAGAATCAGGATGGGCTTGGTGATTCCGCCCTGGCGCAACTCAATACCCTCGCTGACCGTCGCCACGGCAAACATGTCGGCACCGGCCGAATACATGATCTTGGCGCACTCGACGGCTCCATGACCATAAGCATCGGCTTTAACCACGCAGCACAGGCGCTGACGCGGATCTAGCAAGTTCTTATAGGCCCTCGTATTGCGGCGGAGCGCCCCGCGGTCGATCTCGACCCAGGACCAACGCGTCAAATCGGCTTTATTCATGATTAGTCATCCGACCCTTCGTCCATGATTCCCAGATCATCGAGCGCATCCTTTGCCGCCAATTCCATGGCGGGACCGATCAAATCGATAAGATCGGTCGCGATAACGCTCTTCTCGCCATACTCCGTCGCCGCAGCAAAGCCGGCATAGCTGTGGAGTGCGACGGCATACGAGTACAGCAGCTCCCAACGGTCCATCTCGTCACGCATGGTCGCAAGCGTTCCTGCAAGGATACCTGCGAGGACATCACCCGAGCCAGCGGTCGCCAACGACGCTGGGCCCGAAAGCGGCAGCAGCACGCGCTCGACGCCGCAAATGGCCGTCGTCGGGCCCTTAGCGATAACAACGAGATTATCGGAACCGGCAGCCCAGACAATCTTTTGAGCAGCGGCAATCGCAGTGCCAAGATCATTGACCTCGTCGCCGGCAACGAGACGCGAAAGCTCGCGATAATGCGGCGTCATAACGAGCGGCTGCTCGCGACGGTACATCTCGGGATTACTGTCGATGCCGTCGATTGCAATCTTGGCAAGGCAGTTGAGCGCATCTGCATCTAGGATAAGCGGCACATCGAGCTCAAGCAGGCCCGAAACGACTTGCATCGATCCGGCAGACGTCGTCATGCCAGGCCCGCACACAACGCAGCTGTACTTCTTAGCAATCTCGCACACTGTCATACGCGCAGCGGCACCAAAAGATCCACGGGAATCAGACGGAATGGCGAAAACGGGAATCGACGGGAGCGCCATACGAATAAGGTTGGCGCACGCATCGGGCGTCGCAACGGCCACATAACCGGCACCAGCACGAGCGGCAGACTTTGCGGCCATGATGGCGGCACCAGGATATTGTGCCGACCCGGCAACGATGAGCACAGAGCCGCGCGAATACTTATCGATATTCGTGGGCAGCGGGGCAAAGTAGTCCACCAGATCACCGGGCTCAACGATCTCGGCAGCATGATCGACATCATCGATGACTTCGTCGAGGCGGTCGTACAGACCGCCACACACCAGGTCGCCAGCATACTCCGGACCATCAGCGCTGTAGAGGCCGATCTTAGGGGCAATCATCGTCACGGTACGCTCGGCACGGATGCAGTCGTCATCCACAACGCCCGTCTCGGCATTCAGGCCCGAGGGAACATCGATAGAAACAACGTGATCGGCGCACTCGTTAACCGTAGGAATCCAAATAGAAAACGGCGCACGAAGGTTGCCGTGAAAACCGGTACCAAAAATAGCATCGACCACGACATCCGCTTTGTTAATGAGAACCTCTAGCTCGTCTCGCGAAGGCCCAACGCACACATGAACGTCGCGACCGGCGGTGCGACGGGCAACGTGACGAGCAAGGGCAGCAGGAATCTCATCCGGCTCAACTGGAGAAACGATATCAACATCAACGCCCTTATGGGTCAGGATATCCGCAGCGACCCAACCATCACCGCCATTATTGCCAAAGCCGACCAGCACAAGAACGCGATCAGGGTTGAGCTTTAAAATCTCGTTGGCGGCAAATTCACCTGCCAACTCCATGAGCTCGGCCTTCGAGGTGCCCTCGCGCTCGATGATATCCTCGAGGCGAACGACTTCCTCGGTACTCAAAACCGGTTTCATCTATGCTCCTTGCGTATCTTGCGGATCATCGATCAAATGCTCCGACAAAACAGATTGTTGCAGCTGATCAAGCTCATCCAATACAGAACGAGCCTCTTTAAATGTCTGGGCAACGCGCTCCTTGGTGCTCATTTTTTCTTCCTTAGGCTTAGGTCGAGCATCCTCGGTAATCGCAATGGCATTAGCGACAGCCAAGTCACCCGTAAGGGTAATAGAAAGAGCAACCTCGACAACACCCAAATCCTGGGCGATTTCGAGAGCGCGACCAGAAAGCAGAGCCTTTGGCTTGCCGAGCCTATCGCGTGTTACGGAAACGTCCTTACGTCCAACGCCCTGACTAAACCCCGTTCCAAGTGCCTTAAGTACCGCTTCGCGAGAGGCAAAGCGGCTGGCATAATGAGCGGCAGGGCGAGACGACGCATCGCAATACGCACGCTCTTCATCGGTAAACACGCGCCGGGCAAACGACGGAGTCTTCTCAAGAATTGATTTCATTCGGGAAATCTCGACGATATCAACGCCGATACCAGCTTCAGCCATGTTCACCTCCATGCTACACAGACTACGATATTGTAGCCCGTTCAAAGAAGATGCGACAAACGAGGGTTATAAAACACAGCTACTATGTGAGACAAATTGACTGAGAAACGAAAAAGGGGGAGGCCGCGAGGCCTCCCCCTTCCCAGTCCAAGCGCACGGCTCGGTGCCGTCCACCGGTCAGCGGCGCCCTGGCCTCCCACGGGCTGGCCCCGCAGTACTCTCGGCGCGATGGGGCTTAGCTTCCGGGTTCGGAACGGGACCGGGCG
>NZ_JBQHTZ010000028.1:0-5562 GCF_052065455.1 Collinsella sp. HCP28S3_E9
CCCCCCCCCCCCCCCCCCCCCCCCCCCCCCCCCCCCCCCCCCCCCCCCCCCCCCCCCCCCCCCCCCCCCCCCCCCCCCCCCCCCCCCCCCCCCCCCCCCCCCCCCCCCGCCGGACAGTTCCACCGCTACTCGCAGAGCAGCTTGGCGATCTGGACGGCGTTGGTTGCCGCGCCCTTACGGATTTGGTCGCCACAGCACCAGAAGGTGATGCCACGCGCGGCCTCGGGGTTCGAGATGTCGCGGCGCACGCGACCGACCCAAATCAGGTCCTGGTCGGAGGTGTCCATCGGCATGGGGAATCGGTCGTGCGCATCCTCGGCACCCAGGTCGTCGACCAGCTTGACACCCGGGGCAGAAGCCAGCGCAGCACGGGCTTCCTCGACCGTAATGTCGCGCTCAAACTCGAGCGTAATGCTCTCGGAGTGCGAGCGCAGCACAGGCACGCGCACACAAGTGCAGTTCACGCGCAGCTCGGGCAGGTGCATAATCTTGCGACCCTCGTTTTGCAACTTCATCTCCTCGGAGGTAAAGCCCTCCTCCTTGACGCCGCCAATCTGCGGAATCAGGTTGCTCGCCAACTGGGCGGCAAATGCGCGCGGCTCGGGAATCTCCTCGCCACGACCCAGGGCGGCCAGCTGGGCCTCGAGCTCGGCCATACCGGGAGCACCAGCGCCCGAAGCCGCCTGGTACGTCGAGACGATCATGCGCTTCACGCCGGCAAGCTTGTGCAGCGGCCAGGTGGGGACCAGGCCGATGATAGTTGCACAGTTAGGGTTAGCGATAAGGCCGTGATGCCACTTGATGTCGTCGGCATTGATCTCGGGCACGACGAGCGGCACCTCGGGATCCATGCGGAAGGCGTGGCTGTTGTCGACCACGACGGCGCCACGCTTGACGGCCTCGGGCAGCAGCTCCTTGGCGATATCGTCGCCGGCAGCGCCGAGTACGATGTCGCAGCCCTCAAAGGCCTCGGGGCAAGCCTCCTCAATAACCACCTGCTCGCCGCGGAACTCGACGGTCTTGCCCGCAGAACGCGCGCTCGCCAGCAGCTTGAGCTTGCCAACCGGAAACTCCTGCTCGTTGAGGCACTCGAGCATCTGGGTGCCCACGGCCCCCGTCGCGCCCAAAATAGCAACCGTGTACTGTTTCATGCTTCCCCCTTTGAAGGTTGTGGCTTTTGCCCGCACGCCGAGCAGGCAGGATATTCTTGCCCAGTGTATACAAGAACGGGGCGGACACGAAACCCACCCCGTCGAAACGAAACCGAAACGAAACGCCCCGCGCTAGATTTTTTGGAACATGCCTCAAAACCCACTCATGCGCCAAAAGGTAGATTTCTAGACATATCCCAAAAATCTACCGGAATGGTCGCTATTTGTGGAGGGCAGCCAGGGCGGGTTCAATCGGTGCAGGAGCCTCCAGATCGGAGACCTTCACAATGCCGTTCTCGTCGGAGAAGGCACGGTAAATGGTCTGAATCGCCAGGTCGAAGTCCTTATCCTCGACACCGATAATGATGTTGATCTCGTCGCAGCTCTGCGAAATCATGCGCACGCTCACGCCAGCCTGGCCGAGCATGCCAAACAGGTGGCCGGAAATACCTGCGCGGCCGCGCAGGTTACGACCGACGGTCGCGATGAGCGCCAGGCCCTCGACAACCTCAATCTCGAGCGGCTCAACCTCCTGCTGGATGTCGCCCACGAGCGAGTACAGCGAATCGTGCACATCCTGCTCCTGCACCACGGCGCCAAAGCGGTCGACGCCGGTGGGCATGTGCTCGACGGAAACGTCATAGCGCTCGAAGACCGAAAGTGCACGGCGCATAAAGCCGACGCGGGGCTTGGTGCGATCGCGGGCCACGTTGATGGCGACAAAACCGCGCTTGCCGGTCACGCCGGTAATGATGGGCTCCGCCTCGCCCTCATCAGCCGTCTCGCTAATGATGGTGCCGGGGTCCTGCGGCGCATTGGTGTTCTTGATGACCAGCGGAATACCCGCCTCGCGCACGGGGAACACGGCCTCCTCGTGCAGGACGCTTGCGCCCATGTACGAAAGCTCGCGCAGCTCCTCGTAGGTAACGCGCGCAATGGGCTGAGCCTCGGGAACAATACGCGGATCGGCAGAGTAAAAGCCCGAGACGTCGGTCCAGTTCTCGTAAAGGTCGGCGTCCAGACACTTGGCCAGGATCGAGCCCGAGATATCGCCGCCGCCACGATCGAGCAGCTTAATCTGGCCCTCACGCGTCGCGCCGTAGAAACCGGGCATAACAAAGCCGCCCTGCTGACCGTACTCCTGCACCAGCTCGGAGGTGCGGTTCATGCTGAGCGTACCGTCGTGATGGAACGCCACAACCGTCGCGGCGTCCAGGAACGGCAGGCCCAGGTACTCGGCCATCAGGCGAGCGGTGAAGTACTCGCCGCGGCTCACAAGCTCCTCGGTGGAGTAGCCGCCCGAGCGGGCGCGCTCGGCAAAGGCCGCGAACTCCTCACGGATGGGATAGGTGAGCTCCAGCTCGTCAGCGATATCAAAATAGCGCTGGCCAATGTCCTCGAGCAGCTCCTCACACGACACGTGATACTTAACGTGCGCGTTAACCAGGTAGAGCAGGTCGGTCACCTTGGTGTCGCCCTTAAAGCGGCGACCGCAGGCGGAAACCACCACAAAACGGCGGGCCGGGTCGGCATCGACGATGGCCTTGATCTTCTTAAAGTGTTCGGCGTCGGCGACCGACGAGCCGCCAAACTTGGCAATCTTAATCATGGGCTGGAGGTTACCTTTCTAAAAGCCTCTGCGAACCTATTTTGCGCGCTCTGATACCATGGTTTCACCGATTGGGACCAAGGCATCCGAGGAGCAGTGTTATATGGGAACTTATCATAGTACACGAGGACGCACTTTATCGTGCTCAAGTAAGGTGGCAATCCGCACCGGCATCGCTCCCGACGGGGGTTTGTTTGTCTCGGACGAGCTCGGCACCCAGCAGGTCGATATCAGCTCGCTTGCAGATAAATCGTACTTTGAAATCGCTCAAGATGTGTTGGGAATGTTACTGAATGATTACACGGGCGAAGAAATTTCGGCCTGTGTGAATGAGGCATATCGCGGCACGTTCGCGAGTGAAGAGGTTACGCCGCTCGTCAAACTCGACGCTGCGCCGGGCGCTGACGCCCCTCAGACCTATGTGATGGAGCTCTTTGGCGGCCCCACGAGTGCCTTTAAGGACGTCGCCCTGCAGATGCTCCCCCGTCTCATGGCCCGCACTTCCGCCAAGGACGGCGGCGCCGAGCGCATCATGATCGTCACCGCCACGTCGGGCGACACCGGCAAGGCCGCACTCGCCGGTTTTGCCGACGCTCCGGGCACGGGCATCACCGTCTTTTATCCCGAAGGCAAAGTCAGCCGCGTGCAGAATCTGCAGATGTCCACACAGGAAGGCGATAACGTCGCCGTCTGCGGCATTCGCGGCAACTTCGACGATGCCCAGAGTGCCGTCAAGCGCATCTTTGCCGATAAGGAGCTTGCCGAGCGCTTGGAGGCCGCCGGAACGGTGCTTTCGAGTGCCAACTCCATCAACGTCGGCCGTCTGGTGCCGCAGGTCGTCTACTACTTTGCCGCCTATGCGCAGCTGTTGCGCGCCGGCGCCATCGAGGCCGGCGACGCCGTGGAGTTCTGCGTACCGACCGGCAACTTTGGCGATATCCTGGCCGGCTACTATGCCAAGCGCATGGGTCTGCCCGTCGCCAAGCTCGTCGTCGCGAGCGACAAGAACAACGTGCTGGCTGACTTCCTGACCACCGGCGTCTACGACCGCAACCGTCCGTTCTTCACGACCATCTCGCCGTCGATGGACATCCTCATCAGCTCCAACCTGGAACGCATGCTCTACTTCCTGTCCGATGGCGACTGCGAGCTTGTTGCCAGCCTTATGGAGCAGCTGGCAAAGACTGGTCACTATGAGGTTCCCGCCGACCTGCTGGCAAAGATTCAGAGCGTCTTTGGCTGCGGCTGGGCCAGCGAGGACGAGGTGCGCGCTGCCATCAAGAGCTGCTGGGATGCGAACGGCTACGTGATCGACCCGCACACCGCTTGCGGCTATCACGTCTTTGAAAAGGTCGCTCCCGCCGAGGGGGCCAAGGCCCGTGTGCTGCTTTCGACCGCCAGCCCCTACAAGTTCCCGCGTGCCTGCTGCGATGCTCTGG
Organism: Collinsella sp. HCP28S3_E9; assembly: GCF_052065455.1. NCBI lineage: Bacteria > Bacillati > Actinomycetota > Coriobacteriia > Coriobacteriales > Coriobacteriaceae > Collinsella > Collinsella sp. HCP28S3_E9. Next base: position 4,200 of record NZ_JBQHTZ010000028.1, read on the forward strand.
GTCTCAACGTTCCCGAGGACGACTTTGAGGCCATGCGCGTGCTCGAGCAGGCCACCAATACGGCCGCACCGGCACAGCTCGCCGAGCTCGAGTCCAAACCCGTCCGCTTCGAAGACGTCTGTGACGTCGATGAGATGGCAAGCTACGTCGAGTCTGCAGCAAAAAAGATGGCTACCAACTAAAACCCTCATTAGGCGCCGGCGAAAGCCGGCGCACCTTCTTTTATCAGATAACCCCCGGGATGATGACGAACGCGCACAGCGTGCCTGGCTGTTTAGTTCGTCGCGAGTTCCGCACGCAAAGGAAAGCACTTAATGTGCTTTCCGTCTTGCGCAGGACTGCCCGAGCAGCGAACTAAACAGCCAGGCACGCCAGGAGGACCCACATGATCAAAATCACCGTCCCAGCAACCAGCGCCAACTTGGGCATCGGCTACGACACCCTCGGCATGGCCGTCAGCCTCTACTCGCACTTCACCTTCGAGCGCGCTGACAAGCTCACCATCACGGGCTGCCCCGAGGAGTTCCAAAACGAGAACAACCTGGTCTACGTCAGCTTTGTCGATGCGCTGGCCGCATGGGGCGAGCCGGCTTTTCCCGTTGCCATCGACATTCAAACCGATGTACCCGTCGCTCGCGGCCTGGGTTCCAGCTCCACTTGCGTTGTCGCTGGCATTATGGCCGCCGCCGCACTGACAGGCCACACCGTCGACCGCGCTGAGCTCGTCCGCATTGCCACCGAGGTCGAGGGCCATCCCGATAACGTCGCTCCCGCCATCCTGGGCGGCGCCGTCTGCTCCTTTACGCCGACCGATTCGCTCCCCCAGTGCCTGCGCTACGAGGTGAGCGATCGCTTGCGTTTTATTACCGTGATTCCGCCCTACGAGGTTCACACGAGCGAGGCGCGCAAGGTCGTGCCGCAGGAGATTCCGCTCTCCACCGCCGTATGGCAAATGGGCCGTATCGCCGGCATGACGCGAGGCCTGGAGGCTGGCGACCTCGACCTGATTGCCGCCGCCAATGACGACCGCATCCAGGAGCCCTATCGTCGTCGCCTGATTCCCGACTACAACGCTGTGCGCGACACCTGCCTTAACGGCGGCGCCAAGACCATCTGGATCAGCGGTTCGGGCTCTACCCTTATGGCTGTGACCGACGACACCATCGTGGCAAAATTCCTGCAGGTCAAGCTGCGTGAGCAGTTCCCCAAGTGTGAGACGCACATTCTGACGTGCGACACCGAGGGCGCTCAAATCGAGTACCTGTAGCGCCCTGTCTCATTGCTCTCACCGGTCTCCTTGGGGCTTCCCCTGAAAACGTCCTCGATCATGAATTGCCCCGTCGTGCGCTTCGCGCGACGGGGC
>NZ_JBQHTZ010000029.1:0-4469 GCF_052065455.1 Collinsella sp. HCP28S3_E9
GAGGACTACGTCATCATCGACACCGCCGAGTACGCGATCCCGGGCCTGGACGACGACTTCCGCGTCATCGTGTCGCCGTGGATCCTGTCCGTGCTGACCACCGACCGCCTCGCGCGCAACTACGAGCTGGTCACCAAGCACAACCTCAAGTACCGCCGCTACTACCACCAGTTCGACTACTAATTCTATTTGGGGGAAACCGCAATGAGGCAATACATCTTTGCCAGCCACGCGCATTTTGCGACCGGCATCAAGGAGAGCACCGAGCTACTCTCGGGCGCGCGCGATAACGTCCACGATCTGTCGATGTTTGTCGACGGCCGCACCGACGTCGCCGAGGAGGCCGCCAAGCTCCTGGCGACTATCGATCCCGCCGACGATGTGATCGTGTGCACCGACCTGTTTGGCGGCAGCGTCAACAACGAGTTCACCAAGATCGTCCAGACGCGCCCCAACACCTACCTGATTGCCAACATGAATCTGCCGCTGCTGATCCAGCTGCTCTTCTCGGACCAGGAGGCTCCCGCCGACCAGGTTATCCGCGAGATCCTCGCGGCTGACGACACGCGCGTCAAGTTTGTCAACGACCTGCTGACCGATGCGGATGACGAGGAAGAGTTCTAGTCACCGCCTGCTAATAATGGGGCCGGGTTTCCGGCATGAGACCTTTGGGGGTCAATCATGATTCAATTGGTTCGCGTCGACCATCGTCTGCTTCATGGCCAGGTGGCCGTCTCTTGGGTCCAGGGCCTGGGCGCCGACTGCATCTTCTGCGTTGGCGACAAGGTTGCCAACGATCCCGTCTGGAAGACCACGCTCAAGATGGGAAAGCCGGCCAACGCCAAGCTCGTCATCAAGGACATGGAGCACGCCATCGAGGCTATCAACTCCGGTGTCACCGATAAGTACAAGATGATCATCTGCGTCGCCAGCATCGCCGAGGCCAAGCAGCTTGTCGAAGGCTGCCCGCAGATTACCTCCATCAACCTGGGCAACACCAAGTCCAAGGATGAGCAGCGTCCCGATGCCCGTAAGATCTCCCGTCAGATCTTTGTGACCGCTGCCGAGGAAGAGGACATTCGCGAGCTCGTCGGCCGCGGAATCGAGGTCGAGATTCGCGCTCTGGCCGACGACCCCAAGGTCGATGCTCTAAGCGCCCTCTAATTGGGAACTACGGGGCGGCGCGTACGGCGCCGCCTTGCCCGTGGGCGTACCGGATAAACGCTTTACCCGTTACCCCATCTACCGTTCACCGGGAGTACCTGCCCGTTGAGCGATTGGTATTAAATAGTTTTCGCATGACTATATAATTGGTATTAAATCATTTGCACCGGTTTAGGTGTTAACAGCACACCGGTACAAGCTGGATCTGTCTGGACGATTGTCGGCATGGGAAAGGGCGCGCTGACAAGTCGGGAATCGCCGCGCGGATCCAAGAGGGATCAAAGGGAGGAACAATGCTTGTTCAAGCGATCCTTATCGGACTTATCGCTGCCTTCGGTAAGCTCGATTATCAGCTCGGTACGCTCTATGCGTTCCGCCCGATCGTTCTGTGCCCGCTCGTCGGCATAGTCCTCGGGGACCTGCAGTCCGGCCTCGCCATCGGTGCGAGCCTCGAGCTGCTCTTCATGGGCTCAATCTCCATCGGCGCTTACGTGCCGCCCGATGAGTGTATTGGCGGTGTGCTCGCCTGCGCCTTCGCTATTCAGCTGGGTCAGAGCACCGAGGCCGCTATCGCGCTCGCGATGCCCATCGCCACTCTGTGCCTGGCCATTAAGAACGTCGTCAACGCCGGTATGCCCCTTCTGGTCGACCGTGCCGACGTCTTTGCCAGCAAGGGTAACCTCAAGGGTATCTACGCTATGCACTGGATTATCGGTCTCGTGATTGTCGTCCTGGCCTTTATCCTGTGCTCGGTCTCCTTCTATCTGGGTGCCGACGCCGTTCAGGGCCTGCTCGACTTCATCCCGACGTTCGTCCTCGATGGCTTTGGCGTCGCAGCCAACATCCTGCCTGCCATGGGCTTCGCCATGCTCGGCCGTCTGGTGCTTACCAAGCAGCTCGTGCCGTTCTACTTCCTGGGCTTCCTGCTGTGCTCCTATGCCAACGTGCCCGTCCTCGGCGTCGCTCTGATCGCAATCATCATCGGCATCGACAAGTACGACCTGCTGGGCCTTGGTGGCGCCCAGCCCCAGCTTTCTGTGGAAGGGGATGAGGACGATGACTTCTAATTCCGAGAACCAGATTACTCGCTCCGACCTCATTAAGAGCGCCGTGAACACCGGCGCCCTGGGCATGGAATTCTCCTGGACCTACTACAAGCAGATGAACATTGCCTTCTGCCTGATGGTCGCCAACATGCTCAAGAAGATCTATGCCGGCCGTCCCGACGATTACGCCGAGGCCCTGCACCGTCACAGCGCGTTCTTCAACATCACCCCGCAGCTCGCTCCCTTCGTGGGCGGCATCGCGATGGCCATGGAGGAGAAAGTCGCTCGTGGCGAGGTTGAGCCCGAGAGCGTCAACGACATCAAGGCCGCCCTTATGGGCCCGCTTTCCGGCCTGGGTGACTCCTTCTTCCTGTCCACCCTGCGCGTCGTCGCCGCTGCCGTGGGCATCAGCCTGTGCCAGGCCGGAAACGTCTTTGGCCCCATCGCTTTCCTGCTCATCTACAACACCCCGGCGTTCCTGATTCGTATCTTTGGCGCTATCAAGGGTTATGAGCTGGGCATTGGCTTCCTCGACGAGGCTCAGAAGACCGGCCTGATGCAAAAGATCATGGCCTGCGTCGGCATCGTCGGCGTCATGGTCGTCGGCGCCATGAGCAAGGACATGTTCTGGGCTTCGCTGCCCGTCGCTATCGGTCAGGGCGACTCCGCCCAGACTCTCCAGGACATCCTGGACGGCATCATGCCCGGTATGCTCGGCATGGCCGCCTTCTGGCTCTATTACTGGCTGCTCTCCAAGAAGATCAACCCGATGGTCTTGATCCTCTGCACCATGGTCGTGGGCATCATCGGTGCTTACTTTGGAGTGCTTGCCTAATATGTTCGAATCGCGCTTCCATCGCGTCTAACGGTTGCGTCGATCTTTGGGGGCTTGTCGCATCTGCGGCGGCCCCCTGTTTTTTAAAACTCCGTACGAAAGGGGAGGGCTATGGTCGTACCCGAGCTTTCGCTCATGAACATCAACCATCGTTACTACAGCATCGAGACGTTTTTTAAGGCTGCAGGTGAGGCCGGCTATCGCAATATCGAGCTGTGGACCGGCTCGATGCACCTGTATGTGGATTGCCATGAGCACGAATCGGTGGATAAGATTCGCGATCTTGCCGCCCAGTACGGCATCAAGATCGTGTGCGTGTGCCCCGAGCAGAACAACCCCAAGCCGTGGAACGTCGCGGTGCGCGGCGAGGCGGGCCAAAAACGCATCCTCTCGTACTTTAAGAATGTGATCGACGTAGCCGTTGAATTGGGCGCGCCGCAGATTCTGGTGACGAGTGGTTGGGCCTATCTGGACGAGCCGGCTGAGGACGCCTGGGCCCGTAGCGTTGCCATGCTGCGCTCGGTGTGCGACTACGCCGACACGCGCGGTATTCGCGTCGCGCTCGAGGCGCTGCAGCCGTCGGAGTCCGTGCTGGTCAACACTGCACAGGATGTGGCGCGCATCCTCGAGGCGGTCGATCGCCCCAACCTGAAGGCTTGTATCGACTTTGGCGCCATGGAAGTTGCCGGCGACACGATAGACGGCTACTTTGAGGTTTTGGGCAACAAGATCGTTCACACCCACTTTGTAGATGTGGGCGGCGGCACGACGCATCTTGCCTGGGGCGACGGCGAGCGTGATATGCGTGCCGACCTCGAGGCACTCATGCGCCACGGCTATACGGGCTATGTCTCGGCCGAGACGTGTGATGGCCGCTACTATCAGGATCCGTCCAAGGCGACGACTCAGGTTATCGAGATGTATCGCCGTGTGACAGCGGAGATGGAGGCCGAATAACTAAACTGCGCGGTTGCGCCGGAAACGCTTGGGCGGGTCTGGCGCAACGCTTTTATAGCTGGCGAGTTGTGGGGAGCCCGTTGGCAGTAGCGCTCGAAATAGACAACTATTGGCGTTGTAATACCACTCGGGTGAGGAAACCGACCGTTTGCCGCAAATCTCCGTGAGTTTAGATTGGTATTAAATAACAAGCAATCGTATGGCTATAATTGGTATCAGTAAGAAGCGCGATGTATAGAATTGCGCACATGTGATGGGAGGACACACATGAAGGAGACCGAGAAGATCGAGATCATGCACTTCGACCAGGAGGGCTACCTCGAGGACGGCAGGAACGTCTACGAGGCCGGCAAGCGGATGACCGCCCTGGCCGACCGCGTGCACGAGGAGGGCTACGACGCCGTCTTCCTGATGGGCGTCGGCGGCACCTGGGACGAGTTCATGCAGCTCGAGTACCTCATGAACAA
>NZ_JBQHTZ010000030.1:0-4321 GCF_052065455.1 Collinsella sp. HCP28S3_E9
CCGCGTCCGCCTTCCGGCGGCCGCGCCCCGCTGCGTCGCTCCGCTCCTTGCGTGCTGCGCTGGAAAACGCTTCGCGTTTCCTCAGCTCCGCACCCTTGCGGGTTCGAATCCCTCCGCATGCCCACAAGAAAGCGCCCCGGGCTGATGAAAGCCCGGGGCGCTCAGTTACCTTGGCTGGGACGGAGGGATTCGAACCCCCAACAGCCGGCACCAAAAACCGGAGTTCTACCGTTGAACTACGTCCCAATGTGTGGTGCTGCCCAAAAGCAGCTCGTCTAGTTTACCTAATCTGCGAGGGCATCGCAAACGCCATCGAGCAGGCGTACGGCGAGTGTCTGGGCGTCGCTTGCGGTGAAGGTTCCGTTGTAGCGCGTCATGCCCGTGAGCTCAATGCGGATACGTGCAGGCTTTTGTTGCGCGGCGATATTGGCAGTGCGGATGCGCTGCGCCAGGTTGTGACATTCGGCAAGGGCGATCGTGGCGCGCGGCGCTGCATCTGCGGGCAGCTCATCGCTTGCGATCTCGAGTACCAGGTCCACGTCGGTCGGGATCTCGGAATCGCAAAGCATCATGCCGCTGTTGTCGGTCGTCGCCGTGGCGATGTTCCACATGCGCGATGCAACGCTGCGTGCGATGGGGTCCTCACCGATGACGGCAATCTGGAAGCGCTCGAGCACGTTGGCGGCGCGGGCAAAGCCGATGCGCGACTCGGCCTCGGTAACCGAGGGTTTGCCCTCCCACACGTGATGCAGACGGTTGATATAGGCGTAGGTATCCTGGAATGCCATGCCGTCGGCAAACAGGCCGACATTTTCTTGGAACTGCTGCAAGGCCGCCTCGGTGTGCGGGCCAAAGTAGCCGTCGTCCTCACCGCAGGCAAAACCCAAAACGTTGAGTGCCCTCTGCAGGGCCCGAACGTCGGCACCATGGAAATTGGGCATGCGCAGATAAAGCGTGCGGTCGCCCAGCTTATACGAGGCGTCTACCAGGGCGCTCCAACAGGGGATATCGACGGCGTAGCCAGCGGCAAGGCCGCTGTCGAGCCTAAAGGTGCCAACAGCCTGCTCGGTGGTGGTGCCAAAGCGCTTGTCGGCGACCTCGGCGTCATCGATTGTATAGCCGAGCTGCAGAAGGCGGGACTGGACGTCCTCGACGGCTGCTCCCTGCATGCCCGTTGTGATAGGTTCCATGAACGAACCCCTTTCGGCGTACCATTCGTACTATTTGAGCGTGTGTCGGATAGACAACGCAAAGGGTTGCATAAACATGCACTCAACAGTGTAGCAAGTTGTACCCAAATGCGCTGCTGACAGGTTTTATAACCCCCGCTAGTTAAGGCGCTCCACAAAGAAATCTGCCATGGAGTCGAACAGCTCGCGTGCATGCGGGTCGAGCTCGACACCTTCGATAGCGGCCTTGGCCTTGGCAGTCAGGTTGAGTGCGTAAGTGTGGGCGAAATCGACAGAGCCGGTCTGCTGGAAGATCTCCACGGCGCGTGCGAGTTGCACGGGGTCCTCGGTGCCCGAGGAAAGGATTGCCTCGACTTCGTCGTGATAACGCTCGTCTGACAGGGCATGCACGGCGACGAGCGTGCGCTTGCCCTCTGTGATATCGGTGCGGAAGTCCTTGTTGGCGGCCTCCTTGGTGCCAATAAGGTTGAGCAGATCATCTTGGATCTGAAAGGCAAGGCCCGTGTGCAGGCCAAAGGCACGCAGCGCCTCAATCTGGTCTTCGCTGCCGCCACCGATAATGGCTCCGGCGGCAAGTGGCGTGGCTCCGCTGTAGTACGCGGTCTTGTGCGTCGCCATGTCCAGATAATCGTCGACCGAGATGTCAAAGCGCCCATCGCGGACCCAGCCCAGGTCGAGCGCCTGACCCTCGATGGTGCGAACGATCATCTCGGTGAGCTCGTGGAGCACGCGGAGCTTCACGTCTGCCTCGAGCGTGGGGTCGTCGAGAACCGTCTTGGTAACCATGGTGAGCGCTAGGTCGCCGCAGTTGATGGCAAGTCCCGTACCCTCGGTAAGGTGCATACAGGGCTTGCCGCGGCGCAGCTGGCCGTTGTCGGCGATGTCGTCATGGATAAGCGCTCCCGACTGAAAGTGCTCGATGGCCGCCGCCGCGCTTCGGGCGCTCTCAAAGCTGCCGCCTACCGCGGTGGCGGCGAGCATGCAGATGAGCGGGCGGTGGCGCTTGCCGGCATTGGCCGTAAATGCCGAGAGCGGGCCATACAGGTAGCGCTCGATATCGGCAGAGGTCGCCTGTCCGTCAAAGAACGTGGCCAGATAGTCGTTAATCTGGTCAAAATGCTGGGCTAAAAAGCTGGTAAACGGACTGGACACGGGTTCTCGCATTCTTTCTTAGGTTGCATCGTTGCGTTATGCAGACAACATATTGCCACATTAGGGCATTGAGCGCGGCGGTTGAAGACGATTGAGCCATGTTGTCGCAAATGCGGCAAGAGGCGCGGCTAGATAAGTCCAAAGTGCTCGAGCGCGGTGACGACGCCGTCGTGGTCGAAACTGTCGGTGACGTAGTCGGCCTTTTCCTTGAGGAAGTCCGGCGCGTTGCCCATGGCGACGCCAACATCGACCGCCTCCATGAGGGCGATGTCGTTGCTTGCGTCGCCGATGCCGTACACAGTGCCGTGATCTGGCCCCAGGGCGTCAAGCACGGCCTTGATTCCGGCCCGTTTGGTGCACTCGCGAGGCGAGATTTCCGTGACCTCGAGTTCGAGCTCGTTGAGGCAGAGCAGAGGCCCAAGCTCTTCATCTTGGGCGATGCGGTTGGCGAGCGGTGTGGACATAAGAATTTTAATGCCGGTGTCGAGCGTCTTGATGCCGTCGATGATGGTGATGCCGCTGGCGGAGGTCAAAGACGACGGGTACTTAAGTCCAAGGTTATCGCCGCTCAGCTTAATGATCTCGCTCAAAAAGAAGCAGTAGGCAAAATAGGCCACGAGTGCCTCGAAGCAGCAGCGCGCCGGTTGCTTTTGGGCAAGGCCGATGGGCAGCGCTACGGCAAAAGCAGTGGGAGGCGTTTAAAGACCGTCCACGAGCCGCGCTGGATGATAGCCCAAAAACATACCAAGGGGTTCCGTATACGGCGAGGTCGCCGACGATGTCCGCAGACGTTGCGAGGGCGGAGACGCCGACCATAAGGCCCGATATGGAAAACAGCATGGCGGGCGCGAACATTGCCCCGCCAAAGCGTTGGATTTTCTGCAGCATAATATGCCTTCCGGATGCAACATGCTGTGCGAGCAAGAACGTTTAAACAATGAACTCATTGTAGAGGACTGGCTGCTTGCCGCATTGACGGTTTTGATTCGGTCCGATTTGGGTGCCGGGGGAACCGTCGACGGTAAATAATCCGTGCTTTGCCGATAGACGGTTTAAACAACCCCAAGAAATGCTATCGTGCCTAGCCATACATATTCATTAGAGGTGAAGCCATGCCAAAAGCGATTTACGAAGGAATCTACCGCGAGATCCGTTCGCGCATCATTAACGGGACCTATGCGTTCCAGGAGATGCTGCCAACCGAAGCCGAGCTGACCGCAGAGTTCGACTGCACGCGCAATACCGTCCGCCGCGCCTTGAGCATGCTGGCCGACGAGATGTTTGTGCAGCCCATACACGGCAAGGGCGTACGCGTTATTTGGCTCAAGGGCGAAACCGACATGTTGGGCGCACTCGAGGAAGTCGAGTCGTTTGGCGAATTTGCAAAGCGCAACAATGCCGTTGCATCGACGGACGTTAAGTCCTTTGAACATCTGGTCTGCACCGAGCAGCTCTCTCGTCGCCTGGGCTTTAAGGTGGGCGAGGAGCTGATTCGCGTAGTGCGTGTCCGAAGCCTCAACGGCAGCGCGCGCCAAGTGGACCATGGCTACTTTTTGGAGTCGATCGCCAAGGGTCTGACCCCCGAGATCGCGGCAGAATCTATCTACGACTATCTGGAGCACAAGCGCGGCATCAAAGTGATGGCAAGTCGCCGTACGGTGAGTGTCGAGCTCGCCAACGATGAAGACTGCAGCTATCTTGACCTCGGCAAATACAACTGCGTTGCCGTCATGGAGAGTCAGTCGTACACCTCGGACGGCATCTTGTTCGAGGTGACGCATGCTCGCACACACCCCGAGATCTTCCATTACCGCTTCAATTCCAAGCGATAGGTAACAGACGCATAAGCTTGCGTTTCGATATGAAGCGCCCCGTGCGGTCGATGGGATATCGGCCGCACCTGTCTCTTATACACATCTCCGAGCCCACGAGTCTCACCGTGGTTTGGGGGTTGGGGGGGGCGGGGGGGTGCGGGGGGG
>NZ_JBQHTZ010000031.1:0-3637 GCF_052065455.1 Collinsella sp. HCP28S3_E9
ATTGCCTTTCCACGAATCCTAACTTCAGCAATTAAGATTCTAGGCGATAACCGCTTCCTGCTTTCTACGGCCAGGGAAGCGGCCCCTTACACCAACATTCGGCACGCGATCTCCAATCGGCATTCTTTGCAATCAGGACAGCCTGGCCTGTGTGGTCCAGTGCAGAAGACGCTGTTTTGAGAAGAGCAGATTTTGGAGCATCAAACGGTGTGTTGACAATCTTGTTATTGAGAAGCTCTGTATACTTAACCACGCTTCCGAATCCCATTAGCGTGTCTGCGGAGTGGAAGTGGTTGCAAATGCTATCTAACGTTGAAGCGTCATAGAGAAGATCGCCAGCGCCAAGTTCTTTCGAAATGAATCCGGTGGAGCTGGACACTCCTTTCAATAGGTTCAATACGGTTTTGCGGTTCTTTGTTCCTGCAGCGTAGTGCACAGTTGCCTTGGGAAAAAGTTTCGAAACGAAGGATTGGATTTCTTCGAAGTGGTTTTCAGCCGATGCATCATCGGCAATTACAAGCTCGAATGTCGGTCTCAAGGATTACCTATCTGAAGTACTAAACAAGATGAACAGTACGAAAGACCCTGCTATCTGTTTTACAAACTACAGCGAAATCAAATCTGGACAGAAGGTGAGCTTTAATACTCTTCTGGAGATAAAACGCCTCCTCCTGACTCCCTTCAGAATTCCCGTTCTAGCAAATACGGGAATCTCAAGATTTATGGCGTTGGGCTTTTGTTGCGCAATTTGCTGCCCCTCCGTCACCCTGAATCTCAGTATAACTGGCACAAAGATATTCTCGTCTAAGTACAAATGCGATCTAGACTGGGATGCATGGGAGAGGCTGTCTCGAGATGGAAAGAGATTCTGCTATTGCGATCGCCCGCTGATGTATCACCGAATTCACCCCGGGTCTGAAACGATGAACCAAATAGAAAATAAAGGAAGGTCCAAAGAGGACTTTGACATTTTATCTAGATTTTGGAGAGGTCTAGCCCTTAAAGCAATTAACAAGCTATACTCTTCCAGCACAAAATTTAACAAGTCGAAATAGGAGACTCAATTGAAAGAGTACTCAAAAGAAGAACTTAAAAAAATCTAAGAGTGCGAGCTGCTCCTTTTGGAAGAGTTTATAAATTCCCGCAACACAAAGCCTCAGCAGCATTTAGGCATGCTGACGAGAGCAATCGAACGGCGCGCAATGACCAATCCACGCAGAATTAAATTGCGAAAGGCTCAAGATAATGACCCCTCAACAAGAAACCTTGACTCTTGACTCAGTCATTGGGTCCAGATGCAACAACGTCAACTTGATAAAACTAATCAGCGCGTTCGCTGTCATCATATATCACTCATCCCCCCTCTTCGGAGAAAGCTCTGCTCTGCTCTCCGACCTTCTTAGCCACCTCCCGCTTGGACCAATTGCCGTAAGTACGTTTTTCTTTTTTGCGGGACTATACATAGCAAAGAGTTGCGAGAGCCACCCGACTCCATCGAGCTTCTTTCGCACACGCTGCAAGCGGCTAATTCCAGAACTAGCACTTGTTACGGCAGCGTGCGTTTTTATTGTCGGACCCATCTTTTCAATATATAAACTTAGTGACTATTTTTCCCGACCAGCCACTTACGCCTATCTACTAAACGCATTCCTTATTCCTGTACACAATCTTCCGGGAGTTTTCCTTAATAACCCATACGGATCAACGGTAAACGGCTCCCTTTGGACAATGCCTGTCGAGTTTTTTTGTTATGTATGCTGCTTTATCGCATTCATCGCGACGCGTTTCAGGCACAAAGGCACCCTGCTGTGTTTTGCCGGAATAAGCATCTTCAGTCTTCTCTTATGGTTAAGTGCGCCGTCGCTCTTCTCTTACTATCGACCTGTTTATATGTTCTGCATCGGTGTGTTGTTTTACGCATTTCGTTTAAAAGTTCACATCATCAGGCCATTAGGAATTCTATCGACAATTTTCTTTTTCCTAACCGCCTGGAATGGGTATAGCATTGCGGCTTGCTTTCTGTTATTGCCCTATACACTTATCTGGATTGCGTTTGACCCAGCACTTCTATCTCTAGGTAAGCCAATCCGACAAATCGAACTGTCCTATGGAATATATCTCTGGGGATTTCCTATTCAACAAATCATAGCAGCCACTGTCGGGGAGCAAATCTCAGTCGCTTTAGCTATGGGTTTGTCGATGGTTGGCGCATTATTGGGGTCCTACGCCAACCAACTCATTCTCGCAACTATTTCAAAAAAATCAAACATTTTTCAGGTAGCCAACTCACCCAGCAAACAATAAGAGTGATTATTTCGCGGCGTGAGCACCGCCCGTTTCGGGGTTTACGTATCGGCGCTCACGCCATTTGCGTATCGCGCGTTTCGCGCAAAGCGTATCGTCTCGGTTCTAGTCCTTCGAGGAAAGCAGCTTGCGAACGTTCACGTCGCCCAGGTCTATCCTGACCGAGCCGTGGATCAGCCTGTCAACCATCGCGTCCGCCTGGACGCCGCCGCCGAGCCGCCCGTGCCATTCGGAGGGCGTGCACTGCGTGCAGAGGACCGTGGAATGCGACATGTACCGCCGCTCTATCGACTCGAACAGGAAGCAGATCGCGACGTCGTCGACGTCCTCGGTCAGCCATTCGTCTATGACCAGCAGCTCGTAGCGGGTGTACTTCTTCAGGATCTTCGCGTCCGACCGCTCCGCGGCGGCCAGCTCGTCTCACTCCATCAGCAGGTCGGGCAGCCTGACGTAGCGCGCGCTGCGCCGCATGTTGCAGGCACGCTTGGCTATGCAGCAGGCCAGGTAGCTCTTGCCCGTGCCGGTGCATTCCTCGATGACGACGTTGCGGGACCCCGTCATGAACTAGCAGGTCCCCGTCTCGCGGAAGAGCACGCCGTCCACGCCGCGGCCCTCGTATATCATCTCGCCCATGTCGGCGTCTGGGAAGCGCAGGCGGGCGCGACCGACCAGCCGCCTCACGCTGCTCGCGCGCTTCTCCTCGTAGGCGTGGTCCACCATCATGCGCACGCGCTCCTCGAACAGCATCGCCATGCACGTCCTGTCCGCGTCCTGCAGGTCGAGCGCGTCCACCATCTCGCCCATCGACATCTCGCGCAGCTTGCGCCGGGTCTCTTCGTCAATCATCGCCATGCTCCTAATCCTTGTAGTAGTCCGCGCCACGCACGTGCCCCTTGGGCGCGGCGTCGCCGGCCGGCTCCCGCTTCCGCCCGTTCGCGGGCCCGCATCGGTTCAGGTTCGAGTTGTTTCTGTCAAGGCTAAACTGAACACCGCGGCATGACCGAATTGGACACTTTGGCAAGCATGCCGCACTTGCTAGCTTTTGGCTTTTCCCAACATGAGCGAATCCTCCATGCGACGGCTCGCGCCGGTGAACTCGATCAAGCGCCCGTGATGCACTATGCGGTCGATCAGCGCGCCGGCCATCTTGTCGTCGCCGAGCACCGTCCCCTTTTTGAGAACTCGATGTTCGTGGTTATCACCAGGTCGCGCTTCTCGTAGCGATCGCGTGCCGAATGTTGGTGTAAGGGGCCGCTTCCCTGGCCGTAGAAAGCAGGAAGCGGTTATCGCCTAGAATCTTAATTGCTGAAGTTAGGATTCGTGGAAAGGCAAT
>NZ_JBQHTZ010000032.1:0-2256 GCF_052065455.1 Collinsella sp. HCP28S3_E9
TGTTAGCGCTAATCTAAAATTGACCACTTTCGCAAACGCATCTCGCCGAATGCGCTAACGCGCTTTCGCCGACCCCGCTAACGTACTTTCACCAACTGCGCTAACGGAACTATGCTCCGATCGGGTATCCGACCCGGGAGGAGCGGGATATGGAGCGAAACGTAATGGGAGAGCTGAACGTCTACAGGGGGTCCGGCGCGAAGCCGAACTTCAGCGAGATCGCGAGGAGGCACGGCATGGACCGGCACACGGTCGCCAAGTACTGGCGGGAGGGCGAGTCCGCCGCCGACGGCAGGTCCGCGAGGGGCAGCGCCTTCGACCCGCTCGAGGAGGTGATCCGCTCGAAGGCCCAGCTGCCCGGGATGACCAAGATGGCCGTCTACGCGTTCCTGCGCGAGGGCCGCGGGGAGGGGCTGCCCGGGTACGGCGCCTTCACCGCCTGGTGCCGGGCCCGCGACGTGCCCTTCGGGGGCGCGGGCGGCCGCGAGCCGCACCCGCGGTTCGAGACGCCCCCGGGCAGGCAGCTGCAGTTCGACTGGAAGGAGGGCATGAGGCTCGTCGACTCGGAGGGCGAGGTCTTCGAGTTCAGCGTGTTCACCGCGACGCTCGGCTACTCCCGGAAGCACCGCTTCATACCGGTCAGGAGCCGCACGCTCGACGACCTGCTGTCCTGCCTGCTCGCCACCTTCACCCGCCTCGGCGGCGTCCCGGAGGAGTGCATCACGGACAACATGTCGTGCCTGGTGACCGTCTCGGGCCGCAGGAGGACCAGGCAGGAGAGGGCGTGGCGGTTCGCGCGGGAGGCCGGCTTCGAGCTCAGGCTCTGCGCGCCGCGCTCGCCGCAGACCAAGGGCAAGGACGAGTCGGCCAACCGCTTCCTGAACCGCCTGCTCGCCTACGGCGGCGAGTTCACCGGGTGGAGCGGCCTCGCCGAGGCGGTGGCCCGGGTCGAGGCCCAGGCCAACTCGGAGCCGAACCGCACCACCGGCCTGCCGCCCGACGTGCTGTTCATGCGGGAGAAGGAGTGCCTGCGGCCCATCGGGAACCTCCGGCTCCTCGAGTCGATGGTGGGCGACGTGAGCGTCCAGACCGTCCCGCCGACCATGCTCGTCAGGGCCGCCGGCAGGGAGTGGTCCGTGCCCAGGCGCTGCATCGGCCGGCGCGTGAGCGTCGTGGCGATGCCCGGCGGCCAGGTCGTGGTGAGGATGGCCGGCGAGGAGGTCGCCGTCCACGACGCCGCGTCCGGGCCGTCGAGGCCCATCAACTACGACCCCGACCACTACGGGCAGGCCCTCGAGGGGAAGCGGGGCCTGGCCGACGCGGACATCGCCGAGGCCGCGCGCGCCAACCTCGCGCTGCTCGACTCGCTCGGAGGGGCGTGATGGGCGCCGTCGCGGAGGGCAGCCCCTCGATCAGGGCGCAGGCGAACCTCTCCGCGCTCGGGCTGCACGAGATGGCGGCGTCCCTGCCCGACTACGTGAGGATGGTCGCCGCGGGCGAGCGGGGCTTCGCCTCCGCCCTCGAGGAGATGACGCGCGTCGAGGTCGCCGCCCGGGAGGTCAGGATCACCAGCCAGCGCATACGGTCGTCGGGGTTCCCCTACGTCAAGGGGCTGGCGGACTTCGACTGGGACTTCCAGCCGTCGGTCCCGCGCGCCGAGATCGAGGAGCTCGCGACCCTGAGGTTCGTCGAGCGGGCCGAGAACGTCCTGTTCGTGGGGAGCCCCGGCGTGGGCAAGACGCACCTCGCCGTCGCGCTGGGCATCGAGGCGGTCAGGGCGGGGCGCGAGGTCAGGTTCGTGGACTGCGCCCGGCTCGTCGAGGACCTGGAGGACGCCTCGTCGCGCGGCATCCTCAAGAAGAGGCTCAGGTACTACGCCCACTCGAGGCTGCTGATCATCGACGAGCTCGGCTACCTCGACGTCGGCAGCGCGGGCGCGGACCTGCTGTTCCAGCTGATATCGACGCGCTACGAGCAGCGCTCGACGATCATCACCACCAACGTGGGGATCAGCGGCTGGGGCAGGGTGTTCGGGGACGACGTGGCGGCGAGCGCGATCGCGGACAGGGTGTGCCACCACTGCCACCTGGTCAAGATAACCGGCAGGTCCTACAGGCTGAAGGACCTGCCGAGGGACGGTCCCGTCAAGCCGTGACCGGAATCGGTGAAAATACGTTAGCGCAACCGGTGAAACCGCCTTTGCGCGAACGGCGCGCCTGTTTAGCGAAACTGGTGAAAAATAGATTGACGCTAACA
>NZ_JBQHTZ010000033.1:0-2210 GCF_052065455.1 Collinsella sp. HCP28S3_E9
GGGGCCAGCCCGTGGGAGGCCAGGGCGCCGCTGACCGGTGGACGGCACCGAGCCGTGCGCTTGGACTGGGAAGGGGGAGGCCTCGCGGCCTCCCCCTTTTTCGTTTCTCAGGCAATTTAACTAAATGACATTTTTTACAACGATATCATCTGCCGTCTTATTCAGACGTTCACCGTTCTCTTGACAGTCTCATGTACTCAATGGATTACTATCTACTTAAGCGTGATACTGCGCTTGACCTGTTTTAGGCGGGCCGTTTTATTGATTGTGACGGAAGGACGCACATGGCAGATGTTCACGAGCTGCTTGATACTTGGATTGCCAATGTCAAGGATGATGAGCTGCTGACCGAGCTCAACACGATGAAGGAGCAGGGTGACGAGGATGCCATCACCGATGCCTTCTTCCAGGATCTTGCCTTCGGCACCGCTGGCCTGCGTGGCACGATCGGTGCTGGCACTAACCGTATGAATATCTATACGGTCGGCCGTGCAACGCAGGGTTTCGCCGACTATCTCAATGCGACTTTTGAGCATCCGACGGTTGCCATTGCTCGCGATAGCCGCAATAAGGGCGAATTGTTCGTCAAGACGACGGCTGCTATTCTTGCGGCAAATGGTGTCACCGCCCTTGTGTATCCTAAGATTTCCCCGGTGCCTACGCTATCTTGGGCCGTCCGCGACCTTAAGTGCTCCGGTGGCATTTGCATGACCGCGAGCCATAACCCTGCGCCCTATAACGGCTATAAGGCCTATGGCCCCGACGGCTGCCAGATCACTAGCGAGGCCGCCGATGCAATTTCTAAGGCTATTGCCGAGACCGATACGTTCACTGGCGTGAAGTCCATGGACTTCGATGAGGCTCTTGAGCAGGGTCTGGTCAAATGGATCGATGACTCGTGCCTCGAGCGTTATTACGACGCCGTTCTCGCGCGCGGCGTGACCAACCTTTCTGCCGAGGAGATCGCTGGCGCTCCGCTTAAGCTCGTCTACACTCCGCTCAACGGCACTGGCCTCATTCCCGTCACGACGGTGCTCGAGCGCGCCGGCATCACCGATGTCACGGTTGTTCCCGAGCAGAAGGACCCGAACGGCGATTTCCCGACCTGCCCGTATCCTAACCCCGAGATCCGTCAGGCCATGCAGAAGGGAATCGACCTGTGCGAGCAGGTTCACCCCGATCTGCTGCTTGCAACCGATCCTGACGCCGACCGTGTTGGCGTTGCTGTTAAGAATGGTGATGACTATCTGCTGCTGACCGGCAATGAGATGGGCGTTCTGCTGCTCGACTATATCTGCAAGACCCGTGCCGCCCGCGGCGAGGATCTCACCAAGAAGGTCGCGGTTACTACCATTGTTTCTTCCGCCATGGTCGATGCTCTGGCCGAGGAGTATGGCTTTGAGCTCCGTCGCTGCCTGACGGGCTTCAAGTACATCGGTGACATCATTACCTCGCTTTCCGATGCTGGTGAAGTCGATCGCTTTATCTTCGGTTTCGAGGAGAGCTACGGTTATCTGGCCGGCGACCACGTGCGCGACAAGGACGCCGTGAGCACTTCGCTTCTGATTTGCCAGATGGCGCAGTATTACAAGCTCCAGGGCAAGAACCTTGCCGATGCGATGCACGAGCTGTACGAGAAGTATGGCTACTATCACAACAAGACGATTTCGCTGAGCTATCCGGGCGCTGAGGGTGCGGCAAAGATGGCCGGCATCATGGCTGGTCTGCGCGAGAACCCGCCCGCGGAGCTCGCCAGTTCTAAGATTGAGGCCGTCGTTGATTACAACACCTGCGTGAACGGCCTGCCGAAGGCTAATGTCATTGAGTTCGATCTTGAGGGTGGCAACAAGGGTATTGTCCGTCCTTCCGGCACCGAGCCCAAGATCAAGCTGTACATCTTCGCTAAGGGCGCGGATGCCGCCGAGGCTGATGCAGCACTTGACGCGATTGAGGAGTCAGGTCGCAAGCTGTTGGCCTAAGGCTTTGAAAGCCTATTTCTATAGATAGACGAAAAAGGGGATCTCGGAAACGAGGTCCCCTCTCTATTACTGCTAAATACAGCTGAGAATCCCAAACTGTGTAGGAGTTGTGTGCAACCAGATTCCCGCCCCGCGGGCCCCTCCGGTCTGGCAATATATCTCCTTGCCGCGCGGCCCGGTCGGACCGGGAACCGGCGCAGGCGTGCACCTTGAGAACCGGATACTGCGAGG
>NZ_JBQHTZ010000034.1:0-1929 GCF_052065455.1 Collinsella sp. HCP28S3_E9
GCGACACACCTGGTGTGTCCATCCTCGCAGTATCCGGTTCTCAAGGTGCACGCCCTCGCGGTCCATCCGGTCCGACCGGGCCGCGCGGCAAGGAGATATATTGCCAGACCGCGAAGCGATGTGGGACGTCAATTCCACTCTTCATAAGTCCTACATAATATATCGCTTTCTATATAAGTAATAGAAAGGCTGGTGCAGAAATACTGCACGTATCAGATGATGACCCTTCGGTTAAGAGATATATAAAGATCGGTCACCTGTAAGTGTCTATCTACCCGCGCTTTTGCTATATAAACCAGCGCCTTAGATAAAAAGAGGGAGCGCCGCGCACAGCGCGACACTCCCCTAGCGATTCAAGAGAATCAATTAGGCCTCGAGAGCCTTCTTGGCGATGGTAGCCAGCTCGTTGAAAGACTCGATGTCCTCGTAAGCCATCTGAGCCAGGACCTTGCGGTCGAGCTCGATGCCGGCGACCTTCAGGCCGTGCATGAACTGAGAGTAAGAGATGTCGTTCAGGCGAGCAGCAGCGTTGATACGGGTGATCCAGAGAGAGCGAATCTCGCGCTTCTTATTGCGGCGGTCACGGTACTGATACTGCAGAGAGTGCTGGACCTGCTCTTTAGCATGCTTGTAAGTACGCGAAGCGGCACCGTAGTAACCCTTCGCACGGTGCATAACGGTACGGCGCTTCTTCTTGGCGGCAACAGCGCGCTTAATACGTGCCATGTTCTATCAACTCCTAGACGGTTAAACGAAAAACGGGAACGCTAACTTAGGCGAGACGCGACTTGATGACCTTGCGGTCGGCAGCGGCGATCTCGGTCTCCTGACGGAAGCCACGCTTACGCTTGGTGGACTTCTTGCTCAGGATGTGGCTCTTGAAAGCCTTGGCGCGCATAAGCTTGCCGGTACCAGTCTTGCGGAAACGCTTCTTGGTGCCGCTGTGGGACTTCATCTTAGGCATGAAATACTCCTTAATCGGTTACAGAACACTAGTTACTTAGTATCACTTGCCGCTTTATCCTCATCAAAGGCGCCCTTAATTGGGGCGAGCAGCATAAGCATGTTACGGCCTTCCATCTTAGGCTTGGACTCGACCGTAGCGTAAGGCTTAAGATCCTCGGCGAGACGCTCGAGAACGTTAAGACCCTGCTCCGGGTGAGCCATCTCACGGCCGCGGAACATGATGGTGATCTTAACGCGTGCGCCCTTCTTGAGGAAACGCAGAACGTGGCCCTTCTTGGTCTCGTAGTCGCCAACGTCGATCTTGGGTCGGAACTTCATTTCCTTAACCTCGACCTTGGACTGGTTCTTACGAGCAGCCTTGGCCTTCATGGCCTGCTGGTACTTGAACTTACCGTAGTCCATGACCTTGCAGACCGGCGGCTCCGCGTTGGGAGCGATCTCGACAAGGTCGAGACCCTGATCGTCGGCGACGCGCTGGGCATCGCGGATGGCGAACAGGCCGAGCTGAGAGCCATCGACGCCAATCAAACGGCACGAAGATGCAGTGATCTCGTCGTTGATGCGGGTGTCATCAGACTTAGCTATTTTCCCTACCTCCATTCATAAAAAAATAACCCGGCGCTTTTTTGCAACCAGGTCGTACACATAGACATCCTCGATATGAGGAAGAGAATCTAAGTTGTATGACCAGTCAGCTGCTCATTGGCGCCAAAAGGTGGGAACCCTCGGGTTCCTCTTTAGGGCATTGCGGAAACAACGCCTTGGCGATAATAACACGTACCGCTCGTTATCACATTACGTACACGAAAAAGGGGGCCTTAACCCCCTTGAACGCTCTTTTGCATGTATGGTGCCCGAGGCGAGACTCGAAGGGCCTTCGCTTCGCGAAGCCCCGGGCTTCGGGCGCATGGCGCCCTCGCCACGCTCCGCTACAAACAGGCCACAGGCCTGTTTGCTTAACGC
>NZ_JBQHTZ010000035.1:0-1651 GCF_052065455.1 Collinsella sp. HCP28S3_E9
GCCAGCCCCAGCTCCCGGGTCGCCCGGTGAAGGCGAGGAAGAAGGGCGTGAAGGGAGCGAAGAGCGTTGCTGCCTAGGCTAGCCCCTTGTCACACAAACTACCGAAGCCTCCTTTTTTCACCTGCTGAAGGTTATCAATCTTCTTATTGAGTATCTCGGCATTCTTTCTTCTGCCAATGCCCTGGCGGGCAGATCCACCCCCCTTTCGGCTGGTTCGGGGGCACAGGCATGCCCTGACGGGCAGATCCACCGCCCTTTCGGCTGGTTCGGGGTCGCAGGCATGCCCTGGCGGGCAGATCAGCGCCTTTTCGGCAGGTTCGGGGGCGCAGGCATGCCCTGACAGACGGCTGCATTGCCCATATGCGTTTTGCGCGCGAGGACCCTGTTGCTCCTGTCAAAAGCGTGGCGAAATGAAGTGGCCCAAAAGAGGGCAGCAGAATACCGAAATCCCAGCTTGAAATAGCTCAGCTATTTGTCACTGTGCGGTTCTGCCTGCTATGATTAGCCATGCACTGCTGGGGAAGACTCATCCGCTAGAATTGCTTGGACGAAAGGAGACGCAATGGTACTCGACAGATACGCGCGATTTGCTGACAGCGCCGACGTGCTCTCTTGCCCCCTTTGCCACAGCGCCCTGAAGCTGCAGGAAGGGAGCCTCGTATGTCCGAAGAGGCACTGCTTCGATATCGCAAAGCAGGGGTACGTAAACCTTCTAGGGCCCTCCAGGCAGTCAGCCCACTACAGCAAAGAATCCTTTGAGAGCCGCATGGCAATCCTGGAGGCAGGGTATTACGACCACGTGAAAGAAGCCGTCCTCACCGCGGTAGGAAGGGCCCTTTCCCCAAGCGAGGGTCCTGCAGCTGTGAACGCGACGCCATTCCGCGTGCTCGACGCGGGATGCGGAGAAGGCTTCTATGCACGTGCAATCCGAGAAAACCTCTGTGTCGACGTGGTGGCGTTTGACCTCTCAAAAGACGCCATGCTGATGGCGGCCCGCCACGATTCCAGAAAGGCGGTCAAATGGCTGGTTGGCGACCTGACGAACATCCCCGTGCTGAAAGGCTCCATCAACTGCGTGGTGGACGTATTCGCTCCCTCGAACTACGACGAATTCAAGCGCGTTCTCACCCCAACCAGAAACGCCTCCGCGCCAGGAGTGCTGGTCAAAGTGGTTCCAGGCAGCAATCATCTTACGGAGCTGCGCCACCTTGCTGAAGGATCTTTGCGCAGCAAGGAATACTCAAACCAGCTGGTGACCGATTGCTTTGAGAAGCACTTCAAGATGACCGACCGCATCAAGGTGACGCGCACCTTCGAGATGTCCGAAAGGGACGTCCGCGTGTTCGCCGAGATGACGCCGCTGCTGTTCGGCATCGACGCGGAGTCCCTAAATCTATCGCGTGTGAAAAGCATCACCATCGAGGCTGAATTGCTGGTGGGCACCCCTCGCTCCCAAGGCCCTTCATGAGCTCAGCCAGCTCATCATCCTCTTAATTGCAGGGCTGAAGGACAGCCCTTGTCAACCGCCCCAGAAGAAATCTGGCTCTTCGGTGGTTTCTGTGGGAGAGATTCCGGCATAGGCCCAGCTCAGCGGGCGAAAACAACGATCTGGAACTGAAACGGCCCCGGGAGGGGCCGTTTCCGCGTCATC
>NZ_JBQHTZ010000036.1:0-1584 GCF_052065455.1 Collinsella sp. HCP28S3_E9
GAAGCGAGTGGCGAACGGCTGAGTAACACGTGGAGAACCTGCCCCCTCCCCCGGGATAGCCGCCCGAAAGGACGGGTAATACCGGATACCCCCGGGTGCCGCATGGCGCCCGGGCTAAAGCCCCGACGGGAGGGGATGGCTCCGCGGCCCATCAGGTAGACGGCGGGGTGACGGCCCACCGTGCCGACAACGGGTAGCCGGGTTGAGAGACCGACCGGCCAGATTGGGACTGAGACACGGCCCAGACTCCTACGGGAGGCAGCAGTGGGGAATCTTGCGCAATGGGGGCAACCCTGACGCAGCGACGCCGCGTGCGGGACGGAGGCCTTCGGGTCGTAAACCGCTTTCAGCAGGGAAGAGACGAGACTGTACCTGCAGAAGAAGCCCCGGCTAACTACGTGCCAGCAGCCGCGGTAATACGTAGGGGGCGAGCGTTATCCGGATTCATTGGGCGTAAAGCGCGCGTAGGCGGCCCGGCAGGCCGGGGGTCGAAGCGGGGGGCTCAACCCCCCGAAGCCCCCGGAACCTCCGCGGCTTGGGTCCGGTAGGGGAGGGTGGAACACCCGGTGTAGCGGTGGAATGCGCAGATATCGGGTGGAACACCGGTGGCGAAGGCGGCCCTCTGGGCCGAGACCGACGCTGAGGCGCGAAAGCTGGGGGAGCGAACAGGATTAGATACCCTGGTAGTCCCAGCCGTAAACGATGGACGCTAGGTGTGGGGGGACGATCCCCCCGTGCCGCAGCCAACGCATTAAGCGTCCCGCCTGGGGAGTACGGCCGCAAGGCTAAAACTCAAAGGAATTGACGGGGGCCCGCACAAGCAGCGGAGCATGTGGCTTAATTCGAAGCAACGCGAAGAACCTTACCAGGGCTTGACATATGGGTGAAGCGGGGGAGACCCCGTGGCCGAGAGGAGCCCATACAGGTGGTGCATGGCTGTCGTCAGCTCGTGTCGTGAGATGTTGGGTTAAGTCCCGCAACGAGCGCAACCCCCGCCGCGTGTTGCCATCGGGTGATGCCGGGAACCCACGCGGGACCGCCGCCGTCAAGGCGGAGGAGGGCGGGGACGACGTCAAGTCATCATGCCCCTTATGCCCTGGGCTGCACACGTGCTACAATGGCCGGTACAGAGGGATGCCACCCCGCGAGGGGGAGCGGATCCCGGAAAGCCGGCCCCAGTTCGGATTGGGGGCTGCAACCCGCCCCCATGAAGTCGGAGTTGCTAGTAATCGCGGATCAGCATGCCGCGGTGAATGCGTTCCCGGGCCTTGTACACACCGCCCGTCACACCACCCGAGTCGTCTGCACCCGAAGTCGCCGGCCCAACCGAGAGGGGGGAGGCGCCGAAGGTGTGGAGGGTGAGGGGGGTGAAGTCGTAACAAGGTAGCCGTACCGGAAGGTGCGGCTGGATCACCTCCTTTCTAGGGAGACACATTCTTAGAGAGAAAACACTTTAACTCGAATGGAGGGCAGGAGCCCGTCCGGTGGATGTCTGGCCAGGATACGTCCCCGCAGCACCCGGTCCCCGGGGTCGCACCCGCGTACCTTGAGAGCCGCATAGCGATAGGAGAGAGATGGAAGAGT
>NZ_JBQHTZ010000037.1:0-1566 GCF_052065455.1 Collinsella sp. HCP28S3_E9
GGCTCTTCGGTGGTTTCTGTGGGAGAGATTCCGGCATAGGCCCAGCTCAGCGGGCGAAAACAACGATCTGGAACTGAAACGGCCCCGGGAGGGGCCGTTTCCGCGTCATCCGCCTATGATTGCTAAGCCAAATTCAGACAACCGAAGAGGCGTGACGCATGAAGAGTCTACTACTTCTCGCCCTCGGTCTGGCCCGCACGGTCGTCCTGGGCGCGCGCATCGAGGCCGAGCGCATCGTCGTGAGCGTCCGGCCCCACAAGCGCGAGCAGCGCCGCTGCCCCGTATGCGGCAGGGCCTGCGACTTCTACGACATGGCGAACCGCGGGGCCCCCAGGCTGTGGAGGGCGATGGACCTGGCGCGCTCGGCCTGCTACCTGGAGTACGCGCCCTGCAGGGTGCGCTGCCCGGAGCACGGCGTGCGCACCGAGGCCGTCCCCTGGGCGCGGCACGGGGCGCGCTTCACGCGCGACTTCGAGGACTGGGTGGCGTGGCTGGCGGTCCGCTGCACCGCCTCGGCGGTCTCCGAGCTCGCCCGCGTCGAGTGGCACAGCGTGGG
Source organism: Collinsella sp. HCP28S3_E9 (assembly GCF_052065455.1). Taxonomy (NCBI): domain Bacteria; kingdom Bacillati; phylum Actinomycetota; class Coriobacteriia; order Coriobacteriales; family Coriobacteriaceae; genus Collinsella; species Collinsella sp. HCP28S3_E9. The sequence continues at coordinate 557 of NZ_JBQHTZ010000037.1, forward strand.
CGGCGTGTGCAGGCGCGTCTACGCCGAGCTGGAGGCCGCGCGCGGCGCCTCGAGGTTCGACGGCGTGCGCCGCATCGGCATCGACGAGACGTCGTACAAGAAGGGCCACAAGTACGTCACGGTGGTCGTCGACCACGACCGCGGCTGCCTCATCTGGGCGCACGAGGGCACCGGCAAGGACGTGCTCAACCTGTTCCTCGACGAGCTCACGCGCGAGCAGAGGCGCGCCATAGAGGTGGTGACCGCCGACGGCGCGAGGTGGATAAGGCAGCTGGTCAAGCGCCGCTGCCCCAACGCGAGGTGGGTCATGGACCCCTTCCACGTGGTCCAGTGGATGAACGACGCGCTCGACGCCGTGCGCTGCGAGGAGTGGAACGCCGCCAGGGCCGCCGCCAGGGCCGCCAGGCCCAGGCCCGAGGGCAAGCGCGGCAGGCCTGCCAAAGGCGAGCTGCCGCCCGAGGAGGTCAGGGCGCTCGAGGAGGAGGCGGCCTCCATCAAGGGCAGCCGCTACGCGCTCGTGAAGAACCCCGAGGACCTCACCGACGGCCAGAGGGCGAGGCTCGAGGCGCTCAAGAAGAGGGCCGGCTCGCGGCTGGTCAGGGCCTGGGAGCTCAAGGAGGACCTGCGGGCCGTCTTCCGGGCAGCCGACGGCTCCGAGGCCGCCGAGCTGCTCGACGACTGGATGCACAGGGCCGCCTACTGCAAGATCGCCAAGGTCGTCGCCGTGGAGAAGAAGGTGCGCCGCCGGCGCGACGACATCATCGCCGCAGTCGAGCTCGGCATCAGCAACGGGCGCGTAGAGGCCATCAACAACAAGATCAAGGTGACGGTGAGGATGGGCTACGGCTTCCGCAACACCGACAACCTCGTGGCCCTGCTCATGCTCAGGTGCGGCGACTGCCAGCCCCAGCTCCCGGGTCGCCCGGTGAAGGCGAGGAAGAAGGGCGTGAAGGGAGCGAAGAGCGTTGCTGCCTAGGCTAGCCCCTTGTCACACAAACTACCGAAGCCTC
>NZ_JBQHTZ010000038.1:0-1516 GCF_052065455.1 Collinsella sp. HCP28S3_E9
CCAGCCCCAGCTCCCGGGTCGCCCGGTGAAGGCGAGGAAGAAGGGCGTGAAGGGAGCGAAGAGCGTTGCTGCCTAGGCTAGCCCCTTGTCACACAAACTACCGAAGCCTCTAAAAAAGCCGATAACACATAGGTTTTTTGACCTAATGCGTTATCGGCTCTGCGTCTATGCGTCTGGCACTTTTAATCATTTTTTTTGAATTTATTATATGTGTTAGCTAACTGTCCACAAGCCGCGTTAATCTCTCTGCCATGAGAAACTCTAATAGTAACTTCAAGTCCTGCTTGCTCTAATTGATGTTTGAATGCAACTATTTCCCGTTTCTGTGGTGCTTTAATTCTTGAATTGCTTGTTGGGTTGTATTGTAACACGTTAATCATAACTTTTTTGCCCCGAAACCATTTTGCAAGTTGTCTTACATCTGAGGGCCGGTCATTTATACCCGGTAAAAGCAAATACGCAAAGACAATTTTGCGATTATGCCTTTCAGAATAGGATAAGGCTTGCTTAACAACATCTTCAATAGCATATATGCGCATGTGAGGAATAATACGATTTCTTGCAGATTGTGTTGCTGCGTGTAAAGATATTGTCAACTGAATTTTAAGATGTTCCTCGCGCAATTTTTTTAATTGATCGACCGGACCAACTGTTGATATGGTAATGCCGTCGGTTGGAAAGTTAAGTCCATTTCTATCTCGAAGAATATGGATTGCTTTTATCAAGTTGTCATAATTGAATAAAGGCTCTCCCATACCCATAAAAACGATACGGTTTACTTTTCGACGCAACAATATAATCTGTTGTACGATTTCTGACGGTGTTAGATTACGAACAAAACCATTGCGTCCGGACTCACAAAAAATACAACCAACAGGACAACCGACTTGTGTGCTCACGCAAACAGTTCCACCATCTCGCCGCTTGATAAAAACCGTTTCAATGTATTTGTTGTCTTTCAGTTCGTAAACATACTTTTCAGTATCGCTACTTTTGCAAATATTTTTTACCAACATTGATAGATTTTTTTTGCGTGGTAATTGCTTATATAATTCTTCATATAAGGCTTTTGCTTCATTCTCGCCAATAACTTCCGACATTTCTTTGTAAGTAAATCCGTATGGATCATTCCGTACTTCCGCAGGCGTATATTTAGGTAAACGTTTCATTTTTATATCCTTTCTTCTAAATAATAAAAGTTTGTTTTTCTGTATTTTTGATTACAATCTCTAATTTTTCTACATCAATGATATGCGTCAATTTGCATTTAGGGCAGAAAAGAGGAAAATCTTTTAATACAGTATTATGAAATACTTGAACTCTCGTCTTTCCGTTACAAATCGGACATTTTATCCAATATTTTTTAAGCATTATATTTCACTCGTCCTTTTTACACAAAAAAATGGGCTCTTCGGTGGTTTCTGTGGGAGAGATTCCGGCATAGGCCCAGCTCAGCGGGCGAAAACAACGATCTGGAACTGAAACGGCCCCGGGAGGGGCCGTTTCCGCGTCATCC
>NZ_JBQHTZ010000039.1:0-1501 GCF_052065455.1 Collinsella sp. HCP28S3_E9
GGTAGTGTCCCGAATGTTGGTGTAGAGCTCGGTTTTCGAGGGTAGCCGCAGGCTGCCCGAGGAGCCGAGAATCACCTAGAATGCCGTCATTCTAGCGCATGCTACGCCGCCTTCCTGCCGGGAATCGGGTTGTCGGCCACCACGAGCGCAATTATCCTGGCCGCATGCTCGGCGGCGGTGCCCTCGTAGGCGGGCGCGGGCGCGTTCACCTTGGCGCCCTCCACGGCCCTGCCGATGGAGTCGTCGTTGAACCAGCGGCGGCCCGCCCAGTCCTCGTCCATCTCGGAGAACACCGCTCCCATCATCCTGATGAGCGACTTCCTGCTCGGGAACACCTGGACGACGCGGCTGCGGCGCTTGAGCTCGCGGTTGGCGCGCTCCTGAACGTTGTTGGTGCGCAGCCTGACGTGGTGCTCGTAGGGGAAGTCGAGGTACGCCAGCGCGTCGGCCTCGGCCTCCTCGAGCACCTCGGCCGCCTTGGGGCAGAACCCCTCGATCTGCTCGATGGCGAGCTGGTAGAGCTCGCGCACGAGCTCGGGGTCGCGCTCGGCGAACACGGCCTTCAGGATGCCGAGCACGGCGCCCCTCTTCTGCCTGGTCGGCGCGTTGCCGGCGGCGTTGCGCATCAGGTGCACGATGCATCTCTGCCAGGCGGCGCCGGGGAAGACCTCCTGGATCGCGCGCTTGAGGCCCTCGTGCGCATCGCTGGTGACGCAGATGACGCCATCGACCCCGCGCGCCCGCAGCGAGAGGAGGAACGCCCTCCAGCCGTCGTAGGACTCTGTGTCGATGGCGTCGAGGCCGAGCAGGCGCCTGTAGCCGCCCGAGCCGGCGCCGATGGCGGTCACGAGCGCGGTGGACTGCACGCGGCCGGCGTCCCTGCACTTGATGTAGGTGGCGTCGAGCCAGATGTAGGGGTAGCTGACGTCTGACAGGTCGCGTCCCCGCAGGTCGGCGACCGACTCGTCCAGCGACGAGCATATCCTCGACACCTGGCTGGCGCTCATGCGGTCTATGCCCATGGACTGCGCCACGCGCTTCACCTTCCTGGTGGACACGCCGTTTGTCACCATCTCGGAGACCGCGGCGATGACCGCGCGGTCCACGCGCGAGTACCGCTCGATGAGGTCCTCGGGAAAGTAACTGCCGGCGCGCAGCTTCGGGATTCTGAGGTTGATGGTGCCCACGCTGGTGACGAGCCTGCGCTCGCGGTAGCCGTTGCGCTGGTTGCCGCTCTCGCACGCCTCGTCGGCCTGGGCGTCCATGATCTCGTTGACGAGCGACTCGGCCATCACCCTGATCAGCTCCGTCATGTTCACCATGCCGTCGTCGAATCTCGGCATCAGGGCGCCGTCGCCCGCAATCTCGTGTATCTTATCCATATGCGGTTATTGCCTTTCCACGAATCCTAACTTCAGCAATTAAGATTCTAGGCGATAACCGCTTCCTGCTTTCTACGGCCAGGGAAGCGGCCCCTTACACCAACATTCGGCACGCGATC
>NZ_JBQHTZ010000041.1:0-1147 GCF_052065455.1 Collinsella sp. HCP28S3_E9
ACTCTCTGTTAGACCAGCATTGACGTAGCCGCTCCCTGCCGTTGCCAATAGTCCCAGAAGGGCTGGGGACGATCGATCATCTGGCGCCTCGTATGCTCGTAGAAGCCGCAGGCGCTCTGGCCGGAAAGCGTCTGAAGCCCGTCTGCGTCCGAGCGCCTTGCCTGCTCGAGCCAAAGGAACCAGGAGAGGTAGTGGTCCAGCCACTTGGTGGATACGCCGTGGAATGGGGCAAGGAAGATGCGCAGCCTCTGGTGCATCGCGTTGACCATGCCAAGCTCGCCGTCCTTCTGCAGGCGCGTGTCGGTGGCGGCATGCTCGGTGATGCCGAGGGCGGGAAGCACGCGCTTGTAGCCCTGATGGGCGTCGGTCGCCACCCAGGTGCCAGGACCGAGACCCTTGATGGCGTCTCTCAGGGCCTCATCCTTCGGCCTTCCCCTGTCGGCCACGCGGCAGAGCTCGTCTCCGGCATCATTGGCTCCGCAGATGACGCAGACCTTGAGGTTGGAGATGCCGCGCGCATGGACGGCGCCGCCGTGCTTGTGGGGCTTCCTCGGCATCTTGGCAGCACTCCTTGCCCTGTTTCCCGTGAGGGACTCGTCGAGGTAGGCGCCGTCTACCTGCCAGGAGACCGAAGGTCCGGTCCTGAAGGCGAGAAGCGAGCGCTCCATAACCTCGCAGAGTCTCATGCGCATGAACCAGGAGGTCCTGAGGCACACATGGCACGTCTTCGCGCACTGCCTCAGGCTTGAGCCCGAAAGCGTTGCTTCCACGAAGAGCGCCCAGGTCGTGGCATCGAGCTTCGAGGCGGCGAGCAGGCCCCTGCTCTTGGACGAGAATGTCCTCCCGCACCCCTTGCAGAGCCAGCGCTGGGAGCCGTCGGCATTGTGCCCTTTCCTGATGAAGGAGGAAGAGCCGCACCGGGGGCATGATCTGGGCGTCGCGCCATCTGCCTGCTTGCCAAGCTCGCGCGCGACCGCCGCCTTCGTGGCACAGATGAGATCACGCTTCTCCCCGAGGGAGAGCCCCTCCATCTCATGGAGTATGATGTCCAGCATCCCGTCCCCGTCTCTTCGATGTTGATGTTTGGCGACATTCATCTTAGGGCGGGGACGGGACATTATTACGTCAACGCTGGTCTAACGGAGAG
>NZ_JBQHTZ010000042.1:0-750 GCF_052065455.1 Collinsella sp. HCP28S3_E9
GCATGGGGGGCACGCCCGGTCCCGTTCCGAACCCGGAAGCTAAGCCCCATCGCGCCGAGAGTACTGCGGGGCCAGCCCGTGGGAGGCCAGGGCGCCGCTGACCGGTGGACGACACCGAGCCGTCATCGAGAATCGAGAAGGGGGAGGCCTCGCGGCCTCCCCCTTTTTGCGTTTGTATTGATCCGTGGCTCTAGATAGTTGATTTCTTTATTCTGAAGTCGCAATAGCATATGAAGTGGGTTGATTCTTTTCGAGGCCTGTTTTTGGGACTCGTTCTTTACAGTCCGCACTTAGGAACGCTCCTTTGGCTGGTTGCGTATTTCCTAGATGGATCTGCCAATTTAGATTACAAATCAATCTTTTCTCGCGTTTCACGTCTTTCGGCTAGGATTGCACACTAATGGGGCTCCAGCGCTGTCTGGCGGGGTCCTTTGTCGCGTAAAGGCTTTATAAGGGGAACCGTCGCAATCTATCTCCTAGGTGCTATTTAATTCTGGTTTGGGTATATAACCGATACGTATACATCGGACAGCATAAACACCGAGGTCATACGGTCTGTCTGAGATATATGATCGTCGATTAGACCCTGTCGGATTCCAGGGCCCTCTGGTTCATTTGTGAACAAAATATGGAGTGCGTGATTCCCGCCCCGCGGGCCCCTCCGGTCTGGCAATATATCTCCTTGCCGCGCGGCCCGGTCGGACCGGGAACCGGCGCAGGCGTGCACCTTGAGAACCGGATACTGCGAGG
>NZ_JBQHTZ010000043.1:0-727 GCF_052065455.1 Collinsella sp. HCP28S3_E9
CCGGCCTCGCCTTAGCCCCCGACTGACCCTGGGAGGATTAGCCTTGCCCAGGAAACCTCGGGTTCACGGCGGACGAGTTACTCTCTCGTCTCTCGCTACTCATGCCAGCATTCTCACTCCCATGCGCTCCACCGTCGGTCGCCCTCCGGCTTCTCCGCCCATGGGAAGCTCCCCTACCGATTCTGATGAATTAGAATCCCGCCGCTTCGGTGTCCAGCTTAGCCCCGTGTATTGTCGGCGCATGTCCACTCGACCAGTGAGCTGTTACGCACTCTTTGAATGCATGGCTGCTTCTAAGCCAACATCCTGGTTGTCTGGGCGGACGCACATCCTTTGCCACTCGGCTGGAACTTGGGGACCTTAGCGGGCGGTCCGGGCTGTTTCCCTCTCGAGCACACAGCTTAGCCCACATGCTCTGACTGCCGCGCTCTGGGCCGCCGGCATTCGGAGTTCGGTTGGATTCGGTAGGCGGCGAAGCCCCCTCGTCCATCCGGTGCTCTACCTCCGGCGGTGAACGCGCGACGCTAGCCCTAAAGCTATTTCGGGGAGAACGAGATATCTCCGGGTTTGATTGGCCTTTCACCCCTATCCGCAGGTCATCGCCGCCGTTTTCAACCGACGTGCGTTCGGCCCTCCACGGGGTCTTACCCCCGCTTCAGCCTGCCCACGGATAGCTCACCCGGCTTCGCGTCCGCGGCGCGGGACTCAAGTCGCCCTGTTAAGGCTC
>NZ_JBQHTZ010000044.1:0-667 GCF_052065455.1 Collinsella sp. HCP28S3_E9
GGGTGCTCCGACTGCTCGTGGGCGCACGGTTTCAGGTACTGTTTCACTCCCCTCCCGGGGTGCTTTTCACCTTTCCCTCACGGTACTGGTGCGCTATCGGTCACAGGGTAGTACTCAGGCTTGGATGGTGGTCCACCCAGGTTCGGACCGGGTTTCACGTGCCCGGCCCTACTCAGGGACCGCGTCGCGCCGTCCGGTCTGGGTTCGCGTACGGGGCTGTCACCCGCTGCGGCCGGCCCTCCCATGCCGTTCCGCTCCCCAGCCGGACCTGCGCCCGGGGGCGGCAGCCCCCGGATGCGCGGCCCTGCAACCCCGCCGGCGGAACCCCTGCCGGGTACGCCCGCTCGACGGTTTGGCCATCGGTCCCCTTTCGCTCGCCGCTACTCGGGGAGTCTCGAGATTGATTTCCTCTCCTCCGGGTACTTAGATGTTTCAGTTCCCCGGGTTGTCCTCCCCGGCCCTATGCGTTCAGGCCGGGGATATGCACACTGCTGTGCATGGGTTCGCCCATTCGGAGACCCCCGGGTCGAAGGATGTGTGCTCCTCGCCGGGGATTATCGCAGCTTGCCGCGTCCTTCATCGGCTCCCTGTGCCAAGGCATCCGCCGTGCGCCCGTGGTATCTTGCGGGACCGCTCCGGGCCCGCGGGATATCCACGTGTCGCTAAT
>NZ_JBQHTZ010000045.1:0-580 GCF_052065455.1 Collinsella sp. HCP28S3_E9
GCGGTCTCGAAGATCCCCAGGTCGGCCGCCGACTCGGCCTCCAAGAACGACAGGAACGACGCCGCCAGGATGGCCAAGGCGATACTCGCCCACGACATCTCCCCCGTATGGTCCCCTCCCCCGAGGTCGAAGGCATCAGGGACCTCGCCGGCGCCTACGACGGGGCGACCGCGCGCCTGGCGACCGCCAAGCAGCGGCTGCTCGCCTTCCTCGCAAAGCGGGGGTTCGTCTACGGCGGCACCACGCCCGCCGGCAACCCGAGGAAGTACTGGACCTACGACTTCCTGAGGTGGCTCGACAAGGTCAGGCCGGAGGACGATGGCGGGGTTCGGACGCTCGCCGCCCTGAGGAACGAGGTCGAGGCCGCGGCGGAGGCCCGGGCGGACCTGCTCTCCGAGTACAGGGCCGCCGTGGATGCCAGCCCGATCGCCGCGGAGGTGGCCGCCCTCCAGTCGATCAAGGGCTGCGCCTTCGCGCTGGCCGCAGCCTTCTCGGCCGAGGTCGGCGACTTCACGAGGTTCCGTTCCGGAAGGCAGGTCACGGCCTATTTCGGCCTCGCGCCGAGTCAGAGGTCGAGTGG
>NZ_JBQHTZ010000046.1:0-545 GCF_052065455.1 Collinsella sp. HCP28S3_E9
AGGGCACCGGCGAGCCGTCGAGCGGCCTTCCGCACAGATCCTCGATGTCTGCGTCCAGGCTCGAGGCGATTGCGCTCACCTGGTCCTTCGAGAGCCTGGAGACGCCCATCTTCTCGGCCACCCTCTGCACCTTGCGGGTGCTCGTGCCCGTGGCGTACATCTCGGCGACGGCGGCAACGAGGGCGCGGTCGACGCGCTGGTAGCGCTCGAGCACGTCCTCCGGGAAGAAGCTGCCGGAGCGCAGCTTGGGGATGCGCAGCGTCAGCGTGCCGACGCAGGTGGCGAGCGACCTCTCGCGGTAGCCGTTTCGGCTGTTCGCCCCGCCACCGCAGAGCTGGTCGGCCTCGGCGTCCATCACGGCGTTCACGACCTGCTCGGCGAGTCTGCGAAGCAGCTCCTGCATATCGATGGCGCCGTCGTCGAAACGGGGCACAGCGAGCATGTCCGGCGTCGGGTCTGATAAGATTTCCATAGCGGTCTTCGTCCTTTCCTAGAACCTGTTGTTGTGGTGATTTCAGATTCTAGGACGAAGGCCGTTCTTCGTT
>NZ_JBQHTZ010000047.1:0-539 GCF_052065455.1 Collinsella sp. HCP28S3_E9
GAGGCGGTCGGTGGTCAGCACGGACAGGATCCACGGCGACACGATGACGCGGAAGTCGTCGTCCAGGCCCGGGATCGCGTACTCGGCGGTGTCGATGATGACGTAGTCCTCGTCGCCGGTCACGCCGCTGGTGAGGAAGGCGCGGACGCGCTCGTCGAGGGCGCGGCACTCGTCCTCGCCCATGAACAGGAACACCGGGACGCCGGGCTCGAGCAGCTCGAGCGTGCCGTGGAAGAAGTCGTGCGAGGTGATGTGGCGGATGCGCTTCCACTGCATCTCCTCGAGCAGGCACATGGAGTACAGGATGGTCTCGCCCCAGAGGGCCCCCGAGCCGATGAACATGGTGTAGTCGGCCAGCGCGTACTTCCTGGCGATCTCCTCGGCGCGCGGCTCGAAGCGCTTGCGGATGTCGAGCAAGTCCTTCCAGACGTCCTTCGTCTGCTCGATGAACAGGTCGAACTTGGGGAAGCAGCCGCGGCGGTTGAGCAGGCGCAGGCCGAAGCAGTCGGCGAGGTAGTAGCCCTTCTCGCAGCCGCCGG
>NZ_JBQHTZ010000048.1:0-447 GCF_052065455.1 Collinsella sp. HCP28S3_E9
CTGTCCACTCACGGAGGGGGATTCGTGGTTGTATGCAGGTGGTGCGATGCTGCTTCACCGTCGGGTGTTTTCAACCGCTGTGGTGCTCGGCGGGGAGTTTGCCGCCCGGCTGGTGGGCAGTATCGCGCCGAGAATGAGGGATTGTCCGAATGAGCCCCGTTCCTGGTTGATGATGGTGTGGAGACCGTCGCCCCTTGTGGCCTTGTGATCTCGTTGTCTTGTGGTGAGCAGCGATTGATCCGGCGTATGGGTGCGGAGGACCATCATTACCCGGGGGCGGGGTTTATTCGTTTCCCGACCCGGGGAGGGGTGTCGTGGTTGGTAGCATTACCGGTATGAGTGACCTTTGCGAGTGGCCGGTAGACATGTCGTGCTTCCCCCCTATCCCGGAGGGTAAAGAGGATGTGGCCCGCCTGGCTGTGGATACGGCTACGGAGATTCTGTGGG
>NZ_JBQHTZ010000049.1:0-442 GCF_052065455.1 Collinsella sp. HCP28S3_E9
GAGGAGGACCCCGAGTCCCTCTGGCCCAAGTACCGCAAGAAGTTCGAGCCCTGGAGCGAGGAGCTTCGCGGGTACATGACCGAGCACCTCAAGGACTACCTCGGCGTCGAGAAGGTCATCTGGGTCAAGGAGGGCATCGACCCCGAGGAGACCAACGGCCACATCGACGACGTCGCCACCTTCATCGCCCCGGGCGTCATGGTCTGCATCTGGACCGACGACCCCGAGTACCCGTTCTACGAGCAGTGCCACGCCGCCTACGAGACCCTCTCCAACGCGGTTGACGCCAAGGGCCGCAAGCTGAAGGTCTACAAGCTCTGCATGCCCGTGATGTTAGCGCTAATCTAAAATTGACCACTTTCGCAAACGCATCTCGCCGAATGCGCTAACGCGCTTTCGCCGACCCCGCTAACGTACTTTCACCAACTGCGCTAACGGAACT
>NZ_JBQHTZ010000050.1:0-419 GCF_052065455.1 Collinsella sp. HCP28S3_E9
ATCGCAGCTTGCCGCGTCCTTCATCGGCTCCCTGTGCCAAGGCATCCGCCGTGCGCCCGTGGTATCTTGCGGGACCGCTCCGGGCCCGCGGGATATCCACGTGTCGCTAATATAAATTAATCGATATCATGAATAGCGCTCTCATGTCGCAATTCGGGTATCTCATACCGCGGCACAGCGTGTTCCACTGTGCTCGCGATCAGATGCTCCTCACTCATCAATGAGTGAATTCCTCTTGTTTGGATCGGATGAATGATTGCTATCATTCTTGATTTAATCGCAGAAAAGAATCGAGTCTGGAAGAGGATACTCTTCCATCTCTCTCCTATCGCTATGCGGCTCTCAAGGTACGCGGGTGCGACCCCGGGGACCGGGTGCTGCGGGGACGTATCCTGGCCAGACATCCACCGGACGGGCTC
>NZ_JBQHTZ010000051.1:0-401 GCF_052065455.1 Collinsella sp. HCP28S3_E9
ACCCGATCGCCTCGGTATGTTCTACCCACCCACCTGTGTCGGTTTGCGGTACGGGCGCGCACGCGCCTGCCTAGGGGTTTTTCTAGGGACCTCGGGCTCACTCGCTTCGCTTAAGTGCTTCGTCCGGAGCCTCGCCCTCGATGCGGACCGGATTTCCCTGGTCCGCGGGCCGCGCTCCATCACGGGGACGTCCAGAACCCCGCCGAGCCACCCCCATCCGTCGCCCCGTCGGTCGTAGCGCCGCGTGCGCGGTGCAGGAATGTCTGCCTGCTGCGCGTCGGCTACGCCTCCCGGCCTCGCCTTAGCCCCCGACTGACCCTGGGAGGATTAGCCTTGCCCAGGAAACCTCGGGTTCACGGCGGACGAGTTACTCTCTCGTCTCTCGCTACTCATGCCAGCAT
>NZ_JBQHTZ010000052.1:0-392 GCF_052065455.1 Collinsella sp. HCP28S3_E9
GTTCATGCAGCTCGAGTACCTCATGAACAAGTTCGGCGACCGCGACCTCGAGGTCTACCTGATCCACGCCGCCGAGTGGAACGTCATGGGCCACAAGCGCATGACCGACAAGTCCGTCGTGCTGACCGCCTCCGAGTCCGGCACCACCCCCGAGGTGCTCGAGGCCATCGGCAAGATGAAGGATATGGGCGTGCGCGTCTTCGCCATGACCAACCCCGAGGGCAAGATCGGGCAGGCCGTGGGCGCCGAGAACTGCGTCATGATGGCCTCCGACCACGGCGCCGGCGGCTGCGAGAAGGGCTACTACCTCGCCGACTGCTTCGGCCTGCGCCTGCTCAACCGCCGCGGCTGCTTCCCCAAGTTCGACCTGTTCATCGAGCAGACGAAGGACG
>NZ_JBQHTZ010000053.1:0-392 GCF_052065455.1 Collinsella sp. HCP28S3_E9
AGCCGTGACCGGAATCGGTGAAAATACGTTAGCGCAACCGGTGAAACCGCCTTTGCGCGAACGGCGCGCCTGTTTAGCGAAACTGGTGAAAAATAGATTGACGCTAACACGTGAAGCCGCTGTACATGGACCAGGCCTCCTGCGACACCATCGACGCCGACGAGAACGCCGAGCCGCGCGTCCCCGACGAGCCGCTGATCGCCTCCTACATGAACTACCTCGTGACCAACCACGGCGTCATCGTCCCGCAGTACGGCGACGAGAACGACCAGCTGGCCGTCGACACGCTCCAGGAGATCTACGACGAGGTCTGGGGCGAGGGCGTCTACAAGTGCGTGGGCGTCAAGTCCGACCAGGTCGTCTACGGCGGCGGCAACATCCACTGCATCACG
>NZ_JBQHTZ010000054.1:0-335 GCF_052065455.1 Collinsella sp. HCP28S3_E9
AGATGGGCGTCTCCAGGCTCTCGAAGGACCAGGTGAGCGCAATCGCCTCGAGCCTGGACGCAGACATCGAGGATCTGTGCGGAAGGCCGCTCGACGGCTCGCCGGTGCCCTGCGTCTGGCTCGACGCGACCTACGTCAAGTGCCGCCGCGAGGGGCGCGTCGCCTCCACCGCCGTGGTCACCGCCATCGGCTGCGATGCGGGCGGCTGGAGGCGCGTCCTCGGTGTCGACGTGGTTGACACCGAGTCTTACGACTCGTGGCTCGCCTTCCTGCGGGCTATCCGCTCGCGCGGGGCGGCGGGCGTGCGGCTCGTCGTCTCGGACGCCCACCCGGGG
>NZ_JBQHTZ010000055.1:0-322 GCF_052065455.1 Collinsella sp. HCP28S3_E9
GCGCGCCAACCACTGGCACTTCAACGGCTACGGCGGCCTCATCGACGGCCTCTACTTCCCGTGGGACAAGGACGAGCAGATCGCCCTCAAGATGGCCGAGCTCTCCGGCTGCCGCCGCTACCGTCCCGACGACATGATCCTCGAGGGCGGCTCCATCACCGTCGACGGCGAGGGCACCCTCGTCGTCACCGACCAGTGCCTCCTGTCCCCCGGCCGCACCTGCTCCGCGGTGCTCGAGGAGGAGGAGGACCCCGAGTCCCTCTGGCCCAAGTACCGCAAGAAGTTCGAGCCCTGGAGCGAGGAGCTTCGCGGGTACATGACC
>NZ_JBQHTZ010000056.1:0-311 GCF_052065455.1 Collinsella sp. HCP28S3_E9
CGACGTGCGTTCGGCCCTCCACGGGGTCTTACCCCCGCTTCAGCCTGCCCACGGATAGCTCACCCGGCTTCGCGTCCGCGGCGCGGGACTCAAGTCGCCCTGTTAAGGCTCGCTTTCGCTCCGGCTCCCTTTCGGTTAACCTCGCCCCGCGCCAGCGACTCGCTGGCTCATTCTACAAAAGGCACGCCGTCACACCCAATGGGTGCTCCGACTGCTCGTGGGCGCACGGTTTCAGGTACTGTTTCACTCCCCTCCCGGGGTGCTTTTCACCTTTCCCTCACGGTACTGGTGCGCTATCGGTCACAGGGTAG